>JBJXFT010000356.1:0-6261 GCA_046155725.1 Saprospiraceae bacterium
CGTTGAGGTGCAGCGCACCGGCACCTTCTTCGGTACATTTCGGTGCGCTGCACCTTTTCAAAAGGGCAAAACCGGTGCTACAAATATCATCGGTGCTACGCACCTTCATTCTGTGGGTAATCGATAGACCTTGGAGGTTTAGTAAACGTCATCTCGAATAAACTTCCCGAAAGTTTGAAACTTTCGGGAAGTTGCGACATTGAATAAATCAACCATGACGAGCATCCCAGCACTCTATTCCATTTTTCAGAGCCACCCCGTGGCAAGCACCGACACGCGGAATCTGCCGCCGGGCTGTATCTTTTTCGCGCTGAGAGGGGACAATTTTGACGGCAACAAATTCGCCGCGCAAGCCCTCGAAAACGGCGCAGCCTACGCCGTGATTGACGACCTCGCCTACCGCACCAACGAACGTTGCCTGCTCGTGCCGTATGTGCTGGGGGCTTTGCAGAATTTGGCGAATCACCATCGCCGCCAGTTCGACATCCCGGTCATCGGCATCGGCGGCTCGAACGGAAAGACAACGACCAAAGAATTGGTTTCCACTGTTTTGGCGGCGCATTACCCTTGTCATTTCACGAAGGGGAATTTGAACAACCACATCGGCGTGCCGCTCACGCTGCTCTCCATGCCGCGCGGCACAGAGGTCGCCATCATCGAAATGGGAACGAATCAACCGGGCGACATCCAAAAACTTTGCCGCATCGCGCTGCCCACGCACGGGCTGCTGACCAACATCGGGAAGGAACATCTCGAAGGCTTCGGAAACCTCGCGGGGGTGAAAAAAGCGGAGGGCGAACTGTTTGATTTCCTCACCAAAAACCACGGTTGCGCGTTCGTGAACCTGTCGGAAAAACACCTCCCGGCCATGTCCAAAAAAGTGCCGATGCGCGTGGGCTATGGCCGCGCCGAAACGCTCCGCCCAGAGCCGGGCATCATCGAAGTGCAGATGCTGGCCGATATGCCGTTTGTGCAAGCGGCGTTCCTTTCCGACGACGGGCCGAGGGTGGAAGTGGCGACGCAAATCTTTGGCAACCACAACTTTCAAAATGTGATGACGGCCATTGCGCTCGGCATTTATTTCAAAGTGCCTGCGGAAAAAATCAAAGCCGCGCTCGAAAATTACACGCCCTCGAACAACCGCTCGCAAGTGATCCAGCGCGACGGCGCCACCATTTTGCTTGATGCCTACAACGCCAACCCTTCGAGTATGCAGCCTGCCCTTCAAAGCCTTTGCGCCATGCCTGCCACGCGCCGCATCGCCATTCTGGGCGATATGCTGGAACTCGGCGACAACAGCCAGAAAGAACACGAGGACTTGCTGCGTTTTGCCGGGCGGCTCAAGATTGACCAGATTGTGCTGGTGGGAAAGGAGTTTGGGAACACCTCGTTTGCAAAGTTCGGGGCCTTGCATTTTGCCGACAACCAGGCCGCTAAACTTTGGCTCGATGCCCAAGACCTGCACGGCACGGTTCTTTTGATAAAAGGCTCGCGGGGCATTCGGCTGGAGCGGGTATTGGAATCTTGAAGGGCGATGGCTTCCATTCAAAAATCTTGCTTTTATCAAACCCGACCTTTGCTACAACCCTCTTTTGTTTCCACTAAGTACGTCGGCAAAATTAGCCCAGCCTAAAATATGCGGCATCTTGGTGGGAATTAGCAGATTGGCTAATTATCACATTCTACTTATGACCTGGCTTTCCATCCACTTCTACCCGCTTGAAAACCAAGACGTTTTTTTGGTTCGCGGCCTCCGGCCATTCCTGCAGCAGCACATCTGGGCCAACCGGGGCACCCGCGCTTTTTTTATCCGCTACCAGGACGAGCGCGGCCCTCACATCCGCTTGCGCTTGCGCGGCGAGGAGGCATGGTTGGAAGAAACGCTCCGCCCAGCATTTGCCGGCTGGCAAGAAGGGCGCGGCGAATGGGAAGAGGTGCCATACGCCCCAGAAACCGAACGTTTTGGCGGCGAAGCGGCCCTCGCTTGGGCCGAGGAACATTTCCACTTGAGCAGCCGCGTGGCGCTCGAAAGGCTGGCCGGGGAGCAGCGCACTTATGGCGACACGATGTTCGACGCACTGCGCATGCACACCATTGCCGCGCACGCTGCGGGGCTGAGCCAGGCGCGGGCCGCCCGCTATTTTGGCGAATTGGCTGAGCAATGGCTGCCGCTTTTTTTCGCGCAAGACAATGCCGCGCCCGATGCGGGTTTTCTGGCGGAAATAAAAGAGGGCTTTGAAAAAAACTTTGCGCCGCAAGAAGAAGACCTCCGCGCCACCTTGGGCGAACTCTGGAAAGCGCTGGAAACGGAAAAATTTGACAAAAAACAGCCCGAATGGGCGCGCTGGGCACTGGGCAACCAAATGATTCTGAAAGAACTGGGCGAAAGCCTCGACCGCGCCCTTCCCAGTCTGCTCCACCTCAGCAACAACCGCCTCGGGCTGAACAACCAAGACGAAGTATACCTCAGTTTCATCCTTTCCAAATCCCTGGCCTGACCATGCCGTTCCTTGTTTTCTACGTCACCTGCCCCGACGAAGCCACGGCGCTCCGCATCTCTGACAGCCTCCTGCGGCAAAGGCTTGCGGCTTGCGTCCATGTGTTCCCGGTTCAAAGCGCCTATCGGTGGCAAGGAGCTGTGCAGCAAGAAGGCGAATGGGTTTCGATTTTGAAAACCCGCGCGGCATTGGAAAGTGTGTTGGAAAAAGCCGTTCAGGCCATGCACCCCTACGAGGTGCCGTGCATCATGCGCTTTGAAGCGCGGGCCAACGAGGCGTACGAAAAATGGATTGAGGAAAATACTTTGCCCAGTATGCACCAAGTAGAGCGAGCCTAAAAACTATGTGCCCTATGTGCCTCGTATGTTGCGCCCAAGTTCATTGACATAAAAAATTGTAGGTTTGGAACCTGGCCGGGAAGTGAGAGGAATTGTGCCTAAGCAAGTACGTCAGTACTATGCACCCACATAGAAAGTCCTCACTTCCGGGGTTCCTTAGAGTCCGAACAGCACTTAAACCCGGGTCCACAAATTGGAACCGAGGTTGAATAAAACTACGAGACAGGACGAAGGGTGAACCAGCCAGAAATTTCTCACTTCATTTTTCAAAGGCTTTCACAAGCCAAAAAAATCAGAAAAAGTATGGCAAAGCAAGTTCCAGTCCGTCAGTGCCTGAGCGTGGAGGTATCAAAAAAAACGCTTCAGGTTGTGTTTTCAAATTTGGAGTTGGGGCAGCACGTCCGCGTCCGCGCCAGCACGAAGTTCGACAACAGTGACTCGGGTTTGAAAAAAATGCGGTCTTGGGCGGACAAGCACCGCATCGAAGGGGTGGAGTTCGCGGTGGTGATGGAGGCCACCGGCGTCTACCACGAAAGGTGCGCCTATTTCTGGCACGAAAGCGGGGCGGCGGTCTCGGTGGTCCTGCCCAGCCAGTCCAAGGCCTTCGCCAAAAGCCTCAACCAGCGCAGCAAGACCGACGCCATCGATGCCCGAATGTTGGCGCAGATGGGCTTGGAGCGCCGGCTGCCAGTCTGGTCGCCGCCCAGCGACAAACTGCTCAAAACAAAGCGTTTGTGCCGCGAAAGAGTGGCTTTGCAAGAACAGAAGACCATCGCCAAAAACCAGACCCACGCCCGAGACACCGCCCATCAGCCCGAAAAAAACGCCCAAAAACGCGCCAAAGACCTCATACGTTTCTTGGAAAAACAAATCCGGCAAATCGAGGAGGAAATCCAGCAAACGGTGGATTCGGACCCGGAACTGAAACGAAAAATCGGGCAAATCTGCCGGGTGAAAGGGCTGGGGCTCATCACGGTGGCGACCGTCGTGGCCGAGACCGACGGGTTCGCGCTCTTCAAAAGCAAAGGGCAACTGGTTTGTTTCGCAGGCTATGATGTCGTCCAGCGCGAAAGCGGCGATTCAATCCACGGTGCCACCAGGATTTCCCGAAAAGGGAACTCTCACATCCGACGGGCGCTCCACTTTCCCGCACTGGTCGTCGTCAAGCATGAAAAAAAATTCGCCGACCTCTTCCAAAGGGTGTTCGAAAAATCTTTCATCAAAATGAAAGCCTACGTCGCAGTCCAGCGGAAACTCCTCGTCCTCATTTACACGCTCTACAAATCCGACCAGCCTTATGACCCCGATTTTGAAACCCCACAAATTCAGGAAAAAAAATAGGCGGGTACTATGACCCGCCTAAACGGCATAGTCCAAAAGTGGACTTGCTTATTTTTCAGCAAATCTACAATTTTTTATGTCAATGAACTTGGTGCTTTCACACAGCACCTATGTGTTTGAAAATCCCCTATCCAGGTTTCAAAAGAAAAATCCCCCTCCACATTGCTGCGGAAGAGGACATCCCAAAAACCGATTACGTCTTTATATCGGAGGCTCGGTGGCCGTGATAATTTTCGAATTTATGCCAAAGCGTAGGTGCTGAAGACTTAGAGATTTGACAGAGCAAAACTAACGCCACTTTCCATTTTTTCGCATACCAAAATTTGGGCAAAGCCCCGCTCCGCTGTTGGAGAGCCAGACAGGGGCGATGGTTTATGGCAAATCGCGGGTGCTTTTACTCAACTGATTTCCAAAGCCTTGTCTAACGCCACCAACTTGTGCTGCAAGGCTGTGTGCTGTGTATTGAAGTGGGCTATTTGGCTTTCTTCGTTGGCCAAGAGCGCGTCTATTTCTCCAAAATTGTCTCCAATACGACCCTTAATGGTGCGCACATAGCCGCGCAGTTTGCCCTCCAACGCTTCCTCCATCTGTATGCGGCTTTGGGCGATTTCGTGTTCGTAGCCCTTCACGATTTTGCTGCGCTGCGCCCGCGCCGTGAACCCGGCGAACAAGACCCCAATGCCCGTCAGCAACCCGCCCGTGATGTCGAACACAGCCATTTTGGTCACGCCCGCCAAGATGAGGCCGATGACGGCCGCTCCGCTCCCGGCAGCGATGTTGGGCGACACCGTGGCGTTTTCTGGAAACAAGCGCCCGTCGTTGAAACTCTCGGACCGCGCCATGAATCGGGCAAAAGCCTCTTGGAGTTCTTTCATCACGGCGGCGCGTTTTTCAGAGATGGCCTCGAAGATGTAGGAATCGCTCTTGACCACCGTGTCGGCAGCGCGGATTTTGAGGTCAATCATCTTTGCCATTTGCTGCACCGAATCGGCCAGGTCTACCACTCCGTCGTTGAGTTTGGTGCGGAGTTCGGCGTTGAGTTGGAGTTCGAGTTGCTTGGCGAGGCCGTTGAGCCAGTCGGTGATGCTGGCTTGTTTGGAAAAAAGCCCCATGAACGAGCGCCTCAAAAGCGAGGGGAACGAGAGGCCGTCCGCCAGTTCTTGGCCCGTGTTGCGGGTGATGCGGTCGTAGCCGTTGAGGAGGTTTTCGATGAGGAGCGAAGCGTGGTGGTTCGATTTTTTTTCTTGGCTTTCGAGGGTTTGGTGGATGTCGTTGCGGAATTCGGTGTCTTGGCGGAACTGCTCGGCGCGGCTGTCGAGGTCGGTGCGCAAGCGTTCGAGAATGTGGTGCGAAGTGGTGAGGTTGTTTTTCAATTTCAGTGCCGCGCCGCGCCCGCCCGTCACATGAGTGCGGATGTAATCGCGCACGGCGGAAAAGTTGCTCTGGTCGAACCGGCCTTCGAGTTCGGCCTTTGCGCTGGTGGCAAAAATGCTGGGTTCGGCCATGCCTTTTTTCACCGCAAAATCGTACAGCCCGCGTTCGTTGACCATCAGATCGGCTTCTGACAGCAGGTCTTTTTGCTGGAGCACGAAGATGATTTTCTTGTGCCATTCTGAGTGGATGAAGTCAAAAAAGTCCCATGCCGATTGCCGATAGGGGTTTTTTGCCTCAAAGACAAAGATGACAAGGTCGCTGGCGGGGATGAAATTTTCGGTGATGTCTTGGTGCCGCTCCACGATGCTGTTGGTGCCGGGCGTGTCCACCACCGCGATGTCGCGCAGGATTTCGACGGGCAGGAATATCTTTTTCAGGTAAGGGTTCACCGTCACCGTTTCCTCTCTTTCGCCGTAGAGAATTTGCTGGATGGTATCGGTCATGGGCTGGGGCGCAACGGCGCAAATCTCCCGCTTTGATTCCAAGAGCGCGTTGACAAAACTGCTCTTGCCCGCCTTTACTTCGCCGACGATGACGAACATGAACGGCTCGGACATTCGGTTGCGCAATTCGCCCACCGTGGCGGCCAAGTCTCGGTGGCCGACCTCTTGGCTGAGTTGCTGGAGGTCTTTTACGAGGTCTTCGCATTG
>JBJXFT010000358.1:0-3857 GCA_046155725.1 Saprospiraceae bacterium
GGCTTTGCGTTGCTGACCCAGTAGCGGCCATCGCCCGAGTCGGCGCTGGTGTATTTTTCGATGCTCTCCAGATTGTACTTGCGCGCGCTGCTCACCGAATTGAGGTAGCGGATGAAAGCCGGCATGACGCGCTGCGGCACAATCACAAAATGGCCGTCCGTAGTGGGCGGCACATAGTCGCGCTTGAATCCTGGGTTGAGGTCTTTGATCACTTGGTACGGGATGCCCGTCGCGTCCGAAATGTCGCGGAACGAGATGCCCTCGTACACGTTCACATACTCCGTCAGTTGCTGGTCCAAATCAGGGTCGTTTGGCATCAGGCCATGGATTTGGAAGTAATTGCAGATATAGGTGGCCGCTATGAATGCCGGCACGTAGTTGCGCGTTTCGGCGGGCAAGAATCTTTGTATGCTCCAAAAATTGCGGCTTCCGGCGCGGCGGATGGCGGCGTTCACGCGCCCCGAGCCGCTGTTGTAAGCCGCCAAAGCGAGTGCCCAGTCGTCGAAACGCTCGTAGAGGTCGCGCAAGTGGCGGGCGGCTGCATCAGTGCTTTTCACCGGGTTGCTGCGGTCTTCCACGGCGGTATTGGTGCGCAGGCCATACTCACCGCCCGTGCTGGGCATAAATTGCCAAAGCCCGGTGGCTCCCACGCGAGAGACGGCTTTGGGGTTGAGGGCCGACTCCACCACCGAAAGGAATTTCAAATCCTCTGGCACCCCGTATTCTTTCATCTTGGATTCATAAAGCGAAAAGTAGGTGAGCCGCTTGCCGAGCATGTTGCGCGTTTTTTCGGTCTGTATCTGCACGTATGTTTTGATGTAGCCTTTCACCACGGCCGTGGCGCGTAGTTCCAGACAACTGCTCAAAGAGCCAAGCCGTTCGCGCAATTCGGCATCGGTGATACTCACGGTATAAGCACCGCCTTTGGCGACCAAAATATCAGAAGTGTCAATCGGGTCTTCCAAGTCAGAGAGTTGCTGCTGGTCGTCGTCGTTTTGTGCGCAAACGGGAGCGGCGGCGGAAGAGAAGAAGATTGTCAGGGCAAGAAGTGCTACCCAGTAGCAAATAAATCTGTTCGACTGCATTGTTTGTTTAAAGTCTTAACTGTGTACGGTTAAGAGCCAGGTAGAGGCTCGGAAGTCGGAAGAGTTCTTGATTAAAAAAAACGGCTGTTTCAGGGCGCAGCCCCGAAAAACCGGTGACATCAAAAATGCTTGAGCAAAAAAGGAAGGGCGGTTGAACGCCGGCAAATCGGTTTTATTCTTGGGGAAGCGGCGATTGAAAAATCGCCTCGTAGTTCAAAGTGTTTGCCGTAAGAGGTGCGCAAAAGTCAAGCTACCGTTTTTACTGTGAAATACCTTGGGTGTTAAAATTTAGGTTCGTTAGGAAAATGGTCTTTGAACCGACAAAGCCGGAGGTTCATTTCGCCTCGTTCAAAGACCACTTGTAATCTATATGCGAGATGTCGGTTTTGTCCGTCAGTTGCACCTTGGAGTAGCGGTTGAGGTACGCGCGCACCGAGCCGGCGTCGCGCTCGAAGTCGCCCTTAAACCATTTGAAAATCTCGGAAACCTTGGCTTTTTCCACCGTAATCTGGTTGCGCACGGGGTCGTTCACGAAGCTGCGCATACTTGCGTCCAATTGTTTTTCGAGGCGTTCGGCGGTGTAGGCTTCGTTGAGCAGCTTGGGGCAAGAGTAGGAAGCGCAGTTGACGGCGGCATGGATGCGGGCATCTTTGAACACAGGGCGCAAGATGTTGTGCTCGATGTTGTTCAGGTCGTAGGTGTATCCCTGAATCTTGATAAACTTTATGTCCCACACAGAATTGACGAAGGCAATGCCGCGCTTGATGTCTTTGATGCTTTCGGTGGGGTAATTGCGCACGATGAGTTGCACCGTGTAGGCGTTGTAGGCATTTATCCAGTAGGCCATTTGTTCTTGGCGCGTCCAGCCCTTTTCGCTGGGGTGCGAGGTTTCGAGGAGGCGGAGGTAGCGGCCAAGTTCCGCGCTGTCGCGGATGAAGCCTTTGTAATTGACAAAGCCATCGGCACCGACGTGCTTTTTCACTAAGCCGTCCCATATTTCGTGGGTCACGGGGCGCGAATCAACGTTGCGCTTGATGGAGCGGCAATTGGAACAAGTGAGCCAAATGACCAGTGAAGCCAAAAAGGCGATGGAGAGGAAAATCGTTTTTTTCATGTCGAGCGAATTGTTTTAAAGTTCAAGGTTTTTCGGAACGATATGAGCCATCAGCGCACCACGCTCACCCTTGCTCCGTCGGTAAGGTTGAGTTGGCCGGTCAGCACCACTTGCTCGCCTTGGCGGATGCCAGAAATCACTTCCACCTTGTCGCCAAAGATGCCGCCGAGCGCAATGGGGCGGAGCAAAGCCACCGTGTCGCCTTGCACCACAAATATTTTGGGGTCTTGCAGGCTGCCCGCTATCACTCGGCGTGGCAGCGTGAGGCCCATCCGGTTGGCGTTGAACGTGAAAGATGCTTTGGCGTGCATCCCCCCGCGCAGCGGGTTTCCTTTGGGGTTGACCACTTCTATCTCCACATCGTAGGTGAAGGCGTTGTCGGCGCGGAGGCCGATGTTCGTCACCTTCCCGGCGATGCTTTGGCCTGGAAACACATCGGCAGTGACGCTCACCGACTGGCCTTTTTTCACGTTCAGCACGTCGCGCTCCGTCACTTTCACCATGAGGAAAAGTTTTTCGAGGTTGGTCATTTGGCCTACTTGTATGCCCGGCCCGATGACGCTGCCGCGCTCGATGAAGCGCATCCCCAAAGTGCCCGTCATGGGGGCCTTGATGCTCGTGTTGGCAATCTGTTTTTTCAATCCTTTTTCCTTGGCTTCGGCCACGAGGATGCCGAGTTCGAGGTCTTCTATCTTGTTTTTGGGCGCCGCTTCGCCTTCGATGAGGTTGGTGAGGCGCTCTCGGTCTTTTTGGAGTTTGACGAGATTGGCTTGTGTGGCTTCCAGTTCGATGTGCAGCAGTTCGTCGTCCACCTTGGCGATCACTTGGCCTTCGGTCAGCCATTCGCCTTTGTTTTTGTAAGTTTCCAGCACGCGGCCAGCCGTTTCGGATATGATGAACATTTCCTTGAAAGGCAGGAAAATACCGTCGGCCTCCAGTTGGTTGGCGAGCGTTTCCAGCGTTGGCTCCACCACGTCCACGGGCACAAAAGCCCGCACGAGTTTGGAGAGTTCGGCCTCGGCCTCGAGTTGTTTTTTGTTGGAATGCAGCTTCCACGCGGCGAACGCCACGGCGAGCAGGAGGAGGAGCCAGAGGAGAGGGCGATTTTTCAAATCCTAATGATGAATGGAATAACGATGAACGATGAACTGTAGAATAGATACGTTTGCGAAACCTTTAAAGGTTTCGCAAACGTGTTGCCTCGACGGGCAAAACTACGCAATGCGCCAGCCGAAGGGAAGAGATTTTGCGCTTTGCCTACCTTTGCTGCCACTTTGCCCGCCGTCCACGCATTTGGCCGCCAAAGCAGCCGCCACAACATCCGCCCCCGATTGCTCATGGTTCATCGTTATATAGTTCATCGTTACTCGGCAACCGCCACAACATTCCCACCTTGCCCACACTATTCAAAGCCGGCCGAGTCGCCCACCTCACCGATGCCCGCTACTTTGCGGCCAAAGAAGTTGATTTTTTGGGGTTCAACCTCGAAGAAGGAACCGAAGGTTACCTCGACCCCATGTACATGAAAGCCATCCGCGAGTGGGTGCAAGGCCCGAAAATCGTGGGAGAGTTCAGCCGCTCGACCGTGGCGGTGGTGCGCGAGGCAGCGGCTTTTTTTGGGATGGATGCGGTGCAGGTTTCGGCACAAAACCACGGGG
>JBJXFT010000360.1:0-10021 GCA_046155725.1 Saprospiraceae bacterium
TGCTGATTTCCATGAACACTTGGCTGCAACCCGCATCGGCCATCTTTCGGAGCAATTCGTGCAGCCGCACCGCATCGGGCGTAGTGTGGGTGCTCGAAACCACCTCCTCCCCTACCCTGTTCTCCACGGTGCCGATGAGTCCGCATTTGTAGCCGAGCACCGTGAACAGTTGCCACAGCAGCGTGGCGGTGGTGGTTTTCCCGTTGGTGCCAGTGATTCCGACTAAGGCTATTTCACCTGAAGGGTTGCCGTAGTAGTTGGAAGCCATCTGGCCCAGCACTTCGGCACTATTCTCGACCTGCACCAATGATAGATTTGACAACTTTTTAAAAGTTGTCAAATCTGTACCCCGCTCGTGTACGACTGCTACTGCCCCCTTCTCCACTGCTACTGGTATGAACTGATGCCCATCCACCGCCGCACCACGAACCGCCACAAACACATCTCCAGGCTGCACAGCGCGACTGTCGAATCGGATTTGGCCGATTTCGATGTCCGTGCTGCCTTGTGCTTCTTGCACTTGCAGGTTTTGGAGGAGATGGGTTAAGCGCATTTTTGTATTTTTGTCACCTAAAATTTTTCAGAACCATGGTCGCACTTGCTTCTCCGCCGCCTTCTGCCGCCCCGCTCCGTGCGCTACGCCGCCGCTATACGGTGGCCGAATACCTCGAAATCGAGCGCAAAACCGGGCAAAAACACATTTTCCTCAACGGCATCATCATTCCTATGGCTGGCGCAAAACCTGCTCACATCCGCATCTCTGGCAACATTTTTGGCCAACTTTTCAAATCTTTGGAAGACCGGACGGATGCTGAAGCCCTCAACAACGACACCAAAATCTACCTGCCCGCATTTGGTTACTATTACTATCCCGACGCACTGGCGGTAGTCGGCCAAGCCGAATTCATGGACGAAGAAGTTGGCGCAATCACCAACCCCATCCTCATCGTGGAGGTGTTGTCCGACTCTACTGCGGCTTTCGACAAAGGCCAAAAATTCGCCGAGTACAAAACCCTTCCATCGTTCCGCGAGTACGCCCTCATCCATCAGGACAAAGCCCAGGTGGACTTTTACCTGCGCGACGAAGACGGCTTTTGGCAACCGTCTTCTGTTCAGGGATTGGACGGCGAAGCCTATTTCCAGAGCATCGGCGTGAAAGTTCTTCTGTCAAAAATCTATCGCAAGGTGACTTTTGAGCATTGACACGACCGCACAAATCCGATTCACTTTTTAGGCCCCGCGTTTTTCTTCCTTCGAGCCTTATCTTTTTTATCTCGAATAGAAAATATTAAGGAGCCAATGAGCAGATACAACACAAAACCGATGAGCATCGCTAAAGGAACATTCCCCACAAGGAGCCAAGCAAGCCAGACAAGGAGGCCAACTGCGCTCAACCACAGAATTCCAACTGCGATCCAAACTAAAGCCCCCCAGATCGCCCTGCCCTTTTTTGGCCCAAACCACTTATGCCATTTCTTTGCCTTCGATTTTCCTACCGTAGTTTTTTGCAGTTCAGCACTTGTACTTAGTCCATAGCCTGCTTGATTTTCCACCATTGATGGAAGCAACATTTCTCCATTCAATCTCCCCGGCAACGCCGTGAGGAGGAAGTTGAAAAGAAGGAATTTGAAAAAGCGGTTTCTCATTTTTTGCTGCGTTTTTTCAATTGAATTCTATTCCAAAAACAGCACGCAAGTCTGCCCGCTCGCCCGCGTCCCTACGGCCAAACTCTGCCGCCGCACCTTCCCCACCCCGCGCACCTGCACCCGGCAGCCCCGGTTTTCGAGCAAGTACATCGCATCCTTCAAACCCATGCCCACCACGGAAGGAATGTTCTTGTCGCCCACCGTGCGGTTTTGCATCGTGAGACCGAGGCTGTCTTTGGCGACCATTACGCCCCAATCGGCCACGTCTGGGGCAGGGTCAAAATCAAGCCCCAGCCAGAGCAGGCTTTCTTTCAAATCTTCTTTCGCGCCCGCATCGTAGCTCGGCAATTGGGCGGCTTGCAAGGGTTTTGGCTTGTCGGCATTCACCGGGCGGTGCAGTTCGGCTTTCATGGCGAAGCACTTGTCGGCTATTTGGCGGAACACCGGGGCGGCCACTTCCGCGCCATGGTAGCCGCCGCGCTCTGGCTCGCTGATGACCACGATGCAGGAGTACACCGGGTCGTCGGCGGGGAAAAAGCCACAGAACCCGGCTTGGTGGCGGATGCCTTTGGTAGCGCGGAACTTGTGGTAGTTTATCTGGGCCGTTCCCGTCTTGCCCGCTATGTCGAACAGTGGGGTATAGATGTTTTTGGCAGTGCCAGTCGCTACCACTTCTTTCAGCAGTTCTTTGGCTTTGCGCAGCGTGTTTTTGGAAGCGATGTTGCGCCGCATGGTGACGGGGCGGAATTCCTTGATGACCTCGCCGTAATGCTCGGTGCGCTGCACGAGGTAGGGCTTCATCATGCGCCCGTCGTTGGCCACAGCGTTGTAAAACGTGAGCATTTGCAGCGGCGTGAGCAGCAGTTCGTAGCCGATGCTCATCCAAGGGAGCGTGGTACCGCTCCATTCGCTTTTGGGGTCTTCGGGGTTTTTCACGATGGGGTTTTCTTCTCCGCCGATTTCGATGCCCGTGGGCATATCGAGGTTGAAGTTGCGGAGTTGCTGCACGAACGCTGCGGGTTTACTTTTGAAAAACTGCTGCGTGAGCGTGGCTGTGCCGACGTTGGACGACTGGGCGAAGATTTGCCTGATGGTCATCGAATCCAGCCCGTGTGGCACCGCGTCCACGAGTTCTTCTTCGTAAATCTTCACCTTGCCGCCATATACGGGCACTTTTTGGTCAAAATCGTCCAACTCCCCGGCCTCCATCATGGCCATGAACGAGGCGAGTTTGAACATCGAGCCCGGCTCCACGCGCTCGCCCACGGCGTAGTTGTAGGTCTCCCAATAGCCCGCTTTGCCTTCCGATTTGGTGCGGCCGATGTTTGCCATGGCGCGGATTTTCCCGGTTTTCACCTCCATCACGATGGCACAGCCGTGGTCGGCGTTGTGGGTTTGGCAGGCGTTGAGCAGGGCGCTTTCTGCCGCGTCTTGGATATTGATGTCCAGGGTCGTCACCACATCGTCGCCCGAAGCGGGTTCTATTTCCGCGAGGTCGTTGATGGGGATGTAGATGTCGCCCGGCACCTTCAGCATAAGTTGCTGCGGCAGGTCGTCGCGTTTCCCATCGAGGATGGTGTTGAAACTCCCCTCGATGCCGACGGGCAATGCGCCTTCTCGTTGGGAGTAGCCGATGGTACGTTGCGCCAACATTTTGAAAGGCCGCTCGCGCCTGCTGTTCTGCTCCAAGATGAACCCTCCATCGTTGCGGCCTTCACGGAAAATGGGGAACGTCTTGATGAGGAGCATTTTGGAGTAGGGAAGGTTCTTCGCAATCGGCACATATCGGATGCCCCTTGTCCTTTCGTCGGCAGCGCGGAGCGAGTCGAACCATTGGCGGTACGCGCCCGGCGTGTATTGCTGGTCAATGTAGGTGGAGAGTAGCCACGAAAGACTGTCCACCGCTTGGTCGTTGAATATTTCGGGGGTAAGCCCCGTGGCTTTTGCGTCAAAATGTATGTCAAAGAACGGGAGCGAAGTGGCGAGCAGCGAGCCGTCGTCGGCCAAAATATTGCCGCGCTGTGTAGGCACGTCCACCAACTTCACATAAAGGCTGTCGGCTTTGGCCTCCCAAATATGGGCATCCGTAATGGTCAGTTGGAACAAGCGCGTCAAGATCACGACAGCCACCACCAGTACCACGGCTGCTACCGAGTACACGCGGATTAGGACTTCGTTTTTGACGTTGAGCATTGTTCTGCTGTTTAAGTACCTCGGCGAATTTACTTCACCACGAAGGACACGGAGGGCACAGAGTTTAACGCAGTGATTTTCAAGAGGGAAGCCTCTGTGTTCTCCGTGCTCTCCGTGGTAAATAGGGCAAACTAATTTGTGGTTGCTACCTATTGGCTCGCTGTGTGATGTAATGGCACACGGATGAGACGGATTTGATAGATAAAAACGGATTTAGAAATCTGTGCAAATCCGTTTGATCCGTCCTATCCGTGTGCCATTACATCACGCTCGCTTATTTTACTTGAATGACTTTTGGTCCTTTGTTATCGAGGTATAGTTCATCAGACTCCACATTTTCGTCAATCTGGCTTTGCATACTCTTGTACATCGTCTCGCTCTTTATAGAAGTGTATTCCCATTTCAATTCCTTTATCTCCTTTTGCATGGTCTGTATGCGGCGCACGCCCTTTTCGGAAAAATGCGCGTTGGCGATATAGACAATGCCCAATCCGCCCAAAAAAAGCAGGTACTGGAAGTTGTCGAACACCCAATCCGTAGAGTGGCGGCTGACGTTCAGTGCGTTGAGCAGTTTGTTGGCCATTGTGCGAATGTGATAATTTGATAATGAGGGAATTTGATAATGCGCTCGCTACGCTGTCTTCTTCTCTGCAACGCGCAGTTTCGCGCTCCTTGCTCGCGGATTTTGCTTTGTCTCTTCGTCGCTCGCTTCTACTGGTTTCTTCGTAATCAAATCCCAGGGCCGCGAGATGTTCCCGTAAAAATCCTTGTCCGGCTCGCCCGCCGCATTGCCGGTTTTCATAAAATTCTTGACCATCCGGTCTTCCAGCGAGTGGAAGGTGATGACCGCCAAACGGCCTCCCGGCGCGAGCATCTCCAAAGCCTCTTTCATAAAATCTTCCAGCGCGCCCAATTCGTCGTTCGCCTCCATCCGCAGCGCTTGAAACACCTGCGAGAAGTAGCGCATCCGCTCGCCCATGAGGTTTTTGCTGCACAGTTCCACCAAGTCTCCCGTAGTGCGGAACCGTTTTTTTTCGCGCTCCTGCACCACGGCTTGCGCCAAGGTTTTGGAGTTGCGCACCTCACCCAGTTCGCTAAATATGCGCTGCAGATCCTCCGCACTGCGCGTGTTCAGCAAGTCGGCAGCCGTTTCGCCGTCGAGGCGGCTCATTCGCATATCCAGCGCGGCCTCGAAGCGGTACGAAAACCCGCGCTCCGCCGTGTCAATCTGGTGGCTGCTCACGCCGAGGTCGGCCAAAATGCCGTTCACGGTGCCGGAACGGATTCCCTCCGCGCGCAACTGGCGTTTCAAATGCCTAAAATTCGATGGGACGAAAATGAAGGAAGGATTCCCTGAAAACTCCTGCTGTTCAGTGTTTCGCTTCGCGTCTTCGTCTTGGTCGAAGGCAAACAGGCGGCCTTTCCCGCCCATTTTTTCGAGTATCAACTTGGAGTGCCCGCCGCCGCCGAACGTCGCGTCCACAAAAACACCACCGGGCGCAACGCCCATGAGGTCAATGCTTTCGCGCAAAAGGACAGACTCGTGGTACACCATCTTTTTTTAACTATGAACTAAGAACTAAGAACGATGAACTAAGAACTTCCGGAAAACGAGTGCCTAATCACAAAGTGGGATCAGCAAATCGTTCATCGTTTATAGTTCATCGTTTATAGTTCCTCGTTGTTGCCGCCCATCACGTCGTTTGCCATATCGGCAAATTGGTTCGGGTCAAAAGCGGCAGTGGAAGCGTACTGCTCTGGCGACCAGATTTCGACCTTGCCGTTCATGGCAAGCAGTACGGCTTCTTTGGTGATGCCCGCATAGTCCATCAAGGGCTTCTGCAACAGGATTCTGTCCGCGCTGTCGGTGGTAAGTGGGTACGCGCCGTAGTGGAAGGCGCGCACAAAAGCGCGGTGCCGGTCATTGAAACTATTGAGACGGCTCAACTTAGCAGCGATGCCGTCCCAGACCGGTTTGGGGTAAAGTGTGAGACACTTCTCAAACCCCCGGTTTACTACAAACTCATAGGCCGAACCCTCGCCATTGGAGGCCGCCACGGGGGCGGTCAATTGGCGGAGCAGCGCGGTCGGAAGGCGCAGGCGGCTCTTGTCGTCAAGGGATACCGGATATTCACCGATGAGTTGCATCGTAGTGTGGGACTGTGACTTCTGCTAAGTATGAGTCGGGACAAATGTGGGATCGGTCACCAATTCACAGGGACAAAAGTAAACGCAGTTTCCATATTTTCCCACAAAACGCCACGAGTACACTTTTTTTTTTCAAAAAAATTTTACGTTCGTTTTTAAAACGTTGTTTTTCAATAATTTAAAATCAAAAGGAGAGAAATAAATTTTTCTGGAAAAGCCCGGGATTTGCAAAAAAAAAGATGGCCGCAAGCTTTTACTGCAAAACTGACAAGGAAGCGGGCAACTACAAAGTATGCACTTCCTTGACAGCCGTACACTTTTTCAGCCCACGATTTTAATCGTGGGTCTTAGCGAAAACCATCAATTTTTGAAACCGATTTATCGGTTTTTATGTCAAAACGGTTAAAACCGTTTCATGAAAAGCGATTCCCGTACCTGCCCGCGATTAAAATCGTGGGTTGAAAAAGTGTACGACTGCAAATCCATTCTCAAGAGTTGAGCAACCCAAGGTTTCAAATTTGTCGAGAACGGAAAACAACGTGGGAAAAAGTGGAGGAGGCAATCGCTCTCCGTAAGCCGTGTGGTAAAATGTGGCGGTGATGTGCTCTCCTTGTGGCAGAGTTTTTGATTTGGCAGGCAGACTGAAAGCGAAGCCCCTAAACCATCTAAACTTTCTAAACCACTCTAATAGGCTACTTTTGGCCTTTTAATTCCACACCGATTGCACTATGAGAAGCACCATCCTTTTCTTTTACATCCTTTTCATGCCGTTTTTAGCCGCCGCCCAAACGTCCCGTCCGTGGGAAATCGGGGGCGGCATAGGCGTGGGCACTTATTCCGGCGACCTCCAGGAAACCACCTCCCGCCTCCAATCTTTCGAGCTCCGCGCTTCGCTCGCCGCCCACCTGCGCCGCAACTTTAGCAACAACTTCGCTGCCCGGCTCGGCCTGCTCTACACCGGGCTTGCGGGCGACGACAAGAATTTCCAGGAACCTCCGTGGCGGCAAACCCGCGCCATTTCTTTCCGCGGCCCGCTCCTCGAACTTTCCGCCGCAGGCGAAATATACCCGTTCGGCCTGTACAAGCGGCGCGGGGGCGAGCGGAGCAAAACCCGCCGCGCTATCGCGCCTTTCGTTTCCATTGGCATCGGGGGCTTGTTCTTTTTCCCCAAAACCGACTTTAGCAGTGCGATTGACAACGGGGCCGTAGATCCAGCGCGTGTGAAGGCCGACCAACTTGGGCTTCAAAAAGCGGCCGTTAGCATCCCGATGGGCGGCGGCATCCGCTTCTGCCTGAGCGACCGCCTGACCCTGGGGCTGGAAGGAGCGTTCCGATATACGCTGACCGATTACTTGGACGGGGTGAGCGTGGCGGGCAACCCAGAGGGAAATGACTGGTTTTACACGGCTCACTTGGCAGCAAGCTATTCCTTCGGAAAAGAACCAAAGCAGCACAACCGCAGCCGCCGTGCCAGCAACGCGGACGACCACATCCCTTCTGCCGACAGCGACGGCGACGGGGTGGCCGACGACAAGGACGACTGCCCCGATACGCCTGGAATGCGCAGCTTCAAAGGTTGCCCCGACACCGACCGCGATGGCATCGCTGACCGAAACGACCTCTGCCCCGAAGAGCCCGGCCTGCCTTCGCTCAATGGCTGCCCCGACCGCGACGAAGACGGCATCACCGACAAAGACGACAATTGCCCTGACCTGAAAGGCGTGGAGGCTTACCGAGGCTGCCCGCCCGTGGACCGCGACAAGGACGGCGTGGCGGATGCCGAAGACCTTTGCCCCGATATGCTGGGCCAACTCCATTGGAAAGGATGCCCGGACTCTGACAGCGACGGCATTCCAGACAATAAGGATGGCTGCCCCGGTATTGCAGGCCCCGACATCCTGCGCGGCTGCCCCGACACGGACGAAGATGGCATTGCCGACAAGGACGACGAATGCCCTACCATCCCCGGCACCGAAGCCAAAAAAGGCTGCCCCGAAGCCCAAGCCCCCGCACCGGGCGTGCCTTACAAGGCGCTCTATTTTGGCTCTACATTGCCGGACTGGCACAACACTTCGGCCACTACCATGGACGAAGCGGTGGCTATCCTCAACGCCGACCCCAATCTTTTTGCCCGCATAGAAGGCCACACGGACAATACCGGGCGTGAGCCGGCCAATGATCTGCTCGCAGAAAAACGCGCCAAAAAATGCCTCGACCAATTGGTGGCAAAAGGCATCAGCCCCAGCCGCCTCAACTACATCGGCTTTGGCTCAGGCCGACCGGCTGTGCCGAACGACACGCGCGAAAACCGCCAACTCAACCGTCGGGTAGAAATCCATTTTTACAAGAAATAGGACGGCTTTACGATTCAAACTTTGACTCTTCGGCACATGAAACATCTACTTGTCTTTTCGCTCCTTGCTTTTGCCCGCTTTGCCTCGGCGCAAGCAGGTGCCAACAACCCCGAATACAAAAAGGCGGTGGAGATCGCGCTCGGCGAACTCCAAAAAGGCCAGTGCCTGCCTTGTCTGGAAGCCTACGAACGGGCGTTCGACATTTCAAAGCACAGCGCGTTGAGCCACCTCCGCGCCGCCCGTTGCGCACAATTGTGCGACGATGCGGCCAAGGCCCAAGCCTTGGCCGACAAAGCCGTGGAAATCAGTTGGGACATGGCCGCCCAAGCGCTGCAAAACACCCGCGACTACCCCGAGCTCGCCCCTTTGCGCGATTCCGATTTGGGCAAAAAAACGCTGAAAAAAACCGAGTCCGCCGCCAAAGCCTCTGGCTTCAACTTTGCTTTGGCCAAAGAACTTGACATGCTCAAGGAGGAAGACCAAAAGTACCGCCGCCTGAGCGACGAGTACCGCTCGAAGTACGCACGAGATTCCCCTGAATACAAACAGTTTGTGCGCGAGCGGCAGCGCAACGATTCGCTCTGCCTCGCCAAGGCTGAAGCCATCATCCAGCAGCATGGCTACCCCGGCAAATCTATGGTGGGCGAGTCGCGGCAGGATGCGATTTGGCTCGTCATCCAGCACGCACCGCTCGAAAAGCAGGAGCAATATTTCCCGCTCATAGATGCCGCAGCGCAAAAAGGCGAAATGCGCAAATCATCTTGGGCTTTGCTCGTGGACAGGATTCGGATGCGCAAGGGGCAGCCACAGGTTTATGGCTCGCAAGTGGTGCGCGACGAAGCCACGGGGGGCGGCTGGAAATTCCACGAAATAGAAGACGAAGCCAACGTGAACACACGCCGCGCCGAAGTCGGCCTCGGCCCGCTCGAAGAATACGCGCTGCAAATGGGCGTGGTGTGGAAGCCAAAATAGCACATTTTAAAAATTTAAATCGCGCTAACTTTGTAAAAAATTTGGACATGACGAGCTCCCTTGCAATGCCCCAGCCTCAGCCTCAAACACAGGCCCAGCAGCCAAAGCCCAAACCTGCGCCGCGTAAGCTGACCCTTGCGGAGTTCCGCCGGAAATACTCGGACCGCGAGGACCGCTACAAGTATGAATTCAACAATGGCATCGTTGAAAAATCTCCCAGCAGTATGAAAGTCAAACAATTCCACATCGTGGACAACCTCACTGAGGGATTTCGCAAAACGCAGGCATTTCAAAAGGGGGATCGCCTCGCCACAGAGATAGAGCAACTCACTTCTGCCATCCAACTTCGTCGCCCTGACCTTGCTTATCTCCCCCGCGAAAAGATTAAAAGCAATGACGAATCCATCTCCGAGTTCGCCATCGAAATCATATCGCCCACCGACAACTACATCAAAGTTGCAGGAAAACCCCGCGAATACTTCCGAGCCGGAATGAAGGTGCTCTGGCAAATCATCCCTGAAGAACAAAGCGTGTACGTTTATACCTCGCCTACCCAAGTCACCATCTGCGAAGGCAGCACGATTTGCAGCGCGGCCCCGGCAATCCCCGATTTTGAGATAGCTGCAGAAGATATTTTCGCAAAATAAGCCTCCCAACTTTTGGCCAACCCCTATCAATTTAGTGCCGGGGCGACTGACAGTCGCCCCG
>JBJXFT010000361.1:0-7962 GCA_046155725.1 Saprospiraceae bacterium
AACGTGCTGATGAGTCTCTGGAAAGTGCCGGACGACGCGACGGAAAAACTGATGACCAAGTTTTATAAAAATTGGCTGGAAAAGAAATTGCCGTTGCGGGAGTCTTTTGAAAAAGCGCAGACTTGGATGCGGGAATTCAAAGATAAAGAGGGTGTTGAAATATATCAAAACCCGTACTTCTGGGCGGGATTTGTGCTGGTGGGGGAGTTGTAAAAATCATTGCCCGACGGAGTTTCCTCTGCCGGGCAAGTTGTTAATTCTACCTTGTCACTTTAAGCCTATTCGAGCGCTTAGCGTAGAGGTGTCATCTTTGAGGAACGAAAAGGTGACATCTCGGAGCGGAAAGTAGCGTGTTTCCTGGCGTTTCGAGATGTCACCACTCCTTCGTCGAGATGACACCTCTTCACTTTCGTCGGTAAAAATGTCGTGTCATTCTGAGCGCAGCGAAGAATCTGTGGAAGCCCTATCGTCGTGCATTCTCCCACAGATTCTTCGCTGCGCTCAGAATGACACGCTTTTACATTTTCACGAACTTGCTGGTCGTTTCTTGTCCGTCTGCCTGGAAGCGCAGCAAATAAGTGCCAGAAGGCAGGCTGCTTACATCTAACCTTGTTTCTAGGTCACCGACTGGAGACTGAGACAGGGTTTCTTCCAACACAAGTTGGCCGGCCATATTCAAGATTTTGATGGTGACATCGGATTCAGCAGCAAGGGTTGCCGATACGTTCAGCTCATCTTGTGCAGGCACCGGGAAAAGTTGAAGTGAAGACACCATTGGTGCTGCGGCCACTTTCTTATCTTTATTTACGATTTCATCGCTGCGGTCACCTGAGCCTTCTGTGTCACTGACGGTGAAATCACCCTCTACCAGGCTGAACATCGTCTGAGCGCAGATCGAGAACGTGCCCGTAGAACCACCGTAACCCCAGATGCGGATGTACCAATAAGTGCCGGGCGCGCTCGTAATCGTGACATCGGGCATTTCATCTCCATTCGTGATGTCGAAACAAGTGGGGTTGCCAGCGCTGAGACTGTTGCATCCGCCATAATAGAAGGCCACCACGGCATCATACATACTGCCCGCAAAGGTTGAAATCTTGACCTTGCCCGTGTACGGGACCTGTACTTTGTACCACACATCCCGCATACCGCCCGTGTTGCATTCGGTAGGGGGGGCAGGATACCAGGAGGTAGACGCCGTTGTGTTAGAGCCACTAACCGGATAGCAGCTATTTCCTGCAACAAGTTCTACGGCGCCACATGGTTCGTCGTTGCTGGAATAAAAACCTGTGGTGGTGAAATATTGGCTCGACGACCAGTTTGTCCAAGCCCCATTACAGTACACCGAACATTGGAATTCATAAGTGGTGTTTGGGTTGAGGAACGACAGGTCAGCAAAGTTAAAATTATTGGCGTTCAACTCATTCCATAGGCCTGATCCAGCGACGCGATAGCGCCAATCGAAGAATGTGGCTCCCGGATAATTGCAATTGATTCGTGCAGTATTGCTGGTGATATTGGTGGCAAACAGTTGGTTGGTGGCAGGTGCTGAACAGTTGGTGCTGTTGCATTGTACGGTGAGGACATAATTGCTGACCGCGTAGTTCCACCCATCTATTACGATTTTGTAGGTTCCTGCGGGCAAGAAACTGAGGTTGATGTATTCGCTAGCGTTGTCGGCATTTCCACTGTAAGCAACGATGGAGTTTGAATTGCAGCTGGAAAGAAGGATCAAATCGAGGTCTTGGGGATAGGTTAGTCCCGTAAGGCTGAGATTCAGCGGCCCGGATTGATTCAGTGTTATTTGATAAAACACCTCTGGGCCGTACATCTGGGTGAAATTGACACCATTGCCGGAGTATGTGTTGTAGTTATTGACCCCAGTTCCATTGTTGCCGTAATAGGTATTTCCGCAATAGGCGATGTATGGATTGGAACAAATACCAGATCCACTTTGGCAGGTATTGAAATATTTGCTCGGCGACCAACTTGTATATGTGCCACCGCACCATGCCCGGGCTTGGAACTCATACTGCGTATTTGGTGCAAGATTGCCGATATTCAAGAAATTGTTGGGTGTGTAGCTGGTGGTGCTCCAATTGCCGGAATTGAGTGGCTTGTAACGGAATCCGTAGCCATCGACGCCGGTCATGGAACAATTGAGCGTCGCAGAGGTGCAGCTTAGCGAAGAAACAAATATCTGGGAGGCAGTAGGTGCTTGGCAATTGCTGTGCACCGTAAAATTGTAGGAGCCTAAAAACTGCCCCCAATCCGCATCGTAAATGTAGGCGTTGTAATTGCCCGCATTGAGATTGCCCATGTGAATGTACCAGTCCCATTGCCCCAATATTTGAATGCAATACGGGGTTGGCGGGTCATAGTCGAAATCAACGTACACGCTCACGGTGTTGCCGCTCCAGTTCCAGAAACAATTGCTGACCTTCCAGCAGGGGTCGGGTAGCCAGCCCTGCATGTTGAGGGTCACGTTGTCGCCGGTAAAAGCGGGGTCGGGTGTGTGGTTGACGGAGTTGAGCCCCTGCGCTGTGGCATTGTTTGCGAGCATGAGCAGGAAGCAGGCGAACAAAATGGAAGTGATTTTTTTCATGACAGTTCCTAATTGAAAATGGTGAAATGAATGGAAGTGAATTTGAATCATCACACCATCTGAGGAACGGCAAAAAAGAAACGTACTCGCTGAGGAACATTTTTTTGAAAAAATGACGGATTCCAACACAGGGCAGACGCATTAAAATCTAAGGGTTTTGCGCCTGTACCCATCGGATACAAAGCATTTGTTCATTCTAAGGCACCGTGCCAGTTCCGAGCACACGGATCAATACCCAAACACCTCTTCCAAACTCAACTCCACCACCTTGCCGATTTTGCTCAGGTATTTAAAATCAATCCCTTCGCGCTCGCCCAGCACCAGCCAAGTATAATGGCGGCCTTTGACATGGCGGCGCTGGAAGTCGAGCAAATCAGAAGCCTTGGCTTTTTCAATCGTGCGGTAAATGTCTTCGCGCAAGTCGTGATTCGGGTACCCCTTGTCGCGGTTGCTGCGCCAGGTCCAGTACAAGTCCGACTGCGTGATGCGCCCGGCGGCGATTTGTTTCAGCACACTTTGGCGGGCGTGCTCGAGCTGCGGGAGCGACACGGGCATTTCCTCCAAAATCGCTTGGAACGCCTCCACCGCGTCGCGCAGCTTGTCGGGCTGTGTGCCCACATAGCCTTGCAGCCAATGCGCTTTTTGCTTCTGGCTTGGGTTGCCCGCATGGACGTGGGCCGAATACGCCAAGGCTTTTGACTCCCTGATCTCTTGAAAGACAATGCTCGACAGCCCGTACCCAAAGTATTGGTTGTACCATTCGCTAAACACAAACTCGTCGAGGTTGAACTTCGGCGTGCCCTTCGAGAGCATCAGCAATTCCACCTGCACCGACGGGAAATGGACGAAGTAAACCTTGTCTTTTTTCACCCCCAGTTCGGGATATTTTCTGGGCGCGACAGGCTTTCTCAAGGTTTCGGCCAGCGGGTGTTTTGCTTTCAGGATACGCCCCACCGCCCCTGCGCTTTTTGGCCCAAAATAAAACACCTCGTGCTGGACGCTGCGCAAATCATGGAACAGATCCGTCAGTTCAGAAGGCGGCAGCGCGCGAAGTTGTTGGGCGGAAAGTTTGTCGGTGAAGGGGTTGTGCGGGCCATGCTTGGCATAGTTCGCCATGCCTTTGGAGAGTATACTGCGCTTGTCTTTTTTGTTGTTTTCGCGGCGCTGGAGGGTGTCGGCCACGAGGTTTTCGAGTGCATCGGCGTTGGGTTGCGCATCGGCCCAGAGGTGTTCCATGAGCGCCACTGCATCCTCAAAAGATTCTTCGAGGCCAGAGAGCGAGCAGTAAAAATGCTCGTCGCGGCACTCTGCCCCAAAACTCACGCCGAGGCGATAAAACGCCTGCTGCAGCGCCGTGGGCGAATAAATGGAAGTACCGAGAAAAGGCAGGTAGCCCGCCAGCACCGCCAAGCGGCGGTCGCTCAACTTGCCCATGTCGAAGCAATAGTGGAGGCGGAAAAGTTTGCTCTTTTTGTCTTGCACCGAGCGGAGTTTCAGGCTCTTGGAGAGCGAAGATTTTTTGAGGACTTTCTTGAAATCAACAAACTGCGGTACAATGTCGGGGGTTTCTCGACGTAGAAATTCTTGGGCAAAACCCGATGCTCCTTCGCGGTTCACCTCAAGGGGCGTGATGGGCGGCTTCTCCACTTTCATCACCGAAGGGTCGTCGCCCGTGTGCTTATACACCACGGCAAAATTGTCGTCGCGAAGGAATTTTTGCGCGAACGCTGTCACATCGGCCTTGGTCACTTTGGCAAGTTTTTTCCAACGCTTCACTACATCTGGCCATTCCAGCCCCAAGACATAGGCTGTGGTAATCGTGCCAGCACGGCCTTGGTTTTTCTCGAACGACCTGATTTCCGAGAGTTTCATATCCTTCACCACGGCCTCTGGCAGCCATTCTTCAAACTCGCCACGCCGCAATTTCTCCATCTCGCCCAGCAGGATTTTTTCTACTTCTTCGAGCGATTGGCCTTCGCGCGGCTTGGCCATCAGCAAGAGCGAACCATAGTCTTCGTACACGCGGGGATAGGCGTAGGCTTCCAAAAGCCGTTGCTGTTGCACAATATTGAGGTCGAATATCCCCGCTTGGTAATTGTGCAAAATGCCCGTCACGAGGGGCAACAGCACAGAAGCCTCCTCCGATTTGGCGTTGGGAATCCGCCAGCCGATTTCGACCCAGGGCGATTCTTGCCCCCATACCTCCCGCGAAGTTCGCCCCGCTACTTCTGGCTGTGGCTTGAACTTGAACTTGGGAACCTCCCTGCGCTCAAAACCGCCAAAATACCGCTCTGCCAAGCGCACCGCTTCCGCCGGGTCAAAGTCGCCCGCCATCACGATGGCCATATTGTTTGGCACATAGTAGGTGTCGAAAAACTTGTAAATATTGGTCTGGGAAGGGTTTTTTAAATCTTCGCCACGACCCAGCGTGGTTTGGGTGCCGTAAGGGTGGCTGGGGGTCAGCGTCTCCTGCATCGCCTTCAGCGTCTTGCGGAAATCCTTGTCTTGGCTAATGTTGTATTCCTCGAAAACGGTCTCCAACTCGGTGTGGAAGAGCCGCAAAATCGGCCTGCGAAACCGTTCGCTTTCGAGCGCGAACCAGCGCTCCAACTCGTTGGAGGGAACATCGTTGACATACACCGTCTGTTCCACCCAAGTGTAGGCGTTGGTGCCTTTCGCGCCCATCGCGCTCACCATTTTGTCGTACTCATTGGCGGCGGCAAACTTGGCTGCTTCAAAACTTAAGCGGTCAATTTCAGCGTACAGGACTTTCTTTTGCTCTGAGTTTTGCTCGGCGCGGTGCTGCTCGAACAGGTACTCGATCTGGTCGAGCAGGGCTTTTTCCTTTGGCCAATCGAGCGAACCGAGACGGTCGGTGCCCTTGAACATCATGTGCTCAAAGTAGTGCGCCAGCCCAGTAGTGTCAGCAGGGTCGTGCTTCGAACCTACGCGCACGGCGATTTCGGTATACACCCGAGGTTCGTCTTTGTTGACGGTCAGGAAAAGCCGCAGGCCGTTGGCGAGGGTGTGCATCTGCACTTGGATTGGGTCGCCAGAAGTGGTGCGGAAATTGGGTTTCGTGGGCGCGGGAACAAAATTGTGCATTGTTTTTGTGTGTTTCAGAATCAAAGTTTGCTCACATCATCACATACTTTCGGACAGATTTTTCAATCGCTGCCTTCACTTGTGACCATGAAACAGGTTTAAGAATTTTTGGCTCGACCTCGGCTTCCGCATCATCAAAATAAGTCAAGCTCCGCAAGACGTGGAAATGCTCTTGAATCCTAAATTTTTGGGTGTAAAAACCCAGCATCTCAGCCAGTGTAAACTCCTGCAATAAAAAATAGAGTTTACGCCAAGCCAATTTTGGTTGGTTGTAAACACAACCGTCTCGCCCAGCGATTGAAAGACGCGGAGCAGGTTTTTTTCGTCGAAATCAAGGTTTGGTGTAAAAAAATCGAGGTCAACCGAAATGCGATGGCCGATTTGCAAGGAAAGTGAAGTGCCGCCTACCAATTGAAAGCCAGCCAATTCTGGCAGCGTGCTGAGGCGTTTCAGTACGGAAAGAGTTGCGGGCTCGACTGTCTCAAAATGTAACATCGGAATTTTTCTTTTGGAACTTGAAAAAGAGCGGCAGCAAAACTCAAGGTCTTTTTGTCGAGAAAGCGCACTTGCAGAAGCTCCGTTTTGATGCGCTCTAAACCGTAATACAAGACCAATTCCTGAAAGTCGGGAAGATTGCCCCGCGAAAGGACGCGAGTGATAACCCAACGGGCATTTTTTTCCCAGTCAATGGCGGCTGCATCTGTGTCCCAGAAAAGGCCGTAGTCAAGTTCAGGTGTTCTTTTTTTCATTTCTTGTACATTTTCTGAGCGAAAATAAGATTTTTTAGGCACTGCCTACCTGCCTACACCCCGAGCAAGACCGTTCGAGGCAAGATGAATTTCGCCCCACGGTTTAGATATCCAGCAGCAGGCTCAGCGGGTCTTCGATCATGTTTTTGACCTTCACGAGGAAGGTAACAGAAGTAGAGCCGTCAATGATGCGGTGGTCATAACTGAGCGCGAGGTACATCATGGGCCGGATTTTCACCTCGCCGTCCACCACGATGGGGCGATCTTTGATGGCGTGCATTCCGAGGATGGCGCTCTGTGGCTCATTGATGATGGGCGTGCTCATCAGGCTGCCGAACACTCCACCGTTGGTGATGGTGAAAGTGCCGCCGGTCATTTCTTCGAGCGAGAGTTTGCCATCGCGGGCTTTGCCGGATAGTTCTTTGACTTTCATCTCAAATTCGGCAAAGTGGAGGCTCTCGACGTTGCGGATGGGCGGCACGACGAGGCCGGTGGGGGTCGAAATGGCGATGCTGATATCCGCGTAGTCGTGGTAGATGATATCGTCGCCATCGAGCGCGGCGTTCACTTCGGGCATTTCCATCAGGGCTTTGGCGCAGGCTTTGGCGAAGATGGACATGAAGCCGAGTTTGATGCCGTATTTTTTGACGAATGCTTCTTGGTATTTTTCCCGCAGCGCCATCACCGCGCTCATGTCCACCTCGTTGAAAGTGGTGAGCATGGCCGTGTTGTTCTTCGCGCTCACCAATCTTTTGGCGATGGTGCGGCGCATCCGGCTCATTTTTTCGCGGCGTTCGTTGCGGGAAAAGGCCGATTGCTGATTGCTGATTGCTGATTGTTGATTGCTAATGGTTGAGGGAGTGCCGGCTGCCACTGCCGACTGCCCACTGTCACTGCCCACCGCCTTCACTGCGTCGTCTTTGGTGATGCGCCCGTCGCGGCCAGTTCCACTGACATCGGCAGGCGGCACATTGGCTTCGGCCAATATTTTGGCGGCGGCGGGGCTGGGGGTGCCGGTTGCGTAGTTGGCCGATTGTTGATTGCTGATTGTTGATTGTTCACTGCCTTTGCCGTTGGTGGGGGGCGGGGGCGTTTGGGCGGGCGGGCCTTCCGCAGGGTCGGCAAGGGGCGGCGCAGTTGCTGCCGACCGTCCTGCCACTGCTTGACTGCTACCGCCTACTACCACTGCCTGACTGCTACTGCCAATTGCGGCTGCATCTGTGTCAATTTTTGCAAAAAGCGCCCCCACGGCCAGGTCTTCGCCTTCTTTGGCGACCCAAGTGAGTTTGCCAGCAGAGTCGGCGGAAAGTTCTTGGTTGGCTTTTTCGGTTTCTATCTCGCAGAGTGGCTCATCGAGCGCGACGGTGCTGCCGTCAGGCTTGAGCCATTTGGAAAAGGTGACGCTGCTGATGGATTCGCCCAAGTTTGGGATTTTCAGTTCTATGACTGGCATTTTTTCTAACGATGAACTGTGAACGATGAACTATAAACCATGAACGTGAG
>JBJXFT010000372.1:0-4770 GCA_046155725.1 Saprospiraceae bacterium
AACCCCGCGATCCCTCATGCACTTCCTCTTTTTCAAAAACTTGACGACCACGCTCGCGCTGCAACTTTTCCAAGTCATGCGGCTGGGCACGGCGGTGCTCACGGGTATCCTGCTGGCCAAAAGCGGCCTCTCGACCACCGAAATCGGCGCTTGGGAAATGCTGCTCTACCTCGGCACCACGCTCACGTTTTTTTGGGTCAATGGTTTGCTGCAAGGCATCGCGCCGGTGTATTCCAAATTGGGCGCGGGGGAGCGCAAGGTTTTCGTTTTCAATCACTTTTTGCTGTTTTGCGGCATGGCCGCCGCGCTGTTCCTGCTCCTTTTTTTTGGGGAAAAATGGCTCGCGCCCGCGCTGACGGGGCTTGCCGAAGTGCCGCATTTCAACCTGTTCGCGCTCTACCTGCTGCTCAATTTGCCGACGTTCCCGGTGGAATATTTTTACCTGCTGCACCACCGCCCGCGAAGCATAGTCGTGTGGGGAGCGGCCACCTTTGGGCTGTACGCAGCGGCCATTTTTTTTCCCATCCAAATGGGCTACGGGTTGGAAGGGGGCATCACGGCTTTGGTGGTTTTGAGCGCCTTGAAATTCTTGTGGGCGGCGGGGCTGGCGCTGCGCTTTGGCCGGGTCGGTTTTGACAAAAAAATCCTGGCCGCGTACCTCGTTTTTTGCGCCCCGCTCATGCTGAGCAATGTGGTGAGCAACCTTATGCTGCTCTTCGACAATTGGCTGGTGGGCTGGCATTTTGGCGACCCGGCGGTGTTCGCTGTGTACCGCTACGGCGCGCGCGAATTCCCGTTGGCCACTGCGCTCGTTATGGCACTCGGCACGGCCATGATTCCGCTCCTGACGGCTTCGCCGGAACTTGGCTTGGCCGAACTGAAAGCCAAATCGCGGCGGCTGATGCACTGGCTCTTTCCGATGACAATCATTCTGCTGTGCGTCAGCAAGCCACTTTTCCCGCTCGTTTTCAACCCCGACTTTGCGGCGAGCGCGGGCTTGTTCAACATATATTTGCTCACGCTGGCGAGCCGGGTGCTGTTGCCTGCTTCCATCGTGCTTTCCAAAGGAGATTCGCGCAGCATTTTTTGGGTGAGCGTGGCGGAATTGTGCGTCAAGTTTGCGCTCGGATTCCTGTTTATTCAATGGTGGGGGCTGCCGGGATTGGCCTTTTCGGTGGTGCTGTCTTTTTGGGTGGAGAAACTCGGGCTGATGTGGCTGCTGGAGAAAAAGCATGGGGTCAGCACGAGCGATTGGCTGGATTGGCGGTGGTACTTGGGGTATGTGGCAGCGTTGGGGGCGGTGTTTTTTTTGCAAGCGGTATTTGTTTAGTTACCAATTGAGGGTGAAAAAAAACGGGCGAGCGCGTGTACGAACTGAGCGGCGGGCAATGCCGTTGAACACAGCGCACAACTTTTTTTGAGAAAATACGAAGCGGCTCGTCAGAATGTTTCTGGCGGGCCGCTTTGCTTTTCAAGTTTGAAAAGGATTTATCTTTGCCTTGCCATGAGGAAAGACAAATACCACGATCACGTCAGGGAAGCACTCGAAAAAGACGGGTGGACCATTACACACGACCCCTACTTCATGTGGATAGGCCGCCGAAAAGGATTCATAGATTTAGGGGCTGAACGAACTCTCTTGGCTGCTGAACGGGGTGCCGAGAAAATCGCTGTGGAAATCAAAAGTTTCACCGGCGCGTCCGACCTTGACCAATTTGAAGATGCCCTGGGGCAGTTTTTGATTTACCTCGTGGTTTTAAAAGAAAAAGAACCTGACAGGTCGCTCATATTGGCAGTCCCTTTGGGTTTTTACGAACGTTTTTTCGACGACATGGTTTTCCGCAAAATTGCAGAGCACTACGGTGTCAAGATGATGGTCTATGACCCCGATTCAAAAAATATTGTAGAATGGATAAAGTAACGCAATACAGCAAAATCATCCAGCAGTTGCTGGAAGAAATCGCGGCCATGGCACCTTCAGAGGAGGGCGTGGAAAATCAGATCATCATGGACGATAAACGAGGCCACTTCCTGCTCTACTCAGTAGGCTGGGAGAAGAAACGGTGGATTTACGGCAGTTACGTCCATATTGACTTGAAGCCCGATGGCAAGGTTTGGTTGCAACACGACGGCACAAGCCTGCGCGTTGCTGAAGAACTGCACAGTCGGGGCATTCCCAAGCAGGACATGGTGATTGGTTTTCAAGACGCACAGACGCGGGCGCACATGGGAGAATACGCGGTCGCCTGATTTTATTCAAAACCAACTTTTACGAAAACAACCTTCCGCTTTATGAACTCTCCGATTCAAGAAATCAAAGCCCTCGTCGCCGAAAGCCGCACCAGCGACGCCCTGTCGCGCCTGCTCGAACTGAGCTAAAGCAACAAGCAAGTCCACGACGCCCCCAAATCAACGCCCAGCACCTCCGACCAAGCAGGCGAGTTTTCCACCACACCTTGCGCTTTCGAGTACTTGTGCCACTCGTTCTTCTCAAAATTCAGTACAAAACCTTCCTCGATGCCGTATTCAGTATCGTCCATCAGGTGGCGCAGTTTATTGAAATCCGTTTTCCAGCCACGCTGCGTGGCTATTTCGATAACGATGGGTACAGTGCTGCGCACGTTGTCTTGCAGGATGAGGTCGGGGCATTTACTCTCCGGGTTGCCGGGGTCAATGTCTGTCTCTGGCAAAGGTTCGAGTTTGATTTGGCCAGTTTGATACAGTTTTTCCAAACCAAAGACCAACTGTTTGATGGCTCTCTGGTGGTGAACAATGGAGAGGTTTCCTATTTCAACTTCAGCGGTCATGGCATAGCGTGCGGTTAATTTTCATAAAACTCTGATGGTCGTGATTGGGGATTCTGCGTCTTCATTCATCATTCCATCACACCTGCATCACCCCCACATTGAATTTCTCCACCGGCGCATTGTTCGCCGCTTCGATGCCCATGCTGATCCATTGCCGCGTGTCGCGCGGGTCAATGATCGCGTCCACCCAAAGTCGGGCTGCCGCGTAGTAGGGCGTGGTTTGGGCGAGGTAACTGGCCTTCGTTTTTTCCAAAAGTTCTTTTTCCCCCGCCGGGTCGGGCGCCTCTCCTTTGTCTTTCAAAGATTGCACCTGTATCTGTGTCAGCACTTTGGCCGCTTGTTCGCCACCCATCACGGCGATTTTGGCAGTGGGCCACGCGGCGATGAGGCGCGGGTCGTAGGCTTTGCCGCACATCGCGTAGTTGCCCGCGCCGTAGGAGTTTCCGATGACTATCGTGAACTTCGGCACCGTAGAATTGGCCACAGCATTCACCATTTTCGCACCGTCTTTGATGATGCCGCCGTGCTCGGAGCGGGTGCCGACCATGAATCCCGTCACGTCGTGCAGGAACACGAGCGGGATTTTTTTCTGGTTGCAATTCAAAATAAACCGCGTGGCCTTGTCCGCCGAGTCTGAATAGATGACCCCGCCAATCTGGATTTCGCCCTTCGCGTTTTTCACCACTTGGCGGTTGTTCACCACAATGCCCACCGCCCAGCCGTCAATGCGTGCGTAGGCCGTGATGATGGTTTGCCCGTAATGTTCTTTGTACTGCGTGAGTTTTCCGTCGTCCACGAAGCGGCGCAGGAGTTCGACCGTGTTGTAGGGTTTCGCGCCGTTTTCGGGGTAGATTTCAAAAACATCGTTGGCTCCTTGCGCTACAGGCGGGCTTGATTCAATGCGATCAAAGCCTGCGTTTTCAAACCTGCCAAATTTGTCCACCAAATCCTTGATCGTGTCCAAACAAGTTTGGTCGTCGGGCATTTTGTAGTCCGTTACGCCACTGATTTCCGAGTGCGTGGCCGCGCCGCCAAGCACTTCCTTGTCCGCGTCTTCGCCGATGGCGGCTTTCACCAAATATGGCCCTGCGAGAAACACAGAGCCTGTTTTTTCCACAATCAGAGCCTCGTCCGACATGATGGGCAAATACGCGCCGCCCGCCACGCAAGCCCCCATGATGGCCGCGATTTGTGGAATGCCCGCCGAGGAAAGCCGCGCGTTGTTGCGGAAAATCCGCCCGAAATGTTCTTTGTCGGGAAAAATCTCGTCCTGCATCGGCAGGTAAACCCCCGCCGAATCCACAAGGTAAATGATGGGCAAGCGGTTTTCCATGGCGATTTCCTGCGCCCGCAAATTCTTTTTGCCCGTGATGGGAAACCAAGCCCCAGCCTTCACCGTCGCGTCGTTGGCGACCACAATCACCTGCCGACCGCGCACATACCCAATCACGACCACCACGCCGCCCGCAGGGCAGCCGCCGTGTTCGGCATACATTTCGAAGCCCGCGAAGGCGCCGATTTCGATGCGCGGCTTGCCCGCGTCCAGCAAATGGTCAATGCGTTCGCGGGCAGTCATCTTGCCCTCTTTGTGGAGTTTTTCGATGCGCTTGAGGCCGCCGCCTTCGTGGATTTTTTCGAGGCGGCGGTTCATGTTCGAGACGGCGAGTTTGAGCGCGTCGGTGTTTTTGGCAGATTCTAAATCAATGGGCATGGTGGACATTGGCCGGAAAAATTTGAGCGGCGAAGGTACGAACGAGGTGCCATCATGATCTCGAATCCTCTGAGAGAACCAGGGCTTTCCTATAAAAACCAGAACTGACTAAGAATAAGTCAGCACCCCCCGCTGTTGGATGGCAACGTATCGAAAAATGAACTTACTTCCACCCATCACAAATCTGTCATCCCGACGATAGGAGGGAACTGGCTAAGCAAATGACGGAAACATCCACTCCGCTCTTGGGCA
>JBJXFT010000380.1:0-3477 GCA_046155725.1 Saprospiraceae bacterium
GTTTCGCCCTCCTCTAATGTGCGCCGGACGAAACAAAGAAGTTGGCTCGAGCAACTTCGTAATCCGTTGGCCAACATTTTCACCCGCCGTAGTTCTGGAGTTTTAGGACGAAGGCGGGTTTCGCGCCCAAGCCTGCAAGAAGGTTTTTACGCTTTAATCTTTGCCCGCCATAGCCTTGGCGAAGGCGGGTGCTTTCAATCCATTCCCTTGCAGTGTATCCCCGCCGGCGCACCCGGCGGGCAAGCCACACTTTTGTTTCACCGATTAAAAATGTTCAAACAACATGAAAAATGAAAGTTCTTTTCACGCCACGGCTCTAAAAAGCCGACCTGCAAATCTCGCAAAATCTCCGACCTTTTCGTGCGGGGGGGGGGTAGCCCCTTTCTCTTTGCCCGCCATAGTCTTTTCACACGCCAAAGTTTTAACGGCGGTGTGGACGACGGCGGGCCTTTTTCCCTTCACCTTCTTACTCCTTCTTGCCATGCTGTGCTTTGTTCCTGACGCTGTCATTGCGCAGCCGGGCGGGCCGGGCAGCGCGTGGACGGCGGGGGTGAATTTTGAAACAAATGCCCCTTCTGCTGAGGACACTTGGGCCTTCGATGCCGCAGAAATGCCCAACGGAGACATGGTGGTGGTGGGTTACGCTGAAATCAACAATGGCCAAACCCGTGTGCCCGCCTACGCGGTGATAAACAAGTACGGTGAACTGCTCCAATCACATTACTTTGTAGGGCTAGTAGGAGTGCTAAACCAAGCTGCCCGTTCTGCCGATGGCACCCACGTCATCATGGCGGGGTTTCAAGGTGAGGCAGAAGACGACAGCGCTACCGACCCCGATGCCCCTCAAAATGCGGACGCCTTTTTGGCAAAGTTGAAGTACGAAAACGAAACCTACAGTATAGACTGGACTACTTCGTTTGCTGTGGGAAAAGGTTTCCAAGTGCCCAACCCAGGGCCCCCGCCCTCCATGGACGCAACCATCACTGGGCAAGAGCGCCTTGCCTCCGTTGACATTGCCCCCGATGGCAAAATCGTGCTCAACGGAGGTTTTAGAAAAGGCAATACCGCAAACCCGGGCGCCAACGCGCCCTATAACAACGGGTATTCCTTTATCACAATCCGCAACCCAGACGGCACGCTCTCTTCCGAGCGGGTATTTTCCGATTTAAAAGGCCAACTGACCGATTGCAAAATAGTCAATATCGGAGGCGAAGACTGCATCATCTTCACGGGTTTCAAACAGATGGGCAATGAACGATGGACGTTTCAAATCAAGGGCACAGATCCTGAACCCAATTTTAGGAACTCCGACAACACTGACCTTCGGGGGCAATTTCACCCCATTCGCGACAGGAATGTCGTAATCGGGAAACTCAGCCTGAGCAACCTCCAAAATGGGTTCATTAAGTATTACAACGGGAAAGACTATCCCTATAGCGGACTGGCATACGAGGATGCCCAATACCCCGGGGCGCTGATATACAATAACCCAGACACAGACATTTGGGACGATCCAGATGTTGACGAATGTCCCAATAAGTACGGCCCTTGTACTCCCGGATTGAGTATTCCGGGTTGGGGTCCCTTTGCTGCCGACGGCAGCAAAAACGGCTCGCCGGTCGTGGATGCCTACTTTCTCAACAACTCCTACGATGTGGGCAGGAGCATTGTGTACAAGGACGGCTACATTTACGTGGCAGCCGAGGTGAACACCTTCGAGATGTTTCAAAGCCTTTACGACGGTATGCAGCACAGCCATGCCGATCCTGGTGAACCCATGGGCGTGGGCGTTCTTCTAAAAGACCGGTGCGACGGCGGAGATGTACACTTCCACGACTACAAAGATGCCTACATCCACCTTATCCGTTTGAAAGCAGATGGCTCGAACACAAACTTTCGGTCAAAAAACGTGGCCCATTTTAGCGGCGGAGATTTTTCCCCTACCATCGTAGTGGATCAGACGGACGGCAACATCGTGCTCGGTGGCACCTCTGGTGACGAGGGGGTTGGGGGGTGCTACCCAGAAATGGACGATTGCCATGACGAGGAAAATATGCTGATAAAAATAGACATTCAGGACGAGACCGCTCCCTTCGACATCTTGTGGCAGCAGACCCACCTCGCTTACGGTGAGGGCAACTGCGCCTTTGGCCTTATCCAGACCGCCGACGGGGGCTTCGCGCTCATCGGGAACAACGGGCTCGGAGACGATGTGGAGACGTTCAACATCGTCCGCTTCACACCCGACTGCCAAGCAACTGCTGGCTTTGACCAAGACGGCGACCACATCGTAACTTCCTTGAACGAAGAATGGTCGCCCGCCAACAAGCCCAACCCCTACCGCTATCGGGGCAACGTCATCATTCCGAACGGCAAAAAACTGACCATCAAAAACGGCCTCGTGGTTGAGTTTGCCAGCACAAAAAACACGCCCGACCACCTCAAATCGGGCATAACGGTACAGCAGGGCGGCTACCTCAGCATCTCCAGCGCTGCGGTGCTAAAAGGCATCAACTGTGGCGGAGAGCAAATGTGGGACGGCATCACAGTGCTCGGCAACCCCGACACTGGGCCTTCCGCACAGCAAGGGGGGATGAGCATATCTGGCAATTCCCGCATCGAAAATGCGGTGCGGGGCAGTGTGCTGGGCAATGCCGCTTGGGGCTTGGTGACTACGGAAGTGGGAGATGGCAATGCTATTGGCACCACTGTTACCGACACCTACATGGACAACCTCGGCATGGGCGGCGGAAGGATAACCGCCGCCAACGCTACCTTCCGCAACTGCGGCAGGGGCGTGGTGTGGAACCCGCACATCGGCTTCTCCAACAAGAGCAGCCTCTTGCACACGCGCTTCGAGTTTACGGGCGCGCTGGCCGACCCGCTCTATGCCTTTATGGGCGACGTGCCGTCCTTAGGCCGCCCTACGGCTGCCGAGTTGGGCTGCAGGCTTCGCTCTGTGAGAGACGTTACTTTTACCAACTGCTCTTTCATCAGCACCGCGCCCTCGGGCTTCTATGCGCTATATCGCAACCGCCCAAGCGGCATCCACGCCACCGATGCCAAGTTCTCTTTCACGGGCGGGGCCTTCAACCCGCACTTTAAAGACCTGTACATCGGCACAGAATCCGCTGCGATGCTTTCGAGCGCGCTGACCACGCTCAGTTTTACCGGGGCAAAAATGGACAATGTGTACCAGGGCCTCAACGTGCGCGGCAACATCACGCCCATCGTCAGCAGCTGCCAGTACAGCAACATCCCCGACCAAGAGGACATAAAAAGCGGAACCCCTTCCGGCACATTCTCCATCAGCACACAGGGCATCACGCTGAGCGCAAACCAGTTCGACTCCGATGCAAGCTACGGTGCCTACGGTGCCATCGTCAACAACTCCCTCGGCACGGGCGGTGCAAAAGTGGAGTTCAATACCTTTACCGATTTCAACATCGCCAACCAGTTTGAGGAGGACAACGCTTC
>JBJXFT010000135.1:0-9821 GCA_046155725.1 Saprospiraceae bacterium
AGAAAAATGTCACCTTTGTTGCTCTTTTGGGAAAGCGTCCCTTTGTAGTCGGGAATTTTAATCGCATCCATCTCGGCTATCATTTAGGAGGGCATCATTCAAAGATTTCGTGTTTTTTAGGATTCAGCAACATCTCGGATGTGTTGTTGTCCAAAGCAGCGTCCCTCTTTTTCGGCAGAAAAGGCAAGCATCGGTGTCCTAATCCTGTCGGGAAAAGCAAGTGATTGTGTGTTCCAAACGACCGCCTTTGCACAAAGTGCTTTTTGTTCGCCCTCATTGACCCCCGCCAGTTGAAAACAACGTCAATGAAAAAAACAGTAAGCAGGATGATTATACAGCAGCAGCAGCAGCCACTACCGTTAAAATTGGTCTTTCGGGGTCGCCTTGAATTTGGTTCGCAACGAACCTACGACATGGTGTTGAAGCACTGGAACACCCGTGTGGAAAACTACTTCAAAGCCAATGTTTTGTTCAAGGCCGAAGACGTGTTCAGCGAAGAAGGCTACACCCTCACCGTTCCACAGCAAACTTTGATGAGCACTGAAAAGCGCTGGCGCAGCACTACTGCCCTGCTCTACGAAGTGGCACAATATGCCCTTGCGGGCAACGTGGGCGCATGGTGGGTGCAAAATGGCAAAGTGCTCGATCAGCACCTCATTGAGCCTAAAACAGACAAGGCAGTAGTGTCCGAATACCTGCGCGGGCGCGAACTGGTGCAGCAAGGCGGCATGGAACAAGCCTCCGAAGCCCTCACCAACGCCATCGAAAAATATGCGCGCCACGCCTCCGCTTATGAGCGCCGGGGCTATGTCAACTACAAACTCAAAAACTACAACGACGCGCACTACGACTTCTCGAAGAGCATCGCCATTTATGCCCACAACCCAGAGCCTTTCTATGGCCGGGGCAAAGTGCACATGCTCAAAAACGAGTGGGAGTCGGCCATCCAAGATTTCCAGCAGACCATTGACCGCTCGCTGGCGGTGCAGCCCATTTACTGGCTGGCACGGCTGCGCAAAGGCGATTGCCTCTTCCATGCAAAACGCTACGCAGAGGCTATCCCTGAACTGAAACTCTACCTTCAGCGGTCTTTTTCGGAGAACGACCCGAACCTCCGCTTCCGGCCAAAGGCAGAGTTCTTGTTGGCAGAATGCGTGAAAATGGCAAAAATTGGCTGAGGTAGAAATAGGGCCGATGCTGTTGTTTTAGGGAACGGGTGAATTCCGAGTGTTCGGGGTTCACCCGTTTTTCGTGCGCCGTGCTACTTGTCGTCCCCAAAAAACGCGATGATTTTGTCGGCCAACTCCATGCCGATGTACGCCTGCGCTTCCACCGTGCTGGCACCCACATGGGGGCTGCACGAAATTTTGGGGTGGCGCAACAGAGCCTCCATGGGCGTAGGCTCATTTTCAAAAACATCGACACCTGCGCCACCCACCTTGCCCGAATCGAGCGCAGCAAGCAACGCCGTTTCGTCAATCACACCTCCCCGTGCCGTATTGATGAGAAGGGCGCCGCGCTTCAATTTGTCCATTTCTGCGGCACCGATGAGCGGCTTGCCCGCGCCGGGAATATGGAAACTGAGGATGTCGGACTCGCGCAAAATCGTCTCCAGCGACTCGGTGGAGATCTTCAGACCCAATTTCAAGTCTTGATGTTCGCCGAGATGGATGCCGATGTCGGCTTCGCTTACAAAAGGGTCGTGCGCCCGCACCCGCATCCCGAGGCCGAGGCCGATTCGGGCCAGTTCCTGTCCGATGCGCCCAAAGCCCACGATGCCGAGGGTTTTCCCCTTGATTTGGAAGCCCGATTCAAATTCCTTTTTGAGTTTTTTGAAATCGCCGCCTGCCGCCAGTTCGCGGTTGCTGCGCTGGAGCATCCGGGCGAGCGTGAAAATGTGCGCAGCAGCGAGTTCGGCCACAGCCCGCGACGATGCCTGCGGAGTGTTGAACACCTGAATCCCTTTGCTTTGGGCATATTCCACGTCAACATTGTCAAGGCCCACGCCGCCGCGCGCGATGATTTTGAGGTTTTTTCCCGCGTCAATCACGGCCTTGTTCACCTTCGTTGCGCTGCGCACAATGAGCACATCGTACTCGCCGATGCGGGCGGGCAATTCTTCTTGCGCGATTTTGTCTTCGCTTACAATGTAGTTGGCTTCTTCGAGGAGCAAGAGGCCGTCGGGATGGATGCCGTCGTTGGCTAGTATTTTGACCATGATAGGCTCAAAGGTAGGAAAGCAGTTCCCGAATGAGCAACCGCATCTTTGGCTCAACGGTCTGCGCGGTAGCAATTACCTCTTCCAAAGTAGTGACGCGGATGGCCGAAAGCGGGTAGGAGACATTGCTGACGAGCGAGAGCATCAGCACGGGCAAACCACTGTGCCGCGCCACCAGCACTTCGGGGATGGACGACATACCGGTGCAGTCGCTGCCGAGGCGGTGGAGCATATCGTATTCGGCAGGCGTTTCCAGATTTGGGCCAGAAAGCGCGGAATACACGCCCTCAAAAGCGCGGATGTTGCGGGCTTTTGCGATTGCCAAAACCTGTTGGCGCAAGCCCTCGTCGTAAGTATGCAGCATATCGGGGAAACGTGGGCCGAGGCGTTCGTCGTTGGGGCCTCGAAGCGGGTTTTCGGGGAGCAAGTTGATGTGGTCGCGCACCACCACGAGGTCGCCCGCGCGGAGATGGGGGTTCACCCCGCCCGACACGTTGGTGATGACAATCCGTTCGATCCCTAAGGCATTCAGCACCCGGATGGGGAACGTGACCTGCTCCATCATCCAGCCTTCGTACCAGTGAAACCGCCCGGCCATGACGACCACGGGGTGCTGGCCGAGGTGGCCAAAAACCAACTTCCCTTTGTGGCTCTCCACCGTGCTTTGGGCAAAATGCGGGATGTCGCGGTACTCGATTTCGGCCTCGATTTCTACATCGTCGGTCAGGTTTCCGAGCCCCGTGCCGAGCACGATGCCCGTTCGCGGTTGGAAATCGGTGCGGCTGCGGATGTAGGCGGTAGATTCTTGGATTTGCTCGTAGAGTGGCATGGCGCGAAGGTATAGCCGGCTTAGAGTGGTTTAGAAAGTTTAGATGGTTTAGATGGATTTGTTTCAGTCAGTTGAATGGCTCCTTTGTTCAAAACCACTTTGCGTTGACTATAGAACGCAACAGGGCCGCAAAAAAGAGCCGAGACATTGCTGCCCCGGCTCAGTGAAAACACCTAAAACCCTATTAACTAACCTTATGAAAACGCTGGTCTTGAATGCACTTTGGATAATTTGAAAAGTCCAAGGTCTAAAGTCCAGCTGTCTAATGTACGAAGACTTAGCCTATCTGGATGTTCTTCGTCAGCGGCTTGGCTTCTTCTTTTTTGGGGAGTTCTATGTTCAGAATTCCGGTTTCATAAACAGCCGCAATCGAATCTTGGTTCACCGAGGTGGGCAATTTAAACGAACGCTTGAACGACTCGTAGCGAAATTCTCGGCGGAGGAAGCGGCTTTTTGGGGCTTCGCTTTCTTCGGTTTTTTCTTCGCGTTTTGCCGTCACGGTCAGGTGGCCGTTCTCGACATTGAGCGCGAAATGCTGCTTTTCAAAGCCCGGAGCGGCCAGTTCGATTTTGAAAAAATCATCGGTTTCCGTCACGTTGACTGCTGGGTGGCTGAGTTGAGTGTCGTTGCCGACAAACTCGCCGATGCTGCGGTTGAGCAGTTCGTCAAAAAAACCGTTCGAGAAAAATTTGGTTGCGGGGAAGGGCTGGACTTTAACTATGCCTGTCATTTTTTTACAAAATTTTGATGGTGAAGGTTGAGAGACTTGGGTCGGCGAGCACTTGTGATGCCGTTCCGTTTGCCGACATTCCCTTTCTTTCAATCCTTGTACCATTCGCCCAAAACGCTCGGTTTGGCAATTTTTTGAAAAATAAAAATGACAAAATGGCTGTATTTATCAAACCAGCATGACACAATGGCTGATTGTTTCAAATCTATGCAATGGACAAGTTGCCAACTTCACCCAAAACGAATGTCATTCTGACCACTCAAGGCGTGGTCAGAATGGCATCGGTGGAGTAGATGAAACGCTCAGCGCAACTTCTCGTTCGCCGCGTGGCGGGCTGCGTCGCGGCGGGTTTTCTTGTCCAGGTTTTTTTGGAGTGCATCGTCGAGATCAATGCCCGTTTGGTTGGCGAGGCAGAGGAGAAGGAACAGCACATCGGCCATTTCGTCGGCGAGTTGGGCGGGCGCGTCGGCAGCGTCAGCGGGATTTTTGAACGACTGCTCGCCGTAAAGCCGGGCCATCAGCCGAGCCACTTCGCCCACTTCTTCCATGAGCAGGGCGGTGTTGGTGAGTTCGGAATAGTAGCGGACACCGATGGTTTTTATCCATTGGTCCACCGTTAGTTGGGCTTCTTGAATCGTCATTTTGAGTTGTTGATTTGGTGAACTGTTGATTTGGTGAGTTGGGTCCGAACAACCAAATCCCCCAGCCTGCCGACAGGTAGGCAATTTAACAAATTCACCTTACCATATTGAGGCTTCCTGAATCATCACGCTGGGTAGGTTTTTCCAAAACAAAAACCCCTCTTAAAGTGCTGCTTTGCGGGAGGGGTTTCGATGCCTGCTTTGTGTGCGAAGATATTTAGCGAGCGGTCAGACGACTTTGAGCGTCAGACCGCAGGAGCCTGGCCACCGCTACTGCCACTGCTTCTGCCACCGCCGCCGCGTCGCTGCTGCCCGCCCCGGAAGGGCTGTCTTTGCCCGCCTTCTTTTCTCTGCCCGTCGCTTCCGCTTCTACGGGGAGGCTGCGACCTTCCGCCGCTGACTTGGCGGGAGTTCCGCTGTTCGGGTTCTTCGGCAAGGCCGGGCGGCAGGGGGAGTTTTGGCACTTCTTTGCCGATGAGTTTTTCGATGCGTTTGAGGCGCGGGAAGTCGGCGTGGTTGATGAGCGTGAGGGCGGTGCCTTTGCGCTCGGCGCGGGCGGTGCGCCCGATGCGGTGGACGTAATCTTCGGCATCGCGCGGTGCCTCAAAGTTCACCACGAGGTCAATGCCGTCAATGTCAATGCCCCGGCTCAGCACGTCGGTGGCTACGAGGATGTCAATTTTTTGGTTGCGGTAGTCGAGCATCACTTGTTCGCGCTCGTTCTGTTCGAGGTCGCTGCTGATGCGCTCTACGGAGAGATTGCGACTTTTAAGTTTTTTGTAAAGTTCGTTGACCGCGAGTTTGCTGGAGCAAAAAATGAGCGTTCGCCCAGTCCGGTCCTTCAACAGCTCCACGATGAGCGGGATTTTCTGGCGGTCGCCCACGAGGTACACGCCTTGTGTCACACCTTCCGCAGGTTTAGACAGCGCAACGCTGATGGTGACGGGGTTTTTGAGCATCGTTTTTGCCAGTTTCATAATCCCGTGGGGCATGGTGGCGGAAAAGAGGAGGCTCTGGCGCGCTGGATTGAGGGTTTCAATGATTTTCGTGAGATCAGGGATAAAACCCATGTCGAGCATACGGTCGGCCTCGTCGAGCACAAGGAACCGAAGGCGGGAGAAGTTGACGTAGCCGAGGCTCATGTGCGAGAGCAGCCGGCCTGGGGTGGCGATCACGATGTCCGCGCCCTTTTGGAGCGCGTCGCGGCCTTGGGCGAAATCCTTGCCGCCGCCGCCGCCATAAATGGCTACTGACGAAATGCCCGCGAAGTATGAGTACGCCTCGATGGCTTGGTCAATCTGCATCGCCAGTTCGCGGGTGGGCACCACGATGAGGGCTTGGGTATAGTTCGCTTCGCCCGATTCCATGATCATGTGCATGATGGGCAGCACGAATGCGGCCGTTTTGCCGGTGCCGGTTTGGGCCGTTCCAATGACATCCTTTCCCTCCAAAATGAGGGGGATGGCTTTTTCTTGGATGGGGGTTGCGGTTTTGAAGTTGAGGGCCTCGATGCCATCGAGCACGTCGGGGTGGAGGCCAAATTCGGAGAAATCCAATTTTTAAGAGAATGATGAATGATGAATGGGGAATGATGATGCACAAAGGTCGTGAAAATTAGGCAGGAGAATCAAAGTGAATGCCCAAACAAGATTTATGGCTACTTTTGCCCGTTATCCAACCCGATTTTTTATGCAAATGGTAAAAGCCACCCGGCTGGATCAGGTTTACTCGGCGTTCAGCACGCGCCCGCTCGCCATCGAAGAATTAGACGAATATTACCTGAACACCGCGCTTGCCCGAGGCGACAACAACCCACGTTGGTCTATTGCAAACCGACTGAAAAACACGGACACAGGGCACCTCCAGTTCCTGTTCATTGGCTACCGGGGCTGTGGCAAAAGCACCGAACTCAATACCCTCCAACGCGATGTGCAGACCGCTTTTTGGTGCTCAACTATTCCGTCCAAGAAGAACTCGACCCCGTTCACCTCAATTACATCGAACTCTTTATCGTCACGATGGAACGGCTTTTCAGGGCCGCCAGCGAAAACAAACTGACCATCAGCGAGGAGTACCTGAAAAGTGTGCAGACTTGGGTCAGTTCGAGGGAAATCCAAGAAATCAGGGAAACTTATATCGGCAATGAAAAAGACAATGACCACAGCGCGGAAGCCCTGGGCAAGTTTTTTGAACGGTTTAGGCTTTCGGCAAAAACCAGCGCCTCGCTCAAAGATGTGCTGAGAACCAATGTGGAGCCGCGCCTTTCCGCGCTCATCAACCATTGCAACGACCTGATAAATGAAATCAGGATTCAACTCAAACCCGCCCAACGCGACCTGCTCATCATCGTCGAAGACCTTGACAAAATACCCCTCGAACGCGCCAAAGACCTTTTCCTCAATTACGCCAACCAGCTGACCCAACTAAAAGCCAAGGTCATTTTCACCTTCCCCATCGCGCTCTACCACAGCCAGCATTTCAAAGAAGTCCAATCCTATTTCAGCGACATCTACGAACTGCCGATGATAAACGTGACGAACAGCAACGGCACCGAAAACCCGGAGGGCATAGCTGCCATGCGCGATATCGTGGCCCGCCGGATGGACATCCCCGGCCTTTTTGAAAACCCCGACACGCTCCACAAAATGATCCTGTACAGCGGCGGGGTGCTGCGCGACCTCTTCCTCCTGCTCCGCGAAGCCGCCGACCGCGCCATGTACCAAGACCGCAAAAAAATAAACGAGCAAGACTGGCTCCGCTCGCTCCAGAAAATGAAAAAGGAATACGCCAACAACATCTCCGACGACACTTTCGGCGACCGCGACGGCCTCAAAGTGGATGATTATTACAAGGCGCTAAAGGCACTGATAGACAACCCCAGCAAGCAGGCCGAGAACTCCAACGCGGTGATGCACTTGCGCCAGAACCTCAGCATACTCGGCTACGACGGCGAGGGCTGGTGCGATGTCCATCCCATCCTCAAAGACATCCTGCGCGACCGTGGCAAAATTTGAGCGCAACGACGAATACGACGGCAACGTCCAGACCCTGTCGCGCTTCCTCGGCAGGGCGGGAGAAAGCGGCTATACTTTCGCCTCCGCTAAGCACGAGGGTCTAATCCCCGCCATTACCAGCGAATTGGTGGAATTGGCCCGCAAGCGCGGCAAGAAAATCCAGCACATTGAGTACGAGGACCCCGAAGACAATGACCTCACCTTTGCGGAGCAACTCCGCCGCGCCGCGCCCGATGCCGCCGCGCTCATTGTCACCGGCCTCGACCGCCCGATGCGCGAGCGGCCTTTTTTTATAGACGCGCTCAATTTTTCCCGCGAAGCATTCCACGAAATCGGCAAACCCATCCTCTTTTGGCTCAGCCAAGAGAGCATCGCTTTTATTGGCAACCGCGCGGTGGACTTCTACACACAGCGCAGCATGATGACCGTGGAGTTTGAGAACACGCCAGAAATAACCGCGCCCGCGCTCGAACTCGAACGCCGCTTCCGCGACGAAGAATACCGCAGCAAAGAGGGATACGAAGCCCTCAAAACCCGTGTGAACCTGCTCAAAAAGCAAATGGCCGAGGCCCAAGAGGCCGAGGTTCCCCGCCGACGTATCGCCCAAGACATTGCCCTGCCCTTGGCCAAGACTTACTCGGAGCAGGATTTGCATACGGAGGCTTTGGGCTTGTTGGAGCAGTTTCAGGAGGATTGGGACGAGGCGGATGCGAGGGAGTTGTACGAACGTGGGAAGATATTGAGCGGTGGAAAGCGACAGAAGGAGGCGATTGACTGCTTGGAAAAAGCGCGGGGATTGCTGGATGCTGGGGCTGATTTGGAGTTGTTGGCTGATGTGGAAATAGGTATAGGAGATACCCTGAGCGAGCTCGGGCAGTTGGATACTGCACTTGGGCATTATGAGCAAAACCTTGTTTTGAGGGAAAAGATTTTGGAGAAAAACCGGGAGGGAGAAGAGGAGAAAAAGGATTTTGCCACCTCGTACAACAGGCTTGGCGGGATTTATGAAACACAAGGAAAATTGGGCAAGGCCCAAGAGTTTTTTGAGAAAGACCTCCAAATCCGAGAAGTACTCCATGCTGCCAACCCGCTGTCAGAAAATTTGAAAGACGGTCTTGGCGTCTCGTACAACAGGCTTGGCGGGATGTATGAAACGCAAGGAAAATTGGGCAAAGCCCTGGAGTTTTTTGAAAAAAGCCTCCAAATCAGCGAAGCACTCCATGCTGCCAACCCGCTGTCCGAAAATTTGAAAAACGAACTTGCCGTCTCGTACAACCGTCTGGGAGGGATTTACAAAACTCAAGGCAAATTGGGCAAAGCCCTGGAGTTTTTTGAGAAAAACCTCCAAATCCGAGAAGAACTCCATGCCGCCAACCCGCTGTCCGAAAGGTTGAAAAACAACCTTGCCACCTCATACAATAGGCTTTGCAGTATTCACGAACGCCAGGGCAACTGGCGAAAATCCATTTTTTACGGCTGGAAAGAAGTGGTTTCTGAATGGCATCTATGTCGCTATGTAGGCTGGCGGCGGTACAAACAAAGGGCTTTCGACAGTACCTTGAGTTTTATTTTCACGCTCATCCTCCCGCCACCTATTCCTACCATTCTGTTCTGGGTAGATGACCGGTTCAATCTGCTTGGCAAGTGGCTGCGCTATGGGCGCGAGCAATGAGCAGTGGTACTTTTTGGAAAAGTGTCACTTCTACACACGCCGCCTACCGCAAATCCCACTTCTTAGTTTTGAAAAAACGCAGCACAAGGCAAAGCAACAAGCCAGCCGGGGCGGCTTGGCTTGACTGACCACTAAGGAGGGAACTGGCCACACTGATGACGGAATCACCCGCTACGCTCATGAACAAATCAACCTCCACAACAAATCTGTCATCCCGACTTTGGGAGGGAACTGGCCACGCTGATGACGGAATCACCCGCTCCGCTCTCGGCCAGTTCCCCCGAGACCTCGGGATCGGGATGACAGATTTGTGCGGGGCGAAACGAGGTGCTTACAATTGTCCCGCGTTCCTGCCTTTGCAAATCCGAATTGACAACTCGGATTTGCAAAGATATGAAGGTAATTGAGCCACCTACGCCGGCATCATCCTCTCCCTCGTACTGCCTAAGCGCAGCTGCACATGCTTCGTGAGCGGTTTCGGGGACAATGCCTAACTTTGCTGAAAAAAGGAATCGCCTAAAAAATTATAACCATGACAGTTGAAACTTCTTCCCACGCTACGACACTTTCCGGCTCAGACCAACCGGCCACAACCCTACCCACTCAAGCCTACCCCCAGCTCCTTTTTTTTGTGAATACTGACCCCGATGGCGGCTACGTCGCCAAAGCACCTAAGTACGGGATATACACACAGGGCGAAACTTGGGAAGAACTCAT
>JBJXFT010000136.1:0-24871 GCA_046155725.1 Saprospiraceae bacterium
CCGCAACATGAGCAACAAAACCGCCGTAATCACCGGGGCTACCAAAGGGCTGGGCCGCGCCATTGCCGAAATTTTTGCCGAAAACGGCTTTGACCTCTGCGTTTGCGCCCGCACGGAAGCCGATCTGGAAGCCATGGAGCGCGAATGGGCGGAGCGTTTCCCACAACAAAAACTCCTCACGCTCGCCGTGGACGTGAGCAAAAAACCGGAAGTCACGGAGTTTGGCGCGTTCGTGCGCAGCGCTTGGCCCCGGCTCGATGTGCTGGTGAACAACGCGGGCATTTTCCTGCCCGGCACCGTGTCCGACGAGCGCGACGGCACGCTCGAAACCCTGTTGGAAACCAACCTGTACAGTGCCTACCACCTCACCCGCAGCCTCTTGCCCATCATATTGCCACAGCAGCGCGGCCACATTTTCAATATGTGCAGCATTGCCAGTTTTATGGCTTACCCCAATGGCGGCTCGTACAGCATCAGCAAATTCGCGCTGCTCGGCTTTTCCAAAGTGCTGCGCGAAGAACTGAAACCCAAGGGCCTGAAAGTCACTTCCATTATGCCCGGCGCGGCTTGGTCAGATTCCTGGCAAGGCGTGGATTTGCCCCACGAACGCCTCATGCAAGCCACCGATGTGGCCAAAGCAGTTTGGGGATGCTACGACATGAGCGACGCGGCGGTGGTGGAGGAGTTGGTGCTGAGGCCGCAGCTGGGGGATTTGTGAGATGTCTTCGCTACGGCTACGGTGGGGAAGGCAGTTTGATTGGGATTTGTGGAGTATGGTTGGGTATTTTTGGGCGCGAATTCACGCGCATGAAAATCAGATTCCCGTAAATGGGGTTTACGGCAACACGCGAGTTATAGACGATTAAAAAAAGAGGAAAAAAGGAAATAAGACCTCATCCAATGAGGTTATAGGAGTTTCAAAGTAAAAGAATAAAAAATGAAACCAATCAAAGTATTTGTCTTAACTGCTTTTTTCACAGTTCAATTTGTGTCGGCAAAGTCTCAAAATTCACCGTTTAATGCAGGTATAATCGCTGGCCTGAATTTTTCCGAATTAGAAGGGAATGGTATCACCGATTATTTTGGGCTAAATGCTGGCCTAATTGGTACTGCAAGAATTGCAAAACATTCCCAAATTGGCGTCGAGTTTTTGTTTAGCCAGAATGGAGAATATATTCTTCCTGAGTATTACCCACCAATACAATACGGGCAAGTCTGGCTCAACCACATAGAAATCCCGGTACATATTGATTGGTTGATTGGCGTATTTCAAAGAAAAAATTTTTATGATTGGAATTTGAATATAGGCGTAGCCTACACGAGAATGATAGGCTATACTGCAAAGGACTTTGAGGGCACAGAGGTGACTAACCAAATAATATACAAAAATAAAGAGGCTTATCTTTTGCAAGCAGGAACTACATATCATTTCACTAAAAAGGTTGCATTGAATTTAAAAGCATCTCTACCGATTCGAATAGACGGACTAAGTTGGACGATAGGCGCAAGAATGATATACATGATGCGATGAAGGAAAATATAATAAAGCCTACAACAATGCACTCAACGCCTACCGCCGCCCAAACCCAACCCGCAAAGGCAACACCGGCGGCGGTAGGCGGGAGTGCCGGAGTTAGCAAAAGCAATAAAAGCCGAGAATAGAACAGCCACTCCCCGATGCCCGCCCTCCACAAATTCAAACCCCTCACCCCCGACGAGGCTCTCCAAAAAATGGAGCGCTTCTGCGCCTACCGAGAGCGCTGCCCCAAGGAGGTGCGCAGCAAATTGGCCGAACTCGGCCTGACGCGCGCGGATGCCGAACAGATTTTCGAGGTGCTGCGGGAGGACGGTTTTTTCAACGAAGAACGTTTTGCCATGGCTTTTGCCGGCGGCAAATTCCGCTACAATTACTGGGGCCGCGTGCGCATTCGGCAAGAACTGCAGCTGCGCTACATTGCGCCAGCATTGGTGAGCCAAGCCCTCGATTCGATTGACGAAACGGAATACGAAACGGTGTTGCAGAAAATGTTGGGGAAAAAACGCGAGCAGTACGCTGGCGACGAAAATGCCCGCGAAAAAATAGCGGCTTCGCTTATGCGGGCGGGTTTTGAGATGGAGTTGGTGCTTCGGTTTATCTGACGATTGGCTGGCGCACCATTTTGAACCCGCCCAAAAACCGAAAAACGGACATTTCCCCTTTTGCGCTCCGAGTATCTACCTTTGCCGGCTACCTTGACTTTTTATGCCTACTCCTTCTTCCTCTCCTGCCGAACTTTACCAAGCCATTGCCCGAAAGGTGAAAGAGGGGAGCTGTGTGCTTTTCCTTGGCCCGGCCGCCTTGGCCGCCAAAGGCAAAGACGGAAACTGGCAGCCGCTCACCGACCTCTGCGCCCAGCATTTGGCTGACAAATACGACCTGACGTTTGGCGCTGACGAAGAATGCACGCTGCCCTACGTGGCCAGCCTCTTGCGCATTCAAAACCGCTCTACCGACAATGTCTTGCAGGAAGAAGTGGCAAAGTTCTACACCGACATGGCGGACAAGTTTGAACTCCACCCCGCAGTGGAACAATTGACCGACCTGAAATTTCGCATCGTCATCAACACCACGCCCGACAACTTCGTCACGCGGCTCTACGACCAAATCGCGCAGGCCTACCACGCCGATTATTACAACTGGTACAAACCCGCCACGGGCTTCAATTTTGATTTTGAAAAGGATTCGCGGGTGGTCATTTACAATCTCCTTGGCACTTACCAAAAGCCCGAATCCTTGGTGCTCACCTACAAGCAGCAACTCGGCTACATCAAAAAGATAGTGGGCGAACAGCAGAATGAGCGCATCCCAGACGCGCTCACCAATGCGTTCAAAGACTTCCGCCACCACCTCTTCCTCGGCTTTGATTTTGAAGACTGGGCCTTGCGCCTGCTGCTCGACACGCTCTACAAAAACGTGCGCGACAACGTGCAGCCCTACTCTTTCCCCACCAAAGAGGAACGCCCCGCCGAGGCCGACACAAAGGTTTTTTTCCAAGGCGAGTTCGGGATGCAGTTCCCGAAAGACACGCTTGAAAACTTCGTGGCAAACCTCGTCAGCGAGTACCAGAAGTTGGACAGCCCCGCCACCGCCAGCAGCACCCAAGCCGCCCGCGCAAAAGTGCTGGTGCTGTACAACGAGGCGGCTGACAAAGATGGCTTCGACCTGTTGTCCAAACATTTGCGCAGCGTGCCCGCTCAGTTCCTGAGCCTCTCCGACTCTACGGGGCAAGACCAACAGGCTTGGCTCCGCAAAACCATGGACGAGTGCCAAGTGGTGCTGCCCCTGCTGAGTGCCGATTTTTACGACGCGGCCAAAAACGCTGCGGTGCCGCTTTTGGAGGAAATTGCTCAGAAGAACAACCCCCGCAAAGGCTTCCTCGTGATGCCCATTTTGCTCAAAAACGTGACGCTCGACGGGCCGCTCGCCCAGTTGCCCACGCTCCGCCCCACGGACAAACAGCCCATCATGGGCGGCGGGAAAGAAAGCCAATACGCTACCGAAATCGCCGAGGGGCTGAAGAAGTACATCGAGAATTTGAAGGCTTAGGTTTGAGGGTTACTGGTTGGAGAGTTACTGGTTTGAGGGTTTGAGAGTTTCTGTCTCCAACCAGAAACTCTCCAACCAGAAACTCTCCAACCCGAAACCCTCCAACCAGAAACCCTCCAACCCTCCAACCATGTCTCTCATTGACCTTTCCTCCACCATTGTCGCGCTGGCCACGCCGCCCGGTGTGGGCGCAATCGGTGTCATCCGGCTTTCAGGGCCGAGCGCGATTGACATTGCCCATCTGATGTTCAAGGGCAAAAAGCGGCTGGCCGAAGCAAAGAGCCACAGCGTCCATTTTGGCAACATCCTTGACGACCATGGGCGATTGATTGACGAGGTGCTGGTGGCCGTTTTCAGGACCCCGCACTCTTACACGGGCGAAGACGTGGCCGAGATTTCTTGCCACGGGTCTCCATACATTCAGCAGCAGATCATCGAGCAGTGCCTGCAATGGGGCGCACGGTTGGCCGAGCCAGGCGAGTTCACCATGCGCGCTTTCCTCAACGGCAAAATGGACTTGAGCCAAGCCGAAGCCGTGGCCGACCTCATCGCGTCGGAAAGCGAGGCGGCGCATGGGATAGCCCTCCGCCAATTGCGCGGCGGCTTCAAAAACGAAATCCAGAAACTGCGCGAGGAACTCATCCATTTCGCCAGCCTTGTGGAACTCGAACTGGACTTCGGAGAGGAGGACGTGGAGTTTGCCGACCGCTCGGACTTGAAAAATCTGGTGGGGAAAATCCGCGCCCACCTCCGCCCGCTCATCGCATCGTTCGCCCTCGGCAACGCCCTCAAAACGGGCGTGACCACCGTCATAGCGGGTCGGCCAAATGCCGGAAAATCCACGCTCCTGAATGCCCTGCTCAACGAGGAGCGCGCCATCGTGTCGGAAATTCCCGGCACCACCCGCGACACCATCGAGGAAGTGCTGAACATCCGGGGCGTACAGTTCCGGCTCATTGACACGGCGGGCATCCGCGAAGCGCAAGATGCCATTGAAGCCATTGGCGTGGCGCGCACGATGGAGAAAATCGAGCAGGCGGCGATACTCGTGTATGTGTGGGATGTGGCTGGGGGCATGACCATCGCGGATGTTCATGCTGACCTCGGCAGACTTTCCAAGTCTTCAAGACTTGGAAAGTCTGAACTCGTGGTAGTCTGCAACAAAATGGATCGCAACCCGCTGTTCGACACGGCGTGGCTGCTCGACCCGACGCTCCCGGGAATTCATCCTTACCTGTTAAGCGAATCGTCAAACGCGCCAGGTTCATCATTCATCATTCATCATTCATCATTGATTCCCGTGTCTGCCAAAAACCGTATGAACATCGAGTATCTGAAAGAAAAACTCTTCGAGGCAGCAGCGGGCGAGGGCGTGAGCATAGAAAGCGTGGTGGTGACGAACGCCCGCCACCACGATGCCCTGCGCCGAGCGGACGAGGCACTGGCCGATGTGCTGGCCGGGCTGGATGCCAACATCACGGGCGATTTTGTGGCGCAGGACATCCGCCGCTCGCTGGCTTACTTGGGCGAGATAACTGGGGAAATCGGCGTGGAGGATTTGCTGGGGAATATTTTTGGGAAGTTTTGTATCGGCAAATAAATCGTTTTAAATTTGTCCGAAAAAACACTTTCTGTTTCAAATATTCTCCCATGGAAAATAGCGAAATCATACTCTACCAAGCGGCGGACGGCCAAACCAAAGTGGAAGTCCGCGTGGAAGGCGAAACCGTTTGGCTTACGCTGAACCAGTTGGCCGAACTTTTCCAACGGGACAAATCGGTCATTTCCCGACATATCAAAAATGTGTTTGAAGAAGGCGAATTGCCGCCTGATTCAGTTGTTGCAAATTATGCAACAACTGCCGCCGACGGAAAAACCTACCAAGTGGACTACTACAACCTCGACATGATCATCTCGGTAGGTTACCGGGTAAATTCCCACCGAGGCACACAGTTCCGCATTTGGGCCACCCAGCGTTTGCGGGAATACATCATCAAAGGTTTCACGCTCGATGACGAACGGCTGAAAAGGGCCGGAGCGATGAACTACTTTGACGAACTCTTGGCCCGCATCCGCGACATTCGCAGTTCGGAAAAAGTGTTCTATCAACGGGTCAGAGACATTTACACAACGAGCATTGACTACGAAATTGGAAAAGGCCGAGAGCCTGCTACAATTGGAAGCCGACCTCAAAGAAATCGGGAAAACAAAGAGGAAGTCCGCATGAAAGGCGAAACCATTGGCTTATGCTGAACCAGTTGGCTGGACTGTTTTCATAGGTTCGAGGGTTTGAAAGTTGGATACGCACTACCTTTCAGCCAGTCCATTTCCCTCTGTTATGAGCGAACACAACCAACCTTCAATCGCCCGTCCCCCATCCACCCTATCGGCATGGCCAGACCGCCTGCGCAACCTCGCCACTTTTATGGTCATCCTCATCCATGTGGCCGCGCCGATTGCCCACGCCGATGGCAGCGACTACAACGGCTCTTGGTGGTGGGCGGGCAATTTCTGGAATTCGCTCACGCGCCCCGGTGTGCCTCTGTTCGTGATGCTGAGCGGCTATCTTTTGCTGGGGAAGGATTACGAACTGGGCGGCTTTTTGAAAAAAAGATTCTCGCGCGTGGTGGTGCCGGCCGTGTTCTGGATGCTCATTTATTCGCTCTATGGGTTTCTGGCCAAGGGCAGCCCGGCCACCATCGGCGAAGCGCTCAAAGGCATCGTGTCGGGGCCGGTGCATTACCACCTGTGGTTTATCTACCTCATCATCGGGCTGTATTTGATCTATCCGATCTTGCGCCCTTGGGTGCGCTCGGCCACCGAAAAAGAGTTCTTGTACTTTTTTGCCTTGTGCGCCCTTGCCACTTGGGGCTACAAGTTTTTGGCTACTTTTTGCCAAATGCCCATCGGCATCTACTTCGAGCTTTTCTCGAACAACTGCGGCTATTTCGTGCTGGGCCATTATCTCGGTACGAGAGCTATGAACTATGAACGAGGAACTATGAACGAGGAACGAGGGGGCGTTCATAGTTCCTCGTTCATAGTTCCTCGTTCTCTACCCTTTGTTCTGATCGCGCTCGGCACTGCCAGCACTATGCTGGGTTCGTATTGCCTCAACACTTTTTTTGGGAACGGCCAAATGCAGGTTTTTTTCTACGATTACCTCACGCCCAACGTGGCCGTTTCGGCCATCGGGTGGTTTTTGCTTGCCAAAACGGCGTTCGACAGCAAACCCCTCTTGGCTATTGAGCGAGATTTTGCGGCAGCAAGTTTCGGCATCTATTTCGCCCATGTGCTGGTGATGGACTGGTGGGGGAAAACGGGCTATTGGCACAGCATGGCGCACCCTGCTTATGTGGCGCCGATGCTGGCTGCCATGATAGCCGGCATGGCTTTTTTGGCCATTGCGCTCCTTCGGGTTTTGCCGGGCGGCCAAAGAGTCACTTGAACCGTTTCAGGAAATGGTATCCCCGCTTGGTAAAACCCTCCCGCTCATAGAAAGCGTGGGCTTTTTCGTTCTCCAAGTAAGCGTCGAGCATGATCGTCTCGCAGCCTTCGGCGAGGGCGAGCGCTGCCACAAAATCGGTGAGCAACTTGCCTATGCCCTTAGAGCGGTGCGTGTCGGCCACCACCACATTGTCCATTTCGAGGTATCGGCCGCTGTAAATTTTGGTGGCGACCCAGATGCCCGAAATGCCCACGCAAGTCGTGCCTTCCAACACCGCCACCATGCGGTAGCCGTGCGTCAGCATATCGTCGAGCAAATGGGCGTAGCGTTCTTCCGTCACGCTGGGGCTGAGCTGCTGCACGAGTGGGAGATGGGGCAGCATTTCGGATTTTTCGGTCAGGATTTGAAAGGTGTAGGTCATGGCAGCGGCACTAAGTGATTGCTGATTATTGATTGATGGTTGCTGATTTCACAAAGGCTTGGCAACCTGCTTGCTGTGAAAAAAGATAACCACGTTTATTTTGGAGCAAGTACTTAAGGAACGGTCAAAAAATAAAGTAGCAAAGTTTGCGACAGCGGGTTTATTTTTCCCAACAACCATCCTCAATCGCTTTGGCAAGCGATGGCTCGCGCAAAAGCCGTGCGTAAGATTCGCGGTTGTGGCGGGCGTTTTCTTCGGGCGTTTTTTCCTGAAAAATGAAGTGGGCGAGGCAGAGCCAGCCCGACTGTTCGGCGGCGGTGAGCACGCGGCAGAGGTTTTTTTCGGGCGGATCGGCGGAGTGGTTTTGCTTCTCTGCTTGGATGGCCAAGTGGATGTACGTGGCGATGGTTCTGCTGGTGGGTTGGAAAAAATCCACGCGGTGCACCTGCGGGTCGGTGGGCAGGTAAATGGCATCAAACTCGTCGCCCTCGCTGAACGGGAAGCCGCTCGGCAGCAGTGCCGGGCTTGTTTTCTTTACCTTGAAATCGCCGTGCTCCATGATGCTGTCAACGGCCAAAAGCGTGTAGGCAATCCGCTGTTGGTCGGCCTCTTCGCCCTGCAGGAGGTGAAGCCGCGCTACCGTTCGCTTGCCTTCGGCGGCGAGGCGCTTCATGTTTGATGTGCTGTATTTGCCGACGATGCTCGTGGATTCGATCCGTTTTGCCTCTTGGGTTTGGCCGTACCAGCGCAAGCCAAAAAATGCTCCTGCCAGCACCAGCAGCAAGCCGCCCACCAGCAGCGCCATGTATTTTCTGGTCTTCCCCTGCTGCACTCGGCGGATGCGGTTGAGCGGCGTGTCCACCTTTTCATTTACGCGGAATTCGTAGCCGAACCTGCCGTGCTCTTTTGCAAGAATGACTTCGCAAAGTTCGTCTTCGATAAAAAAAGAGTACATCTTACTTTCTTTCACCGAAAAATCGATCTGAATCACCCGGCGGTTGCAATGGATCATTACATGGCCCGAACGGTCGCCGTGGTAGAGGCCCACGCGGTGGCGGCCTCCGTGGTCGTCGAGAAAAACCCAGTTGATTTGAGCCATGTGAGAAGGAGATTGCTGGTTGCCCTCCGCTACGCGCCTTGGCGGTCAGGCTTTTTTATTCTGCGCGGATTCCCGCGAGGTCGCTGTCCGTGTTCTGCCTCAAATGCGTCAATGTGGTCTTTTTCAATTTGCTCCGCTCTTTTTCTGCCCGGTATCCCTGTCACAATCACATTCCCAAAATAGCGAAGCCACCCAGCCGCGAGGTTGAGCAGCGAAAGTTGCACTTTGATTCTTTTGGAAAGACCATCTTGACCAACGAGGTCGTCGCTGATGCCATATTTGAACACTTCCTTTTCCTGTTCGTCCCTGATTTCGTACAGGTGGTGTTCACTGCCATTTTGGTGAGAATTTCCGTGCGGCATGGTTTTCAGGATATTGCCTCGGCCCAGCTGGCGAGGTTGCCGCCAGTTTCGTAATCGAATTTGGAAATGTGCAGGAAGGTCTGCCCTGTTTTTTGGGAATATGCCTCTGAGGCTACCGACAACAAGGCAGAAAAAGAACAGCCTGCTGGGAATTTCGCCGGCTCGTTCAGCACGGATTCATAAAATGCTCTTCCGTTGGCTACCACACAGCAACGGTCGTACAAAAAACCGTCGGCAGACAAATAGCCGTTTGGGTCATCGCTTTTGGAAGCTTGGGCATGGGCACGGGTATCCAATCGCCACAATTTTTCAGATAAAATGTCTTCAAATTGATGGATGCTGCCAACGGGCATCGCCGCCAATGCCTCGACAAGGGGTGCCGCTACTGCCGCATTGTCGCCGGTTTTTGACCAATCAAGCAGGTCAATCAGTTCCCAAAACTGCTCTTGGGTCATCCAAAGCTGTGGCTTTTTGTGAACGCGCAACTCGATTTCCGCCGAGCCGAATTGTTCCTTCAAATCTCGAATGAACGCATCGTTCAGCGATTCGACATTTAGGTGTATGACGGTATCCATATTTTTCAAGTGAGTTTGCATATTAGCCCTCAAATGTACGGGACGTGCCCAATAATTCCCCCATCACTACCAAAATGGCCTTTTCGAATTCACCCCTTCCGCCCCCGCACCTTTGGCCTGCCTATGCTGAGGTACTGGAAGCCGAGGTCTTTCATTTGCTCGGTGTCGTACACATTGCGCCCGTCGAAGATGATTTTTTCGCGGAGGATGGCGGCCATTCGTTCAAAGTCGGGCGTACGAAATTCGCTCCATTCGGTCATGATCGCCAAGCAATCGGCCCCTTCCAGCACCTCGTACATCTTGTCGCAGAGCGTGATGCGGTCGCCGTAAATGGCGCGCACGTGATCCATGGCTTCGGGGTCAAAGGCACGGATGTTCGCGCCCATAGCCAGCAAATCGTCTATGATAACCAAGGCCGGTGCCTCGCGGATGTCGTCCGTGTTGGGCTTGAAAGCAAGCCCCCATACGGCGATGGTTTTTCCGGAAAGGTCGTTTTTGAAATGCTTCTTTATCTTTTTGGTCAGTATCCCTTTCTGGATACCGTTCACTTTCATCACCGATTTCAGGATTTTGAAATCGTAGGAATATTCCGAGGCGGTCTTGGCGAGCGCCTGCACGTCCTTCGGGAAACAAGAGCCGCCGTACCCAATGCCGGGGAACAGGAACCGCTTCCCGATGCGCGTGTCGGAGCCCATGCCGATGCGCACTTGGTCTACGTTGGCACCAACTTTTTCACAGAGGTTGGCGATTTCGTTCATGAACGAAATGCGGGCGGCGAGGTAAGAGTTGGCGGCGTACTTGGTCATTTCGGCGCTGCGCTCGTCCATGAAATAAATGGGGTTGCCTTGTCGGACAAAGGGTTCGTAGAGTTGGCGCATCACTTTGCGGGCGCGTTCGTGGCGGGTGCCCACCACCACGCGGTCGGGTTTCATAAAATCATCCACTGCCACGCCCTCGCGCAGGAACTCGGGGTTGGACACCACGTCGAACATTTTTTTGGACAGATTTTCTGACAAGATGGCGGCCACTTTTTCGGCAGTGCCCACCGGCACGGTGCTTTTGTTCACCACCACTTTGTAGTCCGTTATGATGCCGCCGAGCTGGCGCGCCACGCCCATGATGTAGGAAAGGTCGGCGGAGCCGTTTTCGCCAGGGGGGGTAGGCAGGGCAAGGAAAATGATGGAGGCCTTTTCTACCGCTTCGTGCAGGTCGGTGGTAAAATGGAGGCGGCCTTCCTTGGTGTTGCGGTCGAAAAGCAGTTCGAGGCCAGGCTCGAAAATGGGGACTATGCCGTTTTTCAGGCTTTGTACTTTTTGTTCGTTTATGTCAACACAGATGACATTGTTGCCTGTTTCGGCAAAGCAAGTTCCAGTTACCAGCCCAACGTAGCCAGTTCCGACGACGGCGATGTTCATGTAAAAAAATTCAGGAATTATATCCCAGAACGCTGTTCCGGGCGTAAGTTTTTGAAATAAAAAAGGGCAGTTTTGCCCCATGGGAAGGTTCGGAACGGCGTCCCGAAATAATACCTGCCATTGAACGGCAAAGGTAGGGCGAGGTAACCCAAAGCGAGGGCGGCGAACCCAACTTTTAACCTTCGGCAAAAACAGATGCGCTTTGGAATACACTTGACTTGACTGACCATTAATGAAGTCGCCAAAATTGGTTTAGCCTAAAATGCAGCACCTTGTGGGGAATTAGCACATTAGCAGATTGGCTAATTATCACATTCTACTTATGAAACCACTCCTCTACTTCTCGCTTTTCCTCAACCTCCTGCTCCTCGGTGCGGCAGGGTTCGCGCTGCACCGCTTGGGTGGCTGGCACTATGCCATGCTCCGCCTGCAGCACCAAACTACTGGCCTCTACCACCACCGCGCCCAACATTTTGAACGCTTGGGCGAAAGGCCCGGAAGCATCATTTTTCTCGGCGACAGCCAAACGGAGCAGGCCGAGTGGCACGAGCTTTTTGGCGATGGCCCCAAGGTGCTGAACCGGGGCATCTCTGGCGATTTCACCACGGGGGTGCTGGAGCGGTTGCCAGAAGTTTTGCGGCACAAGCCCTTGAAAATCTTTTTGCTGGTGGGGGTGAACGATTTGATTTTTAGAAATTCGGTGCCAGAAATCGAAACCACTTACCGCGCCATCGTGCAAAAAATCAGGGCAAACTCGCCCGACACGGAGTTGTACTTGCAGAGTGTTTTGCCCTTGAACAACGATGTGCGGAAAACGGGCGCGACGAACGCCAAGGTGCTGGAACTGAATGCCCGCATCGTCCAGATTGCCCGCGATTTCGCGCTGCCCTACCTCGACATCGCCACGCCGCTGAAAGATGCGGATGGAAACCTCTCCGCCAAATTCACGGAAGACGGCCTTCACCTGAACGGGCTGGGGTATTTTGTGTGGAAAAAGGAGGTTGAGAAAATGGTGCAAGTGGGGCAGTGTCAAGTTCCAAGTTCCAAGTAAGCAAGTTCCAAGTTCCAAGTTCCAAGTAAGCAAGTTCCAAGTTGAATTGGAACAGGGGACTTGCTTACTTGAAACTTGCCCACTTGAAACTTGAAAACTATTTCTTCTTCTTTTTGCTCCCTTCAAAAACCATCACCGACAAGGGCGGAAGTTTGAACGTGACAGAAAAATCCTTGCCGTGTTCGGGTTTTTTCTTTGCTTTCAAATCGCCGTTCAAAATGCCAGAGCCGCCAAACTGCTTGGCATCGCTGTTCAGCACCTCGCGCCAAGTGCCGCCGAAAGGAACGCCCACCGAATACTCCGGCATATATTGGAGGTTGAAATGGCAAACCACGAGCAGCACCGGGTCGCCCGCATCGCCTCGGCGCAAGAAAGCCAGCACCGAATTCTCCGTATCGCCCCCCGAAATCCACTCGTACCCATCCGGGTGGAAGGCATTTCGCCAGAGCGCGGGGCTGCTGGAGTACAGCTCGTTCAAAGCTTTCACCCAATTTTGAATCCCCTTGTGATAGTCGTATTGGAGCAGTTGCCACGGAACGCCGAGGTCGTGGCTCCACTCGGTGCTTTGGCCTATTTCGCCGCCCATGAACAGGATTTGTGTGCCGGGGTGAGTCCATTGGTGGCCGAGCAGACAGCGCAGGTTGGCAAATTTCTGACCCTCGTCGCCGGGCATTTTGTACAATAGGCTGGACTTGAGGTGCACCACCTCGTCGTGGCTGAGCGGTAGCATGAACCGTTCGGAAAAAGCGTACACCATCGAAAACGTGATTTCGTCTTGGTGCCAACGCCGGAAAATGGGCGGGCGCTTGAAGTACGAAAGCGAATCGTGCATCCAGCCCATCATCCATTTTTGGCCGAAGCCGAGGCCGCCGTCGAAAGTCGGTTTTGTCACGCCGGGGAATGCCGTGCTTTCCTCCGCAATGGTTTCGATGCCGGGGTATTCGCCGTAGGCCGCGTTGTTGAACTCTTGGAAGAACGAAATGGCTTCGAGGTTTTCCTTGCCGCCGTGGATGTTCGGGAGCCATTCGCCCTCCTTGCGCGAGTAGTCGTGGTATAGCATCGAAGCCACCGCATCCACCCGAAGCCCGTCGGTGTGGTATTTGTCGAGCCAAAACAAAGCATTGGAAATCAGAAAACTCCGCACCTCGTTCCGCCCGTAATCGAACACATAACTGTTCCAATCGGGGTGAAACCCTCGGCGCATATCGGCGTACTCATAGAGGTGTGTGCCGTCAAAAAAATAAAGCCCGTGGATGTCGCTCGGAAAGTGCGACGGCACCCAGTCCAGAATCACCCCGATGCCCGCTTCATGGAATTTGTCAATCAAAAACATGAGGTCTTCCGGCTGCCCGGAGCGGCTCGTGGGCGCGAAAAAGCCGGTGATCTGGTAGCCCCAAGAAGGGAAATAAGGGTGTTCCATCACGGGCATCAGCTCCACGTGCGTGAAGCCCATTTCCTTTACATAAGGCACAAGGTCGTCCGCCAGTTCGCGGTAATTGAGCGAGCGGTTGCCATCGTGGCCTATCTTTTTCCAAGAGCCCGCGTGCACTTCATATACCGACCAAGGCTGGGGCTTTCCGGCTTTTTCGCGCCGGGCTTTCATCCATTTTTCGTCTTTCCATTTGTGGTCAAATTCCCACACAATAGACCCAGTACGGGGAGGGGTTTCCCACAATAGGGAATATGGGTCTCCTTTGTCGAGCGCAACGCCTACATGGGTTTCGATGTGGTACTTGTAGACCGCGCCTTTGCCGACGCCAGGGATAAAGCCTTCCCAGATGCCGCTCGAATCCCATCGGGGGAGTAAGGGGTGGCCGTCAGGGTCCCAGCCGTTGAAGTCGCCCGTGACGCTTACGCTCTTGGCGTTGGGCGCCCACACCGCGAAGCACACGCCCTGTTCGCCTTCATGCTCGACGAGGTGGCTGCCCATTTTTTCATAAAGGCGAAAGTGCTTGCCGCTGCGAAAGAGCGCGATGTCAAAATCGGTGAGGAGGGAAAAGGGCTTTACCATGTTGCGGAAAGGTTCGATGGTTCAGGGGCGAGGCAAAGGTTTTTGAGCGCAACAAAGGTTTGATAACTTTTTGAAAGAACGCGCTAATCGTTTTCAATACGAGGCTTGGCACAGTTTTGGCTTTAAAAGGCTTGCCTCCCGTATGTTCTCGTTTCCAAACCAATAGACAATCGCGCATGAACGGACAACCCTTACACGCTGTGTTCCAACAATTTCCGATGTTGGCATCGCTTTCGGAGGCTGAGCTGCAACGCCTCGCGCTTATGGCCGAACGCCGCACAGCACCCCGTCACTCTTTTATTTATTTGGCCGACCAACCGAGCGAGTATGTGTGCCTGCTCGCGGGCGGCGCTGTCAAGATCGGCATTTACTCGCACGATGGCCGCGAGATCATCAAAAACATCCAGCACCCGTTCACGGTGTTTGGCGAACTGGGCCTCACAGGGGAAAAGCGACGCTCCGAGTTCGCCTCGGCCATGAGCCGCGATGTGGATTATTTCGCGGTGCGGGTGGAAGATTTCAAATACCTGATGCAACAGAATTTCCCGCTCTCGCAAGCGGTGATGCTGTACCTCGGCGATAGGCTCCGCCGCGCCGAGCGCCATTGGGAATCTTTGATCCTCAAAGACGTGCGCACCCGGATCGTGGAGTTTTTGAAAGAAAGCGCGGGCGAGCGTGGCCGCCAAGTAGGTTTTGAAACGCTGGTGAAACACGGCCTGACGCAGCAAGACATCGCAAACCTGGTGGGTGCGAGCCGCCAAACCGTGACTGCAATCCTGAACGAACTGAAAAAGTCAAATTTAATCCACTTCAACCGCAACACCATTCTCATCCGAGATATGGACAAGTTGAATTGATGGCCCCCCGTCTTTCACGAAATTGAAAAAGGCTTCCCGCGAATTGCGGGAAGCCTTTTTTGTTAGGGAGGGAGCGCGGGGTTCAGCCCGCGTATAAAATTATGATGTGGGCTGAACTCGCGCTCCCTCACTCATAGCTCAAGATCGTCACCTCCACCCGCTGATTCCTCCTCTGGCCTTCGGGCGTGATATTGGGTTCGACGGGTTTGGTCCAGCCATAGCCTTTGTACTGCACCCGATCGGCGGACACGCCTTTCGATATCAGCCAATCGGCCACAGATTTGGCACGCTTGGTGGAAAGGTCGAGCGCCTTGGATGCGTAAGGGTGCAGGTTGTTGTTGGTGTGGCCACCTATTTCCACGCTCAGCTCATTGTTGTTTTTGAGCATGGAGTAAAGGTCTTCCAACCCTTGTTCGCTGCTGCCCAAATCGAATGTGTGCGCATCGGTTTTGAAATAAACATCCAAGCGGTAAGACCTGCCGCGCTTGGGTGTTTGGGGTGCGGGGGCAGGCTCGACAGGGGCAGGCTTTATTTGTGCAGCAGCAACCGGTTTTTCCGGCCCTTTTTTGGTGATGATGGGCTTCTTTTTAGGCTCGGGCATTTTGTCTGGCCCACACACCACCTGCTTGATGGGCGAAGCGTTGTCGATCAGCACATTCCCATTGGTGTACATCGGAAGCGTGGGGTTGAAAGGGTCTGTTGAACCATAATATGCTTCGATGATGAGGTGCGACCAAGAGCCTAACTTCGGGCTAAGGCGGCAGTTGTAGCCCAACCACCGGGGGTGTATGATCACAGAAGTCTCGTAAAGGAATTCCCCTTTGTGGCAGTATCCGTTGCCGCCCCAAATAAGGACGCGGGTAGGAGTGGTGAATTTGACGGGCAATCCACTTCCGGCCAATGGGCTGACGTAGGAAGTGTCTCTGCGGATATCTATGCTGAACTCATAGCATTGTTTCATTTCCAAGGGTTGGCTGAGGCGTTGCCCCACACTTTCCCAAGTGCCGGTTTGGCGCACCACGAGGCCGAGGTAAGTATTGCCGTTGCGAGGGGCGGTGCCCACCCCAAAAAATCCGGGCTGGAGGTCTGGAGGAGTCTCATTGGCGGGGCCGCAGTTGTACCATCCGGGGATGGCAACGCCCGCGCCTGGCTGCCCTTCAAACGACGGGTTTGCCAGATAAATCGTGGCATTCCCCTGGCCCCACGCCGCGAGCGGCAGCGCAAGCAAAATGGCCGTTTTAATGATTTTTGATTCAAGAAACATAGCAGTAACTGTTTTGATTAAAGTTTGCACGAACGGGCTGACAAAGCCTGTGCCATTTGCAAAATGAACGACATATTTGCCACCCACTCTGCGAAAAACTGCGCATTAACGCCCACTTCTCTCTTTTTAATATCCCTTTTCGATGAACCTCAAGTTAAAGCGCCCAACTGCTCAAGGCAAGCAGTTGGGCGTTCGGCAGTCAAGAGCAAATCGCGCAAGCACATTCCCGCTATACCTAAAACCTACCAGCGTATCAGTGCGCTCGCCCAAGTGAAGCCGCTGCCAAATGCAGCAAGGCACACCAAATCCCCTTCTTTCACCTTTCCCGCTTCCCATGCTTCGCAAAGCGCGATGGGCACCGAGGCTGCCGTGGTATTGCCGTATTTCTGGATGTTGTTCCACACTTGGTCGTCGCGGAGGCCGAGCAGTCGCTGCACCATTTGGCTGATGCGCAGGTTGGCTTGGTGCGGGATGAGCATCGAAATATCGGAGGCTTGCAACCCCGCTTCTTTCAGTGCTTCGTGGATGACTTCGGGGAATTTCTGCACAGCGAGTTTGAAGACAAACTGGCCTTCCATGTTGGGGAATATGAGGCCTTCGTCCACCATTTTGGGCGTAATAAAAATCTCGCCGAAGGTGTCGGGGGGCGGGTATCCGAAATCGGTAGTGTCGCCCAATCTTTTTTGGTGGTAGCCGCCGTGCGCGCCAGGGTTGATGAAAGCAAGTTTCTCGGCGTAAGTGCCGTCGGAGTGGAGTTTGGTGGTCAGGATGCCTTGGTTGGGGTTGTCCGTCGGCTGGATGATGGCCGCACCCGCTCCGTCGCCAAAAATGACCGTCACATTCCGCCCGCGTGTGCTGAAATCAAGCCCCATGGAGTGCATTTCGGCGCCTACCACCAGCACATTTTTGTACATCCCTGTCTTCACGAATTGGTCGGCGATGCTCAGGGCGTACAGGAATCCGCTGCACTGGTTGCGGATGTCGAGCGCGCCAACTTCTTTCTGTGTTATGCCGAGCTCGCGTTGTAGCAACACCCCGCAACCAGGAAAATAATAATCGGGACTGAGGGTGGCAAAGATGATGAAATCAATTTCCTCTGGCTGAATGCCCGCCCGCCCGCAGGCCACGAGCGCGGCTTTTGCGCCCATGCTGGAGGTGGTTTCTTCGTGCTTTACGCCATAGCGGCGGGTTTGGATGCCGGTGCGTTCCTGCACCCATTCATCCGTGGTGTCCATTACTTGGGAAAGGTCGTCGTTCGAGACGACGCGCGCTGGGAGGTAGGAGCCGATGCCGGCAATTTTGCTTCGTTTCATGCTCGCAAATTTATGCGTTTTGATTCATTCGGCACCCCATGGTTTTAAAAATCAAAATGCGCTAACGGCTGAACAGAAAAAGAAAAAGCCACCCTTTTGAGGCGGCTTCTTTGGTGATCTCGATGGGATTCGAACCCATGACTCCTTGATTAAAAGTCAAGTGCTCTACCGGCTGAGCTACGAGATCTTCTTATTTTGAACTTGTTTTTGATTCGAGCCCCCAGACTCTCCCGATGAAAAATCGGGATGCTCTACCGGCTGAGATACGAGATCGGTTTTCAAAAACGGGTGCAAAGATATGTCGGCACTTTGCGAAAAAGCAACCCGGCCCCAAAATTTTCCCAACGATAATTTGGCAACAACTCTTGCCGAAGGGGGCTTGCCGAAAATTATACTGCCAGCTCTGCGTCATTTCAACCGTGCCATTATTGCTTCGGCAGTTTCGCGGCCGCTTTGTGCCGCGCCGTTCATGAATCCCGCAAAATCGCCGCCACAATGCTCCCCAGCAAAAAACACATTGCCGATGGGCATCTGTTCTGCCCCGCCGATGCTGGTGTATTGGCCTACCGTGGGGCAGACGTAGGAGCCCAGCGCGTGCGGGTAAGTCGGCCAATCCATGCGGGCCGTTTTGGCGTTGAAAGCAGCGGAGGCACCGGGAAAAATTTGTTCCCACAGTTTCAGGTACTTGTCTTTTTGTTGTTCTGGTGTGCCGTGGCCCACGTTGGTGCCGAGCCTGCCGCCAAAGAGGATGGAGAGCCCGGCGGCTTGGTGGTCGGCAGTTTGGAGTTGGGCATTGTCCCAGCCATTGGGGATTCCGTTGTCGGAATAAGTCACGCCCGAATAGCCTTGCTCTCGCCAGATATGCTGCTTCATGCCGAGCATCAGTTTGGCATTGGTTCCGTAGCCCAATTCTTGGATGCACTTTCGTTTTACTCTGGGCATTTCCAATTTCACTTCCAATTTGCGCAGCACGGTGAAAGGGATGGCGAGGACGACATAATCGGCCACGACAGGTTCGCTCAATCCGGCAAATTGGAGCGCGTAGGCATTGCCTTTGGCGCGGATGGCTTCCAGCGCAAGCCCGGTTTCGAGGTGGTTGGCGTACCGCTCGGTGAGCGCGTCAGTGACGCGCTGGTTGCCGTTGCGGATGGTGTACCGCTCGTCGCTTTCGCCAAAAATTTCCCATTTCCCGTCGGGCGTTTCTGCCGAGATGAGCAGCAGGAGGTTGAGGCTCGATTGCATTTCTGGCGAGAGGCCGTACTCGGATTCGTAGGCGACTTCGATGAGGCGTTTGACCCAGCCCGACGCGCCGATTTGCTCCAAATACTTCGATAGCGGGGTGCGGTCTATTTTTTTGACAAAGCGGTTTTTGGTTTTGAAGGAAATGTCGCCGTCGAGTTTGTCCATGTCCGCTTGCATACGCGGCGCGAAGCGGCGGAATTCTTCCACCACCTGCGCCAGCGAGTAGTGTTGGCCGTTGAAAAAGAAGGCTTCTTTGATGAGGGCGGCTTCGGAAGGCTGGGCGAGGTCGGTGAGTTCGAGGCCAAATTCTTTGGCCAAGCGCATCATATCGAGGTGACTGGTGTCAATGAATTCGCCGCCAAATTCGGTGCAGGTGTTTGGCCCCATGGCATCCGCGACGCTGAGAATCCGCCCGCCCGTGCGGTTGGAGGATTCATACACCGTAGCGTCCAGCCCGTTTTTCTTCAAGGTATGGAGGGCGTTGAGCCCGGCGATGCCGCCACCCACGATGGCGATGCGGGGCGCGAGGGAACGGCTGAAATTGGGCAAAAAAAGTTTTGGCGCGAGGCTTCCGAGCAGCGCGACTTTGCCAGCATTCTCCAAAAAACGGCGGCGCGAAAGGCGGTGTTCTTCGCTTCGCTGCACGATTTCTTCGGCGCAAGTTTGGCGGTGTTCGGCAGCCATTGCCATTTGGAATGCTTTGCGGATGGTGCCGAAAAGGGGCGTTTTAAATTGTTTTTTCATGTTCAGCAAGTTTTGGCAGGTTAGAGGCTATGTTAAAACTCGTCAAAAAGGATGCGCCAAAAATAACGTGGCCAACTTTACGGAGTATAGCGGTAGCGCAACTTAAAGCGCAATAATTGGAGCTTAGGCTAAACGTCGAACCTCCAATGCCCCTCTAAAAAATGGCTCGCAACGGACATTGCGCGGGTTAAAATACTTTTAAACCCAAGAGTTGCGCGGAACACGCTGTTGAATCGCTGTTTCTTTGTGGCCGTTTCGAGGGGCGAGCGAAAAGTGAGAGATGCGAGAACGCCATCCCCCTTATTTTGACCTTCACACTTTTTTGTCCAAAAAATATGCGCACCCGTATCCGTACTTCCTTTTTCACGCTCTTTGCAGCGTTGCTTTCCGTTGCTGTTTTTGCCCAAAACCCTGTAAAGTGGTCTTTCGCGGCCAAAGATGCAGGCAATTGCCAAGTTGACCTCGTCTTCACCGGCATAATTGACGAGGGCTGGTACACCTACTCGCAGTTCTTAGAAAGCGAAGACGGCCCGGTGGCCACCACGCTCACTTTCCAAGAAGGCACGCATTACAAACTCATCGGCAAGGCCCAAGAGGGCGGCGAAAAGATCACTGTCCACGACCCAGTGTTTGACATGAAGCTCAGCAAGTTCAAGCACAAAGCCATCCTGACCCAGCGCGTAGAAGTGAAAGACCCGAGCAAGCCGATTGTGGGCTACCTCAATTTTATGACTTGCAACGACGAGATGTGCCTGCCGCCCAAAGACGCGGATTTCTCGTTCAAAATCCCCGCCCTCACAGGCTGCAGCGCCAAAACCACCAACCATTGATTCACCTTTTTTGTCAAAAAAAATATGCGCACCGGTATTCGCACTTCGCTCCTCACGCTGTTCACGGCATTTCTTTCGGTTTCCCTATTCGCCCAAAGTTCTGTAAAGTGGTCATTCACGGCCAAAGACGCGGGCAACTGCCAAGTGGACCTTGTTATCACGGGTATCATAGCCGATGGGTTTTACACCTACTCCCAATTCCTTGAAAGTGACGATGGCCCGGTGGCTACCACCTTTACCTTCCAGTCGGGCGATCATTTCAAATTAGTGGGCAAAGCCAAAGAAAGTGGCGGTATCATCAAAATGCATGACAAGGTGTTTGACATGAACCTCACCAAGTTCAAGCACAAAGCCATTTTTACCCAAAGGGTTGAGCTGAAAGATCCGAGCAAGCCTATTGCTGGTTACCTCAATTTTATGGCCTGCAACGATGACCATTGCGAACCACCCAAAGACGTGGACTTTTCGTTCGCGATACCAATGCTGAATGGTTGTGGAAATGCGTCAGATTTGCCCGCTTCGACCGCTTCACCTGCCGAAGCTTTAGCGAAGGAGGGCAACCAAACCCATGAAAACCCTAAGGCAGACAGCTCAAAGCTACATAGTGAAACACCGATAGCTGCCCCCGAACAAAACCCGCCTGCACCAGACGACCCTAACTTTAAAGGGTTTTTCTACTCCAAACGCCCTGAAATCAATGCCGCTCAATTCGTCGGCAACTGCGGCGACACCAGCGCTGACGGCAGCAGCGACCGGGCTTCCTGGGTGTCGCTTTTCTTGCTTTGCTTTATCGGCGGGCTTATCGCATTGCTCACGCCCTGTGTGTTCCCGATGATCCCGATGACGGTGAGTTTCTTTGTAAAACGCTCGAAAGACCGCCGCACTGGCCTTAAAAACGCCTTCATCTATGCGGCCAGCATCGTGCTGATTTTTGTCGCGCTCGGCTCGGCCATTACCGCCGCCTTAGGGCCTACCGCGCTGAACGACATGAGTACCGACAAATGGTTCAACCTTGCGTTATTCGTGCTTCTGGTTGTTTTCGCGTTTTCGTTTTTTGGTTTTTACGAAATCCAACTGCCATCTTCTTGGGTAAACAAGAGCGACAAATTGGCCGACCGCGGTGGGCTGGTCGGCACATTTTTCATGGCGTTCACGCTGGTGCTGGTGTCGTTTTCATGCACCGGCCCCATCGTCGGCACCCTGCTTGTGGAGGCCGCCCGCTCGAATGCGGGAGCATCCCTGATGGGCTTCATACCCCTCAAGCCCGCCATCGGGATGTTGGGTTTTGGGCTGGGGCTGGCGCTGCCGTTTGGCCTGTTTGCCATGTTTCCCGGCTGGCTCAATTCGCTGCCCAAATCGGGCGGTTGGATGGACAATGTGAAAGTGACGCTTGGTATGCTGGAACTCGCGCTTGCCTTTAAATTCCTCAGCACCGCCGACATGGTGGAGCAATGGGGCATCCTGAAATTTGAACCGTTCATGGTCATCTGGGTGCTGTGTGCGCTGGCCTTGGGGCTTTACCAATTTGGCATTTTGAAATGGAAAGGCAACGAGCGCAAGCCCGGAACGGGGCGCATGACTGTTGGCCTCGCTTCGCTGGCGTTCGCCGTCTATGTAGGCTGGGGTTTGGTCAATTACCAATCGCTCTCTTTGCTCAGCGGGCTGGCCCCTCCGGTGCATTACAGTTTCAAAAAAGGGGGAGAAAAGAAAGCCCACGACGGCCCCGGCTGCCCGCACGGCTTGGATTGCTACCACGATTTTGACGAGGCAATGGCCATCGCCAAATTGGAGGACAAGCCGCTTTTCATTGACTTCACGGGCCACGGCTGCGTCAATTGCCGAAAAATGGAAGAAACCGTGTGGCCGATGCCGGGCATCATCGAGCGACTGCGCAACGACTACATCGTGGTGTCGCTGTACGTGGACGAGAAGGTGCGCCTGTTCCCCGACAACAATTTCGCCTATCTGCTCGACCCAAAAACGGGCGACAAACTCCGCACCGTGGGGTCTAAATGGGGCGCATTCCAAGTCAACAATTTCGACGTGAGCGCACAGCCCTATTATGTCCTGATGCACCACGACGGCAAAACCCTCCTGACCAAACCCACCGACTACCCCAACGGCCACGACCCCAAAGCCTACAAAGCATTCCTCGACTGCGGTCTGGATGCATTTGAACGGCTGAAAAAGGACGAGGGCGGGGAACGGATGGGGCTGCAGCTCCGCTAAGGAACGGGCGGCGGGAACCGCACCCAGGCTATGGAACATTTTCGCAGAAGAAGGCCAGCCAAGGTTTTGAAACCTTGGCTGGCCTTTCCATTATTTTAAGGGTGGAGAATGGTGCGCATCTTCGTTCCTTGGCCTAATTTTGCACACCAAACCTTCCCACCACCATGTATAAAGTCAAATTCGGCGGCAAAAAGGGCAAGACCGTTCAATTGGTCGAAAGCCCCGACATGGTCGCCATCCGCACCCAAGGAAACCAAAAACTCGAAGACGTGGACATGGCCCCGCGCAGCCGCGACCTCATGCAGGGCAACATCGAAGTAGCTTCGTTTCCCGACGCTGGCGTGACCGTGCGCCGCATGGCCGAGGGCAAAGAAGACCTTGGGCTCGAATCCGTCTCCAGCTCCACCGCCCGCCGCGACCAAGCCCGCACCGCCCTCAAAAAAGAAGACGAAATCCGGTTCGCGGGCAGGGTGCTCCAAGATGCCGAGAGCGGGGAGGTGATGCTGTATACCGAGAATTTTTTTGTAAAATTCAAAGACGATGTGGCGGAGGCCGATTGCTTGGCGCTCATCAAACGATATCGTTTGAAGATGAAAAACAAACTCCCGTTTGCCCCCAACTCCTATTTTGTTTGTGCCGAAGAAGGCACGGGCTTGGAGGTTTTTGGCATTGCGGAGCAAATCTTGAAAGAAAAAATCGTGGAGTATTGCCACCCGGAACTGCTCCAAGAAAGGCGCTTCAAAGCCCCTGCCCACCCGCTCCAATGGCATTTGGCAAAAACCGAAATTGACGGCAAGGTCATTGACAACCATGTGAACATCGAAAAGGCGTGGAAAATAACGAAAGGGAAAAACATCACCATCGCGGTCATTGACGACGGGGTGGACATCAATCACCCCGAATTTTCGGGGCGCATCGTGCACCCTTTCGATGCCACCGAAGGCAATGAAGACCCTCGCCCCAAGTTGGACGACGACTCTCACGGCACTTCTTGCGCAGGCATGGCTTGCGCCGCCGGCCTGAAAAACGGCGCGAGCGGCACTGCCCCCGAAGCTAACCTAATGCCCATCCGCTTGCGCAGCGGCCTCGGCAGCATGGCCGAAGCCAATGCGTTCGCTTGGGCTGCCGACCATGGCGCGGATGTCATCTCTTGCTCGTGGGGCCCGTCCGACGGCAAATGGTGGGAACCCAGCGACCCGCTCCACCACCGCTCCACGGCCCTGCCCGACAGCACCCGCCTCGCCATGCAATATGCCCTCAAAAAAGGGCGCGGCGGACTCGGCTGTGTCATACTTTTTGCAGCAGGCAACGGCAACGAAACCGTGGACAACGATGGCTATTGCAGTTTCAAAGACGTTATCTCGGTGGCCGCTTGCAACGATTCTGGCACGCGGAGCGTGTACTCCGATTTTGGCAAAGCCATTTGGGCAAGTTTCCCCAGCGGCGATTTTGAATACGAACCGTTCAAGCATCCTGCGCCCGCCAGCCAAGGCCTGCGCACCACAGACCGCCTCGGAAAGCCAGGGTACGACGAGGGGACCTACACCAATTCGTTTGGCGGCACCTCGGCCGCTTGCCCCGGAATGGCGGGAGTAGTGGCGCTTATGTTGGCCGCCAACCCTGCGCTTTCCCCAAAAAAAATCAAGCAAATCATCCGCCGCTCTTGCCACCGCATTGACGAAGCGAGGGGGAAGTACGACGCGAAAAAGCACAGCATTTTTTACGGCTATGGCCGCATTGACGCAGGAAAGGCCGTGGCAAATGCCCTCAAGGTCAAGAAAGTGGCAAGCCTGCAAGTTCCAAGTTCCAAGTAGGCAAGTCTGCAAGTTCCAAGTTCCAAGTTTGGACAAACCAAAATCCGGAGACCATGTTCGACAACATCATTGAAGATATCCGCAACCAACAGGCCGTCCTGCTGCTCGGCCACGATTTCCTGCCTGGTGAAATCGGTGAATTGGCGAACTTGAAGACCCTTGACCTTTCCTGCAATGGGTTGGCAGAGCTCCCTACTGCAATCGGGGAATTGAAAAACCTGCGGTCGCTAGACCTTTCCTACAGCAGATTGACCATTTTGCCCGCAATAATCGGGGCGCTAACGAGCTTGCAGAGCACGGAAGGATATGCCGTGGTGCGAGATAGCGTTTTGAACAGGATGAGCAGGATTGTGGAAGGATTTGGTGGGATATCGCATCTATTCAGTCCAATACGATTGCTTTATCCAAGTGTAGCTCAATCAAATCGTGGCTTGCCAGCAGCAGCGCGAGGTTTTCGGCCTGTGCTTCGAATAGTTGTTTCATAAGGGCTTTCTCATAAAAACCTGATTTTCTTCAAAGCGAGGATAAGTTCTTCAAAGTTATCTTGGAACAGCTCCATCTGAGCGACGATGTTTTTAGGTTTCCACCTTCGGAACAACTCCAAGACAAG
>JBJXFT010000388.1:0-12584 GCA_046155725.1 Saprospiraceae bacterium
GGGATTTTGTTGGCAAACAGGGGGAACATCGCGCCGCCGATTTTTTCCGACATTGAAAATGTAAGCGTTCCATTGCCATTTGGAGTGAGGGTGTACGTCCGCTTCCCCATCGCGTCGCCCCAGACGAGGCTTTTTTCGGACTCGAATTTTTTGACTTTCAATTTGAACGTGCGCTTGGGGTCGAGGGTGGATTTGAGCCGGATTTTTTCGCCCGGTGCGATTTCTCCTTCGATGCTGACGATGGTAGAGTTCCACCGTTTGTAATCATCGGCGTTGGTCAGCAAAGCCCACACGATGCTTGGATCGGACTGGATGGTGGTGCTGACTGAGGTGGTGCGGTTGAAGGTTTTGCGGATGGTGGTTGCCTGGGTGGATTGTGCGCCCGCCTGTGTTGCGGCGAGTAAACTTGCGAAAGTGGAGATAGCCATGATGTAGAGAATCAAAAGTTTGTTCATTGATGATGAATTTTTAAACGTTTTGATATTCTGACTTTTGAGCGGGAAAAAATGATAGGCGAAATGGGAAGTTTTTGAAAAAATTTTTGAAAAACGCTTCGCTCAAACCGCTCAGGTCGTTTCCAAATACCGCTCCATCACGCCACGGTTGTGCTCTAAGTGGTGGAGTTGAAGTTCGGAAGCGCCCGACTCAAATGGGGCAATCCCCTGCACGATTTTCATGCGAAGGTCGAAAAGCGTTTCCTTGTCTTTGGTTTCGGCATCGCGCGCCATTTCAATTTTCATCAGTTCTTCCTGCGCGTTTTGTTTGGGGTTGAAGATGCCGTTCAGTTCGGTGCACTGATGGCACACGCCTTCCTTGTTGATGAGCGCACAGCGGCGGTCGAATACCTCGATCATTTTGCTGCGCCCGACGTGCAGGTAATATTTCGCCATGGCTTCAGAGGTGCCCAATATTTCAGCGATTTCCTTGACCTTGAATTCATACACTTCTTTGAGCAACAAGGCGACCTGTTGTTCGAGCGGCAGGGATTTGGAGATGCAGGTGAAGCAAAACGTGATGTGCTCCTTGATCTCGAAATTGCCCTGCGGGGAAGTCGTGCGGATGTTCATGGCCTCTTCAAAAAAAGCGCGGTTTCCGAGTGCAGCCTGTTTGCAGATGTCGGTGGCATCTTCCGTCCAGCGTTTTTTGAGCCGCAGGTTGTCTTTGGCAAGATTGGAAGCGATGGAGAAAAGCCAGGTTTTCAGACTGGAATTTCCCTGAAACGAGGCGATGTTTTGGCTCGCCTTTATCCAGGTGTCCTGCAGGATGTCATCGGTGTCGGCCACGCTAGCCGTCATACGGAGGATATAAGAGCGGAGTTGTGGGCGGACGCGCTGAAACTCGATGGTAAAACTGTCAGACATAACAAGGGTGTTTGTTTGTGGCGAAATTACCCAGGCTACAAAAAATCAAAGGTTAATTTTGTTGAGCATTGAAAGGTTGACCCAATAAATTTCATCCTATGAGCACGAAACTCTCTTCTTTTATGCGTCTTTTTCGCGGCTACAGCGTCTTGACGTTGGTGAACCATAACACCTCAATCTACGATGCACGACGCTCAAAGCATTTGGACAGAATTTCACCGAGAATTGAAGGGCTTCATTGCCAAAGCGATCAGAAACCCCCATGATGCGGACGATATTTTGCAGGACACTTTTCTCAAAATCAGCCGCAACCCTGATAAAATCAGCGGAGCAGAAAACCTCCGCCATTACCTCTATGGCATTGTCCGCAACGTCATCAATGATTATTTCCGCCATAAAAAAACCGACCATAACGACCCTCAATGGGACAGCTCCACGCTCAGTGAGGACGACAAAAATACGCTGAACTCGACCATTGCAGAATGCTGTGTGCGCCCGTTCATTGGCCAACTGCCTGAAAAGTACCGGGAAGCCTTGTTGATAAGCGAGTTCGAAAATTTTTCTCAAAAAGAACTTGCGGAGAAATTGAACATCTCTTATTCGGGGGCAAAGTCTAGGGTGCAGCGCGGCAAAGAAAAGTTGAAGGAACTCCTCCTCAACTGCTGTGCGTACGAAAGCGATCGGTATGGCAACCTCTTCTCGGAAAGCAAAAAAGATTGCAACTGTTAGACAAGGTGTCTCTTGCGTCTTTTTCCCCCTACCCCCGTCTTCCTTTTGCAGGCGATTTTGCCTGTAACTTTTCAAATCTTTTTCGATGAAAAAAGGAGCTTATATCGTGCTAATCGCGCTTGCGGCCAGCGCAGCGCTTTATGCTGGCAGCCTGTGGCGCAATCCCGCATCCGAATGTTGCAGCAGCACACAATGCGACCCTGACAGCTGCGACGAACCCTGCGAAGTTGGTTGTTGTCAATAGCGCAATCCCGGGGGCGCAGACATTCTGCGCCCCTGTTTTAGTGCTCCGTTGTTCAGCCTTGGCAGGCTACATTTTTCAACCTGATTTTTTCAAACATGAATATCCTCTACGTTTTTCCGCACCCCGACGACGAATCGTTTGGCCCGGGCGGTGCCATTCACAAACAAATCCAAGAAGGCCACAAGGTCTTTCTGCTCACGCTGACCAAAGGTGGCTCCACCAAAGTCAGGCATCAGCTCGGCCTGTCGGTCGAGGAAATGGGCTTGGTGCGCGAAAGGGAAATGCAAAAAGTGAAACATTCTCTGGGCATCGCCGAGATGACGGTGCTGGACTACCCGGATGGCGGGCTTTCCAAAATTGACCCTATCGCGCTCGAAAAGGAAGTCGAGAAATGGCTTCTGGCCTACCGTCCCGATGTGGTCGTCACGTATCCCATTCACGGCGGCAGTGGCCATCACGACCACATTGCGCTGCACCATGTGGTGAAGCGCTTGTTTTTTGAACAAAAAAACAAGCTCAGGTTTTGGCAGCGGCTGGCGCTTTTCACGGTGGTGGACACTGGGCTGCCGATGTTTTTTGAAGGCGGAATCCCACGGGTGACGTGGACAAAGACCGAAGACGTAGCGGTGACCGTCGAACTCAGCGAGGCGAACATCGAAGCCATGAAAGCCGCACTGCTTTGCTACGACACTTATCAGGAAATGGTGAAAACGACCAATGTCATTGAGCGGATCGGCAACCGAACCTATTTTGAATTGGCGGGCGAACAAGCTGGCCAAGTACTCGCTTCGATTACCGAGGGGCTGAACGAGTGCGCGGAAGATTGCTGCACGACTACTGAAAACGCTTGCTGTCAGAGCGGAGGGAAGGGCTGTTGCTGATAGACGTAGCGCTTATTTCCACCTTTTTCAAATTGCTTTACCATGTTCAATACCTTCAAAGACCTGGTGTTCCTGGTCTGTTTCATCAGCCAAATGAGGTCATGCAGAGTTGCCGTTCGTCCATCCTTGAAAGATTCCTGATGGGGTTTTGGTTTGCGATGTCGGGCATTCAGCGCACCAGTTCTCGCAACTCCGGCACCACTTCTTTTTCAAACCAGTCATTCTTTTTCAACCAAATCCGGTTGCGCGGCGAAGGGTGCGGCAAGGGCAGGTATTTTGGCAAAAAACTCCGCCATGCCCGAACGGTTTCGGTGAGGTTTCCCTCCATCCGATTCCCAAGATAGCGGTGCTGGGCGTATTGCCCAATGAGCAGCGTGACCCGGATAGCGGGCATTTTTCCCAAAACCCGCTCGTGCCAAGTCGGGGCGCATTCGGGCCGGGGCGGCAGGTCGCCGGATTTTCCCGTGCCTGGGTAGCAAAAGCCCATGGGTACGAGTGCAAAAAAATCAGGGTCATAAAACTGTTGCTTTCCCACTCCCAACCATGTCCGCAGCGTGTCGCCACTCGCATCGGCCCAAGGGATTCCCGAAGTGTGGACTTTGGAGCCGGGTGCTTGGCCGATGAGGAGAATCCGGCTTTTGGAAGATGCCTGCAAAACGGGGCGACAGCCCTGCGGCAAATGAGCCTGGCAGATTTGGCAGGCGCGGATTTCAGAGAGAAGTTTTTCCATGTCAGGCCGTCTCCAAGTAATTTTCCATCGCTCGCCGATTGTGTTCCACATGATGCAACGGTTACTGTTCCTTCGATCCAAAGAGAAGCAAGGTTTCGTCGGCCCCCGGAAACTGTATCGTCTTTTCAAAGGCCAACCCGATTTTCAGCAAGAGGGCAATGCTCCGCTCGTTTTCAGCATCGGTGATGGCCACTACCCGCCCCATGTCAAAGTCCGTTTTTGCCAACCTCATTGTGGCGTCCGCCATTTCAAAGGCGTAGCCGTTTTGGGCAAATTCGGGCAGCATTGCAAAACCGATATCGGGGTCGTCGAGCGTGTCTCGCTTCAACAATCCGCACATCCCGATGGGCGAATCATCGGATTTCAAGGAAACCCGCCAAAGCCCGAAACCATTGGCTTGGTAACTTTTCATCGGCCCGTTCAGCAAGTAGTTTTGAGCATCCTCTTCTGTGTGTACGCCCCGGTCGCCGATAAAGCGAAGCCAACCAGGGCTGTTCAAAAGCGCAACAATGAACGGTGCATCGCTGAGGTTGAACTCCCTAATCAAGAGCCTGTGGGTTTCGATTATTTTTTTCATAGGGGTGCAAGGAAGCAGTTTGCGCTCATAAGTAGAATGTGATAACTCACATTTCGACCATTTTTCACCCCGATCTGCAGAATTGGCAGATGTCCTCAAAGGTGTCTGGAGTCAATGCGAGTAGTTTGAGTATTTTGAGTTGAACGGGTTTAAGTGCTGTCATTTGGACGAAGGGCGTTCCGTCCGGCAGAGTCATGGTGACCAGGGAGATGCCTTTGAAAGCACCGAGGATGAGGCTGGTTGTTGGTTTTTTGGTTTTTCTCCCCGGGTTTCCGGGGTAAAGTTCTTTGATAGACTGTTCTGTGTTTTGAAGTTCCTGTCTGAGTTGATGCTGGATAAGGCAGGAGAACTTGATGGCGAGGATCAGGAGCCTGACCAAGGCCACTATCCTGTTTTCCTTGTGGAGGAAAATGGGCAACAGCGCGGTGGTCTTGTTGTGGAGTTCGTTGAACCGGTGCTCGATGTTGTACTCCTGCCAGTAACATTCCACGCTTTGGGTCGGGCTCAGCCTTTCTTTGGGGGCGTTGGTGGCGTAAACGCGCCACCCAAACAGCGCCTTGTGCTCTTTGATGGCTTCCTCGTTGCGTGTTGCCGTTATTTGGAACGCCACTTCCTCCCCTACCTGTTCGGGCCGTTTGCCGTACTTTCTGTGGACTTTTTGGGCGCGCAGTTCCTTTATTTCCACCGAAACAAGGCCAGCCGTCCGGTATTGGCCGTGTATGCCCTGTACGGCAGCCGCCACTTCTTGGGCATCAAGCATCACCTTTTTGCCTTGCCGTGGTTTCAACAGGCCGTCAAGTGCGTGGAGGGCGTTTGCGACCCTTTTGTCCAGCGCCCGCCCCTGTGTCTGCCCATACGCCACCGAGTACACCACGATACGCCGCTCTGCCCAGGTCTGGCTGCCAAAACTGCACTCATGCCCCCCGCTCACCTCAAAGAGTTTGGCTTTTGGTGTTTTTTTGCCCGATTTGTCTTTTTCTTCAATGAACTGCAATTTGCTGGGCTGCTCAGCCAGGTATGCGTGAACCTGTTTTTCCGGGCACTCCCTGAGCGCCAGTGGCATCAGGTAGGAATCCCCGGCCTCGTTGATATAGGCCCGCGTTTCCAAGGTGCCCATTTTCTTGTCGCCCACGTACAAAAGGCCCCGCTCGGTCAGCGTCCTGCGGACCCGGTCAATGGCCGGGCGGTACAACGGCTCGTCCGCACAGTTCCCCGAAACGACCTCCACCGTCAGCGGCATGCCCAAGGGGTCGTACGTCGAGAGCATCACCTTGATCTGCGCAAGGTCGGCACGGCGCTGTTTGGAGTAGCCCTCTTGGAACAAGCCCTCAGCCTCCCGAAAACTTTGCGCCAGCGTCGCATCCAGACGTACCGTCCCGCCCGATTCCGGCAAACGGTAAACTTGCAACAAGCGGCGGTTCAACTCCGACTCGAACAACTCCCATTCAGTTGTGGCGCTCAGGTGGTCCAGCACGCTGCCCAAGCGGTCATCGCTCAGGTGCGATGGCGACAAATCCTTTGTCCCCATCGCGCCGCGCAAAACTTGGAGCCGTTCCGAAGCCCAATCCTCCACCCGGCACAACCGGTGCTCCCCACAGGACAGTATAAAAACCAGCCACGCCTCAACAGTTTGGCCAATCGTTACACCGCCCCAATTGCCATGGACCTGAAAATGCTTGTTAAGAACTTCTCCAAGACCAGACTCTTTCAGTTTTGAATACAAAACCGGTATGTCATCAACATGTTCGACTTTCATCCCGCGAGGCTACGCCAATTCTCGAAACCGAGCGGAAAAATGGTCGAAATGTGAGTGATAATTAGCCAATCTGCTAATGTGCTAATTCCCAACAAGATTAGGCGGCGTACCTAATGTCCAGTAGTGTGATAATTTCTCTATTTTTTTCAACGAGAACGGCATTAAGGAACGGCGCCCTACGCCCCCATAAAACCCATGTCCACCCAATACCGCTTGGGGTTGGCGGGGTCAATCAGCACGCGCAGCGATTCGCTCTTGGGGGAAACAAAGTTTTCTGGGTTCTTGCTCAACGAGTCGCTTTTGAACTCATAGATGATACCTGTGAACGGGTCTTTCCATTCGCACACAAGGGTGTAGGTGGTAGATTTCCCCCTGTTGGCATCTACGCACACAAAGCGGGCATTTACTTCCTGGCCCTGCTCCATCAGCCATTTGCGCAGCCGCCGCTTCCGCTCGAACCACACAAGGCCGCCGATGCCGATGCCGCCGTGGGTGAACAAGAAGAGGAATGGAAGGTAAATCTCCAAATTCGAGCCTTCGAGCACCACGTCCCATTCTGGGTTAGAGGGTGCATACCAGAGGGTGACGCGGTCGCCGACCCTGTACGGGTCTACGTTGGTGTAACTGTTGGAATTGTACACCGCAATATCGCCGTTGGAATCACGGAACTCCACGATAGGGGCGTACATCGCGGTGCCTTTGTTAGAGTGGCTTTCTCGTAGGCCGACCACCGTGCCGGTGGTTTTTACTCCATCGTTCTGAATGCGATGGTGCGAAATCAGTTGTGTGATGCCCAAAAACCCAGAGCCGAGGCCGGCAAGGGCGAAAAGGGCGAAAAATAGGTACAGGCAGCCAGTTTTGTTCATGGTTTGAGTTGTTTTCAAAAGTATGCGCACAAGGTCAGAAGGCGTAAACTGCTTGCCCAAATGTTTGGGGGCAAAAATTTTTCGGGGCCAAAATCTGCGGCGTATTTTACCTTGCCCCCGATTCTCCAAGCACCGCAATTCCCTACTTTTCACTTAACTGCACTTTTATGAACGCTTACCTAGCTATTTTCCTCGGAGGTTTGATCCCCATGATACTTGGTTTTGTATGGTATCACCCCAAAGTTTTTGGGGGCGCATGGATGAAATCCCTCGGCTTCACAGAAGAAAGTGTCAAACAAGGCAACATGGCCGTGATCTTTGGCATCTCGACGCTGTGCTCCATCTTTCTCTCTTGGCGCATGAACGGTTACGCCAGCCACACCGAGCCGGGCATGAGCCAGTTTGTCCACGGCTTCTTTCATGGCGGGTATTCTATGGGTTTGCCCGCTGCCATTGTGCTGATCTCAAATGGTTTGTTCCAGCGGAACACCATGACCAATTTGATCATCAATGCTGCGTACTGGATTGTCGCCCTCGGCTTGATGGGCGCGTTCTTGTACTCGGTAGCGGCTCCAGAGGCTGTCCCGGCGGGATAGTTTTTGAAAACAGGATAGAAAAAATGCGAGCCGGGGGATGCCCTGGCTCGCATTTTTTTTGCCCGAAGCAATTGGCCAGCAGCTTTTATCCACCTTTCGCTGAATCCGTTGCGCAAGCGCCGATCAACAAAATGGCCGCAATCGCGGAGGCCAGCGTTCGGATCAAATTCCAATTATTCCACGGCATTTCAAATTTGGCTCTTTGCCTCGAAATTTCCTCGGCAGTCGCCGAAAGGGCGTCAAACTTGTCCAACGCCTCGTTGAGCGGGACGTTGCACATGGCCGTAATGCCAAACACGCCCACGCCATAAATAAGGGCAGCAAAGAGTATGAGCCAGAAACGCAGCGACACCGGCTGATGATAATGCAGGTAGGCACAGATGGGAAGCGCAATCAAAATGCCAAAAAACACCGTAAAAAAGACGGGGTTTTGGATGGCCCGGTTGATGTACTGCATGGCAGAAACAAACTCCTTGTCCGATAGCGATGCCAACCCTGGGCTGACCGAACAGGAATAGGCAAAAAACAAACCGGCCATCAGTGCGGCCAAAAATGTGGTGACAATCAACACTATGTTTGAAGTTGTTTGCATTAGAAAATGTGTTTTGAACCCCCCGTGCTGTTTGTGCCGTGCGCCCGCACAGAGCCGAAATGAATTTCGACCTACTTCACCGCCTTCTTAAAATACTCGTAAGTCAGTTTCAGCCCTTCCTCTCGGTCGAATTTTGGATTCCAACCAAGAATGGTTTGCGCCTTCGTGATGTCGGGGCGGCGCTGTTTCGGGTCGTCCACCGGGAGCGGGCGGTAGTCAATGTACGCCTTGGGGTTTTGCACCAATGCGAGCACCTCGTGGGCGAACTGCATGACGGTGATTTCGGAAGGGTTGCCGACGTTGACAGGTAGGTGGTAGTCGCTCAACAGGAGGCGGTAGATGCCTTCCACGAGGTCGTCCACGTAGCAGAAGGAGCGGGTTTGGGAGCCGTCGCCAAAGACCGTCAGCCCCTCGCCGCGAATGGCTTGGGCAAAAAATGCGGGCAGCACACGCCCATCGTTCACCCGCATACGCGGGCCGTAGGTGTTGAAAATGCGGATGATGCGGGTTTCCACGCCGTGGTAATTGTGGTAGGCCATCGTGATGGCTTCGAGGAATCGCTTGGCCTCGTCGTACACGCCGCGCGGGCCCACGGGGTTCACATTTCCCCAGTATTCTTCGGTCTGCGGATGCACGTGCGGGTCGCCGTACACCTCTGATGTGGATGCTACGAGGATGCGCGCGCGCTTTTCTTTGGCGAGGCCGAGGAGGTTGTGGGTGCCGTGCGCGCCTACCTTCAGGGTCTGAATCGGCATTTGCAGATAGTCAATCGGGCTGGCGGGCGAGGCGAAGTTGAGGATGTAGTCGAGTTTGCCCGGCACGTGGATGAACTTCGTCACGTCATGGTGGTAGTATTCAAAGTCTTTTTCGGGGAAGAGGTGCTCGATGTTGGCGAGGTCGCCCGTGAGCAAATTGTCCATGGCGATGACTTGATAGCCTTCGGCCAAAAAGCGGTCGCAGAGGTGCGAGCCAAGGAAGCCGGCTGCGCCAGCGACGAGTATGCGTTTTTTAGACATGGAGCAGTGGGTGAATTTCGATGCGGGAAGCTGCGGGTGTATAGCGGTTTGACTTGGAAGGAGTATGTGTCCAAAACCCTTTTGCGCGGGCAAAGGTAGGCGTTGGCGGACAAGAAACTTGCCAAGAACAGATACGCCTTTCGACAGATGATGCGGAGAGTGTGTTAAAAAAAGTGCGGGCAACATCCAATTCGAGCGGTGAAAACCAAACACTTAGCCGAGCTGCTCCACACATAATGGAAGCCCCTCGTTGCCAAGGCCATTTTTTTCGACATTGCCGCAAGGTTTTTTTGAAATGTTGGGCGTACTTTTGGCAGCGACTTGAAACCCGATATATCCTACATCTTTGAAACCCAGCCGAACTGCGATGCCCCCTACCTCCCTGTTGCACTTGAAAGACAAGCCCTCCCTTTTCTGCCTTTTGGCAGATTCCAGCGTTTTATGCGATGAACCACCAAACGGGATCCTCTCCCGAGCGTGTTCGCACAATGGCTTGCTGTAAGCCATTGTGCCCGACTTCAACCTGATACCGGACCCACCTGCCTCTCTTCCCTTTTTCCGTAAACCTAAAACCCGATCCAATCATGACCATCCTTGTAAGTGAGGCGATTCCCCTGCTGCGGGAAGCGCTGGTGCTTCAATTGGGATCGAGCGGCCTTGTCACCGTCATCGGAACAGCCGCCGATATGCAGCAACTCCAACAAATGCTCCGAGAAGAATGCCCTGACATGCTCTGGCTGGACGGTGCTTTTGCCGAGTCAAAAGAAAATGACTGTGTAAAATCGCTGGCCAAAGAGCACCCCGGTTTGAAAATTTTGGTATTCGGTCAAGGCGACGCTGCGCCCGATATAAAAAAGTATTTCAAGCAGGGCGTGTTCGGATACCTGCCCAAGACTTCCTCGCCGGATGAAATCGAGGACGCGCTGAAAAGCCTGGCAAAAAACAAGCAGTACATCCCCCCTTCGCTCAATCCTACTTTTTCCGACTGGCTCACCGGCTCGAAGTTGCCCGGGAAAAAACAGCCTTGCAGCCACTTGACGCGACGGGAGAACGAAGTGCTGCAACTCATCGTCGAAGAGCTCACTACCCACGAGATAGCCCTTCAGTTGTTCATCAGCAGCTGCACGGTGGAGACGCACCGCCAAAAGATCATCCAGAAGCTGGGCGTGAAGAACACCGCCGGAATTGTGCGGGAGGCGATTTACAACCAGTTGTACATTCATGGTTGAGAACCTTGAGCGTTGAGGATGTTGAGAGCAGCCATCCCTGAAAACCATGATTTATTTCCACATCATGGTTTCCGATGAGCTTTTGGCGGAGCGCATCCACACAACTTTACAGCGACAGTTTTGAACTGCTCGCAAAACCACACCGCCTCCAAATGCTCCTCGAAGTCCTCAACGCAATCAAGGATAAATTAAACAACCATATTGCTCCCCTTGTAGGTAAAAATCCTGAACAAGACAAGGTAGTGAAGCTGGAAGATGTGGCGCGCTTGGCCAAAGGGCCGGAAGGCAGCAATGATGTGGAGGGCGAAGAGGCCAATGCCTCCATCTTCATCACGCTGGCAAACATCGAGGAAGAAAACGCGCTCAAAAACAACTACCCGATGAAAGAACAGGGCGGTGTGCTCATCGCATCCAAACCCGTCCTGTTCCTCAACCTGTACTTGCTGATAGCCGCCAATTTCAACCGTTACGACGAGGCGCTCAAACACATCAGCTTTGTGCTTGGCTTTTTTCAGGCCAACAAAACCATGACCGTCGCCCTGCCCAACTTCCCTGACCCATGCACCCTCACGTTCAATCTGCACAACATCAGCTTCGAGCACCTGAACAATTTGTGGGTAGTGATGGGGGGCCAATACCGGCCTTCCGTGCTTTACAAAACCAAACTGCTCTTGGTGCAGGAGTCCGTTGAGGACGGCAAGTATCCCATTTTGGAAATCAACAGCAACGAAACCCTGTCCTGACCATGTTCAATCTTCAATACGCCATACTATCAAAAGTCGAGGCCAGCCACCAATACTACAAGGATGGCCGCTGCCGGGAGGTGCTCTTCGAGCCTTCGCAGGCCACGCTAGCGGTGGCAGATGAGCACAACCTTCGATTTGGAAAACAGCCGGGCGCGTTGAAGATCATCGGAAAAGTGCTGGAAGAGAATGGTACGCTCAGCACCGACCCGCCCGTAACGTCGCCCCTTTGCCTGCAATTTTTATTGAAAACAGCAGACAGTTCCTTGGGCGCCACCGCCGAGTTGGGCGGCATAAAAAAGTTTTACCTCTCCAACCTGTTCCCCGACTTCACGGTGGAGCATCCCGTGCTGACCCAGGGAGCAGTGCTCTCCAGTACCGAAGCTTGCCCGCCAGTTTTCCCCAACACATTTTCCAAAACCGTGCAGCCCGGCAAATTCAAATCCCTGACGGCGCAGAGATACTGGCCGGGCGGATTGGTGCTCGCCAGCAAAACCACGTTGGAAGCGACAAAAGAAACCATCGCAATTGGCAATCTGCCCGATGGCCGCTATCGGCTGGAATGGGACAACACCGACGGCTCGGGCATCGAGCAAGAGGAAATTTTCGTGAGCTCCGAAGCCCGCGATTCTTCCAACTGGCTCGCCATCGTCGAGATATTCCTTACGCCCGCGCTGCTCGCCGACCTCGCGGCCCCGCCCGTGTTCAGCTTTGCCTTCCGTTTCAAAACCAAGCCTTGGACTTACTTCATCGTGGACTGGAAAACAAAATCGGAGTACCCGGATGGCATCACACCTCCATTGGGCATCGAGTACAAGATCGCTAAAAACAGCCGCTTGCCAGTTGTTGTCACGTTCAGCAAACTGGAGCCTGCCTCGCTTTCGCCCGAAGATCTAAAAACCAGAGAAGCGCTGCTGCAAGGCCCGCTGGTCAAAGAGGTTAATGTGTTCAAGTCCCAGAGCTCCGTCCCGTTTTTGGATGGAGACGCACCGATGCTCAAACTCAAAGACACCGATAACGGAAAAATTTTTACGCTGGAACTCCCCGTACCCTCCTCGGGGTCGCCGGACGCTTCCGTATTCTTTAACATTTAAAAACCATCACCTATGGCTGCATTACTTGATCTCCGTATGCCAGCGGTCATCACCCAAGAAGTGCCCACCCTTCCGCCTTCCATCGCGGTGGTGCCCAGTGCCGTGCCTGTTTTCATCGGCTACACGGAAAAGGCCGAGAAAAACGGGGAAGACATCACCCTCAAAGCCAC
>JBJXFT010000391.1:0-14955 GCA_046155725.1 Saprospiraceae bacterium
GGGCCACATCGGTGACCAGAAAAACCGTTTCGCCCAGGTCGTCCACAAAAGGGGCGAGGTCGGTTTTGGGCGATTCTGTGGGCTTGCCTTTTAGGTCTAAAAAGCGCGAGCCTGGCTGATACCAGCCATTGCTTTCCAATTGCCGGACCTGCTGCGTTTTTTCGGGGCCGGGCTTCATGGCGTGGTAATCCCGCGCGCTCATTAGTGGCCAGACATCTTGGGCATTGGCGAGTAGGGGGAAAAGGAGGAATGACGCAAGGAATAGAGAGGTGTTTTTCATGGTGAATTTGTTAGACGCTTGGGTAAAGAATGCTGGTTTCCAACTCGTCGGGTTCTTCGATGCCGGCACGGCGTGGCAGGGCCGCAGCCCTTACTCTTTTGACAATCCGATCAATACCAAGTCGCTCAGAAGACCGGATTTGGGGCCTATTACCTCCACCATGGAAGTCAACTATTTCCGCGACCCCATCGTGATGGGCTATGGGGCGGGGCTGCGCACCCTGATTTTTGGGCTTTACCTCCGCGCTGACTATGCTTGGGGCATCGAATCGAGACAGGTGCAAAAACCTTTGTTGCACATTGCGCTGGGGACGGATTTTTAGGCCGGGCGGTCAGTGCAACACGGCGATTTTTTCTCTTGCGAGCACTCTCCCATTTTCGGTGATGCAGACGAAATACCAGCCATTGGGGTAGTTCGTGAGTGATAGCGTGTGCGCACTTGCGCCTTCCGTCAAGGGTTCTGAATGCACCAATCGGCCTGCGAGGTCGTAGAGCAGAAAACGACAATCTTTGGGGGCGGGAACTTGGAAGTATATTTCTGCGGAGGTAGAGGCGGGATTGGGAAACACCTGTAAAGAGCCATTCTCCCCATTTCCCATAACCTCCCCCACCCCCGAAGTCTGGCAGAACAAGGTATCCAGACACCCATCTGCCGTGACCTTGACCACCCAACCTACGAACTTGTTGTCAATATCGCCCCTGCCACCCGCTACGATGCTGCCGCTGGACAGCACTCCCACCCCACCATAGACGAACTCCCCAGTAGCATCGTACCCCGGCGGCGCGTTGTCTGCCCGCGACCAGATGCTGTCGCCCTGCGCTGAAAACTTGTACAGCCAGCCGCCCCAGTCGTCGCTCGGCTGTGAGGGGTCGCCGTAGGCGGTGCGCTCCCCGGCCACGATGTAATGGCCATCGGGGGTTTTCTCTATATCCAAAAAATTATTGTAGTAGGTACTGGATGGCCCTACACTCTTCATCCATTCTAACTGTAGCGCAGAATCAAACTTCATAATGGCTGCTTGACTCATACTGCCCCATGGCCCTTCTCCCAAATAAGTATGCCCACGGGCTATTAGCCCACCATCTTCGGAATGAATAAGACCATTAATTGCGGTCAGGATGGGTTGTTGTATTATTTTTTGATCAAGCACAATGCCATTGCTGTCGATAGCCCATAAGCTGCCACGAGCTTGATCGCCGCCACCTAAAATGAAGCGATTGTCATTGATCTTTAACACTGATCCAAACCCCTCGTCGGTATGGTACCCTCCATAGTACTTGAACCACAACAAGTTGCCATACTTGTCTATCCTGCGTACAAGGCCATCGTATTTAAAGTTCTCCCTTGCAATAAGACCTGAAATGAGAAACCCTCCTTCATGTGTTTCAAGAATAGAGTTATCAAATACTGTGTATCCTTCATCAGGATCAGGAAGCTCAAATGCTGATTGTACATTAAGTTTGTTGTCAATTTGCACTAACAAAGTTGCTCCTCTACCCAATATATCAGCAAAGAAAGCATAATAACCCTTCGAAGTTTTTATTACGTTTCCTCTCAGGAAATCCATAGCCAAGTGGTCGCCCAATGAATCAAGGATAAAATTCTGAGCCATTAGGTTTCCAAAAGAGTCCATCTTAGCAAGGGCTATGCCCTGTGGGCTGTTGGGCTCATAGCCAACCCCAAATGCAATAATGGTATCTTGATCTACAAAAATCTTATCGAAGCTTTTGTTCCCGATCATTGCCGCATCGTAGATGCGATTGAAACCCGGCTGAGCAGGCAAAGTGCTTTGTAGGAAGCACACAACAAAATGAAAGGCAAGAATCTTGCGCATGGTTGTCAAGTTTTGAGTGAACACAAAAGCGGGTCGGTGGCAATGCCACCGACCCGGATAAAACTTGAACTAGCTTAATGCGCGACCAGGAATTTGGTTTGGAGCGTAGCACCATCCACCAATCTTGCGACGACGGCGTACATCCCGCTCGGAAGGTCGGATGTATTTATTTTGAAGATTTTGCTGCTGCTCATCTCGATATGGTGGCTTAGGCGATTGTCCACCAAGCCAAAAATATCAACACTAAAGCAAGAAGTATTTGGAGGAATCTCTATTGTCAATTCATCAACAGCGGGGTTGGGGTATATCTTTAACGACATACCGCTCGCAATTTCTGGCTTGCCTTGTCTGCTTCGGGATGGCCGCTCCTGCGTACCGTCGCAATCGGCATATAGGCGGATGCCATTTTGGTAAAGCAGGCTTCGCGCCAATGCCCCTGCGGCGGAGCAGTCGGTGCCCCATGCGCTTTCCAAAGTTTCGAGCACTGATTTGGGCAGCGTGCCAATCAGGATTTCTGCCTCCAAAGATGGACGTATCGTTTGCAGGACAGACACGATGTCGTTGAATTCCGCGAGCAAATCGCCGCTCAGATCATAGCGTGCAGGGATGATTTGCAAGAGATTGTCTGCTGCAGCATAATTTCCGCTAAAGAAATGGTGGCGTGCCAATTGCAGGTCGGCATCGTAGGTGTCTAAATGTTCCAGCCAGAGCAATATGGAGTCAGCCTGAATGCCCGTGGTGTCCAAGGCATGGTGCAGCAGGATGGTGTTGCCCTTGCGGTCGAGGGAGAGGCGCAGCGTGTTGATTGCCTTGGCTTCGGCTTGCTGTTCTTGGGTATTGGTGATATTGGGGAAGGCGGTCAACTTGGTAGCCCATTGCTGTTTCTCCTGAAAAAATTGGGTTTTGATCGTGGATATGAACGTTTGGGGGCAAGGGGGATTGGGACAGCCTGGTTCTCCGCCTGTTCCGCAATTGGGATTAGCGACACTTTCTTGTCGTATAATAGTCGTTGGGCTGAAAAAGCCATCTAAAATTTCCTCCGGAGTATTCTCCCTATGATGGTAATCTATGCCTGTGCCTTGGTTGGTGAATTGCTGGGCAAGCGTGAAACCAAAAACTTCATTGTAGCGGTTGCCAGAAGAAATGCGTGGAAAGGTAGGAATTTGTTGGTTTCTTGATCCCTGCTCCTTCCTTATAGCCCCGCTCGGTACCAGGTGGTCATGTTCGAGGTTTCCTTCGTAGATATTGCACTCGTACATCAGGCCGCTGAAAAGGAGTTCAGCGCCCACCGCATTTTGTCCGTTGGCTCGGTTGGCGATGTGCAGGCGCTCATAATAGTTGTTCGAGATGTTGTTGTTTTTCTTGGTGACGGAGAGCGCGTCCGTGCCAATGTAGTAGTCGTTAAGGCTGAAATCGGTGGTGACGAAATTGTTGCCGCTCACCATGAAAGCATTTGTCATGCCCTCCATGTAGATGGACTTGATTTCTGTGGGGGCGGGGTTGGTGTAATTGGCGGGGCGCTGGAGGTGGAAAGTGTTGCCGTTGAACGTGTAGTTGTGGTTGTCGCAGGAAAAAATCCCGGTAAAGCAACTTTCAAAAGTCGCCCCTGAAACAGAGTTGCTGCTCAGGGGGCTGATCTCGCCAATGCGCGCACCCTCAAAAAGGTTGGCGAACACCGATGTGCCCGACACGCTGAATGTAGCGTTTAGGGCATCTATGCCCCTGCCTCTTGTGCCTGGGTCAGCGTAGGTGCCGGTGCGCAAATCCTTGTAGTGGCAGTTCATCAGCCGGATGTTTTTCACGCCGTCCATCCTGACGTGCAGGGGAGGCTCTGTCGCGCTGCCCCGATAGTCGTCGGTGGTGACAAACTTGGAGTGTAAGAACAGGCTGGTGTTTTGCCCGGCATACGGCGCAAATTGAACATCCACGAGGTTGTTCCTGAACTCTCCTAAAAGCGAAATCACGATACCGCCCACGGCAAATCCTTGTGGTTCGCCATCTTCGAAGTCGTGGCCTTGCACCCTTGCACCGATGCGCGCGTGTTCGATGATGCCGCCTGTCAGCACCGTCAACTTGCCCTGCTTTTGAGTAGATTGAGCCTGATTTGCGTCTCCATCTACGATCACACCCTGCCAAAACTGATTTGGGCAGCTTGCCGTGATGAGGTCGTGGACCCGCAACTGGGCGCCGGGGGTGCTGTTGTTTATTTCATGATTTGCTTTTATGTAGATGAAGGCGTCTTCGCGCATGGTCACGGGGGCGTGTACGTTCAGCACCGCGCCCGGCTCTATGAAAACATTCGCAGGCACGTCCGTTGGCGTGTCCCAAGTAGTGTTGCCGGTGATAAAAATGTCTTGCATTTTCACTTGGCTCAGCACGCCGAGGCCGTTCTTGAGGTAGTGGCGCATCCGTTCGCCCTGACCGGGCGTGAAGCGGTCGGTGCAAGTGAGGATGGGGAAATAGGACATGATATTGTTGTACAAAGGAAGGGTGGAGCATTCGGTCGGGGAGCCGTACTGCCCATCATCTGGTGGTGTGTCGCAAACCAAATCACCCACTTGACCACAATTCGGGCCACCTATGTCAACACAGCCGTGATCGTGGTGCGTATGAAGAAGCCCAAGGCAGTGGCCAATTTCATGCGAAACCAATTGCGTTTTGCTGCGCGGCGAGTTTTGGCTTTTGCCAGCCACGAAACAGTAGTCATTGGGGGTGCAAAAAGAATGGCCGCCCGTTGGTGCTTGACTATCATCTGCGAAAACATACAGGTTGATGCCTCCCGAAATGTAGTGGGGCATGCCGTTTGTGGCGCCTGCCATCAGGGCAGTGAAAGCAGCAGGGTTCGATTCAGCATCAGGCTCAAGGTCAGATTCAATGACTTGATAGGATTCCGAACCTTCGCAACCGCCAAAACCAGGAATGAAAAATATTTTGTGGTCGGAATAGGCTGCGCTGAGGTTCGACCAAATCGTATTGGAACGTTCGTTGAAAGAGTCCTCGAAGTGGTTTTGCCCGTCGGTAGGGTTTACAAATCTCAGGTATACCTTTACATAGTAGGGGCCAACGCTCTCGTCATACTCTCCGCAGAATAGTATGTGCTCAAGTGCTCAAGTGGAACGGGTGCATTTCAAATTGTCGCTCAAGCAGCCTGAACGGTTGGATGTTGGATAAGATTGACGACTTTGTGCCATTGATTGCTCATGTAAGCCACCCTAAGGTTGAGCATATTTTGCGCTCCGTTTTCCGACCATCGTTGGCCTGATCGTTTGAGTCGACACTGCACCACTGTTCGGTGAGCGGCTTCGATAGCACCAGATCCGATAAACAGTCCGTTTTCAATGTACTCTTGATATTGCATTCGGTATTCATTGTCCAGCAGGTAGTTGACCAGGTTTTGTTGTTCTTTTCTGGCTCTTGGAAGTGGAAGCGTGAATGTCCGAACAGATTGAATAACCTGCCCCAAACCGCCATTTAGCAAGCGATCAGCCTGGTCATCCAACCACCTTCGACGTTTGACGGCATCCGGCTGAGCCAGTTCTGCAAACTTCGCCAAATGTTCTTTGACATGATAAAGGTCCAATATCTGCGTAGCCTCGGGGTAGTTTTCGGTTATCCAGTTTTTGATCCATAAGGCTCCGTCACTGATAAAAACCAGCCTCTCGTCGAGGTGTCCGTAGGGCATTATGATAGGGTCGAAACGGTTCATAAATTCTTGATAGCCACCCAAATATGCTGAATACCAACTTTGTTGGATGCTTCCGTTCCGGTTTTCCGAAGTGCTTGTCCGGCAGTCGTTTTCTCGAAACAGCCTCCCTACTTTCACCTCCCGCCAGCCGTCATCCGTCAGTATCATGCCGCCGTCCATTTCGGCGTAGACGACTTCGCCTTCTTCCACAACCCCAGGCTCTGGCACTATTTCCTCCTGAATAATTTCAGGCTCCAAGAGCGCGCCATACGTATTCGCAACTCGATAGAGTTGTGCCTCGCAAACATCCACCCCGGCCAACTTTTCCAATACTTCAACCCCTTTAGCGTAAGTCTCCATCTGACCAACATACACCATCATTTCTTGCAACAATGGGCTGATCGCAAAACCGCTGGCCAAACGGCTGAAATCACTTGAATTGGCTATTTCGATCCGCCCAAAACGGGTCTGGAACTTCTTTTTTTTCGACGGTCGCCAGGAACTTCGCCCACCGACGACTCCAGCACAGCACGACCCAACTCAAGCCAAATCTCAGCAAACCGCTTCTCGTAAGCGTAAAAGTCACCAGCAGCTTTCAACTGTTCCAATTCAGGCCATTTGGTTTCGGCTAAACGTAGATATTCTTCTTTTGTCATGGCGTTTTTTAACCACAAACTTATCCATTTGTTAGGTCATGCGACAATTTGAAATGCACCCAGTGGAAGTGTGGAACAGACTTTCCGGCACAAACTATTTGAGACAGAACTGGAATATGGGCAAGCGATTTCGACATTTGTTTATTCAAAACCAGACTGGAACGGCAAACATCGTGTCACGCCACTGTATCACAATGTAAAAAAAGAAGGCGTTTTTATATGACATCTTACAGCCGATGTCCTGCCTTTGATGAAGCCGACACGCGCTTTGATTGATGCAATTCTGGAGGAATACAATACTACCATTGACGAAGGTTGATTACTGCTTCTCAATTAGTCGCCGATGTATCCATTGTCCCTGTGACCTTCCACATCCACCAACCCACCTTCCCGCTCAACCTCGCCGTAGAGAAAATCATCTTCTACGAAGGCTATTCCCCCCCGCACCACAAGGAGCGCCTGCTGCCCGATGGCGGCATTGATTTGGTGATTGACCTGACACAAGTGCCAAAGAATCTGTACAACAATGAGGATTTTGGTCGCTACACCTCGTTCAAAAAATCTTGGATTTCGGGCATCCGGCGGGAATTTATCACCATTGATGCGGGTCAAAACTCCAGCATGATGGTCGTACGCTTTCGGGCGGGGACGGCAAGTTTTCTGTTCAAATTTCCCTTGCACGAACTCGCCGACTCGGTGGTGGAAATGGACGCCATTTGGGGCAGCGACTTTCTCCATCTGCGGGAGCATTTGCTGGAACAGCCAACGCCAGAAGCAAAAATTTCAACATTAGAAAACTGGCTGCTCCGCCATTTACGCCCTGAATCAGAACCGCATCCTGTGGTGGGCTATGCACTCGGGCGCATTCACCAAAGCCCACAATTGCTCACCATCGCCGATGTTCAGGCAAAGACAGGATTTAGCAACAAGCATTTCATCCATCTTTTTGAAAAGCACGTCGGCACCTCGCCGAAAACTTACTTGCGCACCATCAAATTCCAACGAGTGCTGGCCGAGATTGAGAAGGCCAAAAAAATCCATTGGAACGACATCGTGTACAGCTGCGGCTACTACGATCAGGCGCATTTCATCAAGGAATTCCGACATTTTTCGGGGCTGAACCCCACGGCGTATCTCGCGGAGCGAGGCGAGTATTTGAATTATATTCCAGTGAAGGGTTGAAGGGTAATTTTTTTACAATACACCCTCTCGTTCGCCGCCTACTTTTGCCCCAAAATAAAACTTTATGTTGAAAAAAATGCTACTGCTCGCTTGCTTCGGAGTGCTCCTTTGCTTGGGCTGTTCGAAGAAAATCGTCCCTCTGTCTTCCGCTCAAAATCTGAAAGTCGCTTACAACGTACTGGAGAACAGAGATAAAGGCGATTACGATGTGTACGTGATGAATCTGGATGGTTCTGGTATGGCAAACATTATCAGATACCCGGATGTCGCATGGACATATCAAGCGTGGGAAGACAAACTCTTTTTCATTTCTGACCGCGACACTTGCTATCGCTGTTTTTTTCTGTACGAATCGGATGCTGACGGAAAAAATTGTCGAAGCATCGGCGGCCCACAGCTTGAAGATTCCTGGATGGACAGTCGCCACAACGGGAAGGAACTTGTCGTGACCGGGCGGTTTGGTAAAAAGATTCGGCACCAGTTGTTTTTAGTCAATGCCCAAAGCGGAAAATTCCGACAAATCACGAGCGACACAACCGCACTTTATTCCGACCCATGCTTTTCGCCTGATGGCAAACAAATCGTGTACCGCTACAAGAAAAACCGCCGCGACCGCTACGAAAAAGCCGAACTCTGGCTCATGAATACCGACGGCTCTGGTTCGCCCCGACAACTCACGCATTACCCTCCAAGCGATACTACCGCAAAATGGCACGACTACCATGCCGGGCCCCCACACTGGAATGCGCAGGCGGGCTTTATCACCTATCAGTCTTTGCAAGAAGGGAAATACAGCATCTACGCGGTCACGCCCGACGGTAAGCGCAATTTCAAATTAGCTGATTTTCCGCTCGAAGCGGGTTGGCACGACTGGAGCCCCGACGGCGATTGGTTGGTGATGGATGTGTTTGACCACGATCAAACCCAGTTCGACATCTGGCTCTGGAACCGAAAGACAAAAACGCTCAAGCAATTGACCAACTCGCCGAAATTTGAGCAATCGCCCGTTTTTGTGCAGAAAAAACATTGACACCTAAACATTAAAGCTATGGATCAAGCAGAAATCACCATGATGGAGAACCTCCAGAAAATCACGGGCAAAAGCCTCGATGAGTGGAAAAAAATCGCGCTCGAAAGCGGTTTTCAGAAGCACGGAGAAATCCTCAATTACCTCAAAGACACTTTTCAGTTGGGACACGGATACGCCAATTTCATCGTACACAAAGCCTTCGCCACAGATGCAGGCTCTGCCGACGACAAAAACCAGCTTATTGAAAACCAATACAAAGGCAAAGAAAACCTCCGCCCAATCTACGAAACACTCATGGCAGAAATCTTGAAAATCGGCGACGACATCGAAGTGGCGCCGAAAAATTCCTCAGTCAGCCTGCGCCGCAAAAAACAATTCTGCCTCCTCGAACCCAAGACCAAAGCCCGCCTCGAAGTCGGGCTGAACATGAAAGGCATCGCGGCTGCCGGCAAACTCGAAACCAATCCACCGGGCGGAATGTGTACCCACAAAATCCGCGTGGAAAAAACGGAGGACATAGATGCCGAGGTGTTCGGTTGGATACGCGAAGCATACAGCCAAGCGGGATGACTCGTTTTTGCCACATATTGACCATGCGGTTAAAGAAAAAACTTCAAAAACTTGACCATTTGAAAAACCGCCCTCACCTTCGCCCAAAAATTGACCAAACGGTTAAATCCAATGGGCACACAAGACGGCCAACCCGCTTTGCCGGATTCCACGGGGCAAAAAATCTTCGCTGCGGCGCACGAGGTGTTCACGCAAAAAGGCATGGACGGCGCGAAAATGCAGGAGATAGCCGACCGAGCGGGCATCAACAAAGCCCTGCTCCACTATTACTACCGCTCGAAGGAAAAACTCTACGAGACCGTGGCGCGGGCCATCATTGGCAAGGCCGTGCCGGTCATCCACGAGCTCATCGAGAGCGAACAGCCTTTGGAAGAGAAAATCAGGCACTTCATTGATGTTTATATCGGCCTCATTTCGAGCAACCCCTTCATCCCGCTCTTTATCGTCTCGGAAATCAACAAGCACCCAGATCGTTTTCTCGAAACCATTTTTTCCGACGACAGGCCCCGCCCGGAAGTGTTTTTTCAGCAGGTAAAGGCCGAGGCCGCCGCCGGGCGCATCCGTTCAGTCAATCCCAAGCACCTTATTGTCAACATCATTTCCATGTGCGTATTCCCTTTTGTCGGCAAACCCATGATGCGCTTCGTGCTGGGCATGAGCACCGGAGAAATGCGGATGTTCATGGAAGATCGAAAGGCGGAGGTGACGAGTTTTGTGCTGGCAGCCCTGCGGCCTTGAGTTTTTAACCAAACGGTTGAGAGAAGGCGAGCGATAACCTGTCAAAAAAACAAGGAACGCGGCGTACCCAACATTTTCCAGGAGTTTATCCCTACCATCCTGAAAAGGAAAAGCCCCACCATTCCCGCGCAAAGCGCGGAAACAAATTTTGCTTGCCACGCGAAGTCCGTTTTTTCAAACAGAAACCAATCGAAAACGAGGATGAAAGTGAAAAAACCAATGACCTGAACCAATCCCCGCCGGCTGGGCCGAAAACCAAATTCCTGAACCGAAATCCACACCATCGCCCCCGCTATAAAAACCTGTGTAGCCAAAGCCGCCACCGCAGAACCCACCGCTTGCCAATGCGGGATGAGCGCAAGATTCAGCAGCACATCGAGCGCGATGCCCACAATGAAAAAACGGTTCATCCGCATCATCCGCTCGCGGGCGGTGAGCAGGGTGCTGAAAATGTAGGTGACGCTTACTGGCACAAATGCCCAAATAAGCACCCCCAGCACCTCGAAACGATATTCGTTGGCGCGGGCAGGCATCATCAGGCGGAGCAAATCTTCCCGCGCAAAAAAGATGGCCGCCGCGAGCGTCACGCTCCCCGCCCAAATCAGTTTGAAACTCATGGAAGTGAGTGGCCGCACGTCTCCTTTCTCCTTCAAAAGCCGCGCAAACATGGGCAGCAACAGCGAGGCAAACAAATACCCAAACATATTGCAAGCCTCCAAAAGCCGGAACGCGCTGGCGTACACGTCGGCATGGGCGGCTCCGGCCATGCGCTCGAGCAGCACCGCATCGAGGCGGGTGTAGGCAAACATCAGCAGTACCACGAGCGCATACGGCAGGCTTTGACGGAACATGGAAAACACCGCTGGCCGCCCCGCCCGCCAGTTAGCCGCCCAACTGGGCCGCACGGGAAACACCGCGCGTTGGCGCAGCAAAATGAAAACCACGATGGCCGTCACGAACAGCGCAAGGGTCTGCGCAAGCGCAAAATTCAAGAGTGAAAATGGCAGCCAATCCGTCCAAAGCAAGACCCCGCAGGTGGCGACCATCAGCAATTTATCCAGCGAGGAGAGCAGGCTGTCCAATCGGTAATGCCCAAGGCCGGAGATGTTGGACCGCAGGAAAAGAATGAGTTGCACCAGCACCTGATTCAGCAACAAAATGAACAGCAAAGGCAAAACCTCTGCCCCATAGCCAAGCGCAAAAGCCGCCACGGCCATCGTGAGCGCGACGTAAACCGCCGCGAGCAGCCATTTGATGGCCAGCAGGTTTGGGAAATATTTTGGCAGCAGTTGGGGGTGCTGGCTGATGTGGCGGTTGTTGAAACTCTGAATCCCGAAGTCGTTCAGGATTTGAAAAAGGTAGGCGAGGTTGAGCAACGCGAAATAGGTGCCGTAGTGTTCGCCCACGCGGTTTTGCACCCCGAGGTCAATGCCGAAAATGAAGATTGGCTTTATCAGGAGGTTGATAAAGACGAGGAGGAGGATGTTGAGGAGGAATTCGCGTTTCAAGGAAGGGGCGGTTTGCAGGGGCTGTCGATAGTTTTTAGCGCCGCTTGTATTTTTACCAAGCGGCGCCAAAAACTAAAATCACAACCGCTCTGCCTTTTCTTTTCTACTGGTATACCGAAAAACAAAAGGGCGTTTTTCTTCAAGGGCAATCTTTCTGATTTCTTGCCAACGCCTAACCATCTGCTGCACCAATTTCCAGTAGGCATAACCGCTTTTGGAGGGCGGGCTGAAAAAAATGAGGCTGAGGCCGTGTTGTTGATAAAGGTCGCGTTCAGCAACCTTTCGGTGAATGCCATAATCATGAGTGATGACCACCGCAGCTTCTGCGCCAAGCACAGGAATCCAGTCCTCGTCTTTAGTTCCGGGAGAAAGCCTGTCCGGCAAATATTGGATTTCCAAATCGCCTTTCTTATTTAGCGGTTTATCAAGATGTTGCATTCCATGTACGAGCGATACAGGGATGTTTTCATCAAAGTAGATTTTTGTCATGCGGCTTTGTGGTAGAATTCAACGGCATCTCGGACTTGTTTTTCTTTTAAGTTGTACAGGGAAGCGATGAATTCTGACGATTCGCCTGCCTTGTGCATGGAGTGCAGTGTTCTGGCCAAAATGTTGGTGCCGACAATTGTGGGTTGTCCCATCTGACGATGTGGGTCAACAACCACGGAACTAGTTTTTCCGGAGGGGAAAAATCGCTGTGCCAACTGGCTTTCCCCTTCAAAATCAATCTTTTGAACAAAGTCTTTTATGATTCCTGGAATGTTGTGCTGCAAGGAAGCAGAAGCATTTACGATACTATTTCCGCCATCAGGCGAAAACAAAATTGCTCGCCCGTCAGTCATAATTTTATAGGAGGCGAATGGATATGGAACGCCGAACTCATGGCTCAATAATTGGTGCGACTGCAAGATTTTCCCCACCGAAACGCCCTGCTCTCTCAGTTGATAAAAAACATAGAACTCAATCAGGGTATAAAAATTGATCGCTTTTTCGCGCTGTTCACCCCATGAAAAACGCATACCCGGCTGGGGTGCAAGTTGTTCATCCCAAAATTTATTCAGCCAATAACGTACTTTATGCACAGGCAGCCGCAGTAGCGCGGCAACATCCGTTACTGTGTAAATTCCATATCCAAGTGTGGGCTGATTTGAGAAACCGGGCATAAGTAATTAGTTGCAGGTCAAAAGTATTCAACATTTTGTTTTTCGGAAAAGTTTTTGTTCTTTCCACACATCTTCTTTCTGTTACTCTTAGGGTTTTCTCTACATGAGGTGCAATCAGTGTCACCCTATCAATTTCCCGCCGCCAACAAATACAGTACCGCCATCCGCACCGCCACGCCATTTTCCACCTGCTGAAGGATGATGTTGTGCGGGCCATCGGCAGCGTCGGAGGAGATTTCCACGCCGCGATTGATGGGGCCGGGGTGCATCACCACGATTTCGCGGTCGAGTTCGAGCAGCATTTGCCGCGTGATGCCAAAATATTGGTGGTACTCGCGCAGGCTTGGGAAGTATTTGATGTCTTGTCGTTCGAGTTGGATTCGCAGCACATTCGCCACGTCGCACCAGCGCAGGGTGTCGCGCACGTCATGGCTGATTTCCACACCCAATTCGCCGTAGTGTTTGGGAATCAAAGTCGGAGGGCCGCACACGCGCACTTTTGCGCCCAGTTTCAGAAGGCAAAAAACATTGCTGAGCGCCACGCGGCTGTGCAGGATATCGCCGATGATGGCAATTTTTTTGCCCGCCACATCGCCGAGTTTTTCTCGAATGGAAAAAGCATCGAGCAGGGCTTGAGTCGGGTGTTCGTGCGTGCCGTCGCCGGCGTTGATGATATTGGCGGGGATTCGGCTCGAAAGATAGACGCAGGCCCCGGGAGCGGGGTGGCGCATCACCACCATGTCCACTTTCATGGCGAGGATGTTGTTCACCGTGTCGAGAAGGGTTTCGCCTTTGCTCACGCTGCTGCTGCTGGCGGCAAAGTTCACGGTGTCGGCACTGAGGCGGCGTTCGGCGAGTTCAAAAGAAACACGGGTGCGCGTGCTGCTCTCGAAAAAGAGGTTGGCTACCGTGATGTCGCGCAGGGAAGGCACTTTTTTGATGGGGCGGTTTATCACCTCTTTGAAATTGTCCGCCGTCTCGAAGATGAGCCGGATGTCATCTTCGGTGATGTTTTTGATGCCAATCAGGTGGCGCGTTGAAAGTCCTTTCATCTATTGTGGTTTGAGGGTTTGAGGGTTTCTGGTTGGAAGGTTTGGAACGAACCCTCAAACCAGAAACCCTCAAACCTTCAAGGCTTTTTATCAAACATCAATATCTCGTCTTCGCCGTGGGTTTCCTGCCAGCGCACTTTGACATATGCTTCGTCGAGCGCGTCCACGGTGATGCCAAAATAATCGGGTTGAATAGGGAGGTGGCGATTGAAACGGCGGTCCACCAGCACCATCAATTCCACGGCACTGGGTCGGCCATAGTTCTGTAAAGCCGCCAAAGCCGCCGAGATGGTGCGCCCGGTGTACAGCACGTCGTCAATCAGCAACACTTTTTTGTCGGCCACGATAAAGTCAATCTCGTTGGGGTGCGGCGAGAGGGGGCCATCGGGCATTCGGAAATCGTCGCGGTAAAACGTGATGTCGAGTTTGCCGTACTCGATTTTGTTGCCGAGGAGTTGTTCGAGCCGAGCATGGATGCGGTTGGAAAGCAAGGTGCCGCGCGGCTGAATGCCGACGATACAGGCATCGGAGAAATCTCCCCAGTCTTCGAGCAACTGGTGGCAAAGCCGCTCAAGGGTGAGCGCAAAGCGCGGGCGGTCGAGGAGCGTTTTTCCAGATTGCATAGATTGGGGGCGAAGGTAAGCATTATGGTTCGTGAGGTGTAGAGGGGGCGCTTTTTTCAAAAGGGTCACTTCTGGCGATGTTAAAGATTATCGAGATAGTCCTTCACTGTCCGTGTATTTGGATGTTGCTTGCCGAGTGTTTTTTTTAAAAGAGCGTATGCCTGCTCAAAGTGTTCTCTCGCCTTTTCTTTTTCTCCCATGTCCAGAAAAACATGGGCGAGGTTGTTTTGGCGAATAGCGACAGATGGGTGTTCTGCCCCAAAGTTTTTTAAATCAGAATCCAGCGCAGATTCCAGCAAGCTCCGTGCTTTTTCGTATTCGCCCAAATTTCGGTAAACGTTGGCCAAGTTCGATTGGCCGTTTGCGAAGTTGGGATGCTCTGCCCCAAAGTTTTTCAAATTGGAATTCAGCGCAGATTCCAGCAAGTCCCGGGCTTTTTCGTAGTTGCCCAGACATTCGTAAACAGAGCCCAAATTGGATTGGCGAATAGCAACTTTGGGGTGTTCTGCCCCAAAGTTTTTCAAATCGGAATCCAGCGCGGCTTTCAACAAGCCCCGAGCTTTTTCATAGTCGCCCAAGTCTTGGTAAACGAGGGCCAAGTTTGATTGGTTGATTGCTATCTCGGAATATTCCG
>JBJXFT010000140.1:0-3115 GCA_046155725.1 Saprospiraceae bacterium
GGCCGAACTCAAGACCTATTATCACAACCTCGCCCTCGTCGAGCGATTTTCGATAGCCTTGGGTATTGACCCTACCGCAACTAAAAACAACCCGAAAATCAAACAACTCTTATTCTCAACAAGTTACATCGCTATGGCCGCTTAAATCCTTCACGAACCATTGTTTGCAGGTTTATTCAAAAAGGATTCCCTCGTCGGCCACGCCGACGAGGGAATCCTTTTTTGTGCTGAACTTTAGGGCTGTCAATCGGATGTCAAAATTTACGCCGTAGGAGTTTTCTCTCTCAGCATCCTTTTCATCAGATAACTCACCACGAGCATCACGGCAAGACCGATGATGTACGAACTGCCGAACATGAGCCACTCGTAATCACCTCTGCTGACCACTTCTTTTTTCGCGGTAAGCCCCCAGAGGTTTGCCAATTTCTTTTTGACAAAAAAACGGGAGACCAGGTTGGAGGCCGTCAGGCCGGCCAAATAGCCCACCGAAAGGTTCAGGATTTCGCCTGCGGCGAAATGGAAGAATTTTTTGAACATAGTTTGTCTTCAAAAAAAGATGTTGAACAAGGGTTATCACAACTTTCCGAAAGTTTAGAACTTTCGGAAAGTTTGGTGCGAAACTTCATTCTCTCAAAAATCCATCCGCACCCGCACGTTCAAACGCCGCCCCGTGAGATAATTGGGAATGGCATACTGCGTGTTTTCGATGGTTTTTATCCACACGTTCGAGGCTTCGTTCGCTACTTTCAGCAGGTTGAACACTTCGAGGCTGGCCCAGGTGTTGCGCGTGAATCGGAGGAAATGCCGGGGCTTCCGGCTGCGCCACTGTTCCTTCCAAAGCCGAAAGCCAAAGCCGATGTCCACGCGGTGGTAGGGCGCGAACCGATAGGGGTTCCTGTAAATGATGTTGTTTTCCGGCACCCCGAATGGCACCCCTGAGCCGACGGTGAAGTTGAGGTGCATCCGTATGTTCCGGTTTTTGCGCAGATAGTCTTGGAAAAAAGTGGAGAACGTGAAAAACCGGTCGGTCGGGCGCGGCACATCTTTCACGTCTTTCCCTTCGCGCTGCCCGATGTTGCGCACCCTGTGCTGCACGCCGTCAATGCTTTCGCGGGTGCGGAGCAGCGAAAAATTGACCCAACTTTCCGCCCCTTTCACAAACTCGCCGTTCAGGCGAATGTCAAAACCCGTGGCATAACCCCGCGAGTTGTTTTCCCCTGCGTAGCGGACCCGCACGTTGTCGAGGTCGAACGAAACGAGGTCCCACATTTGCTTGTAGTACGCCTCGGCGATGAGGCGCATCTTCACCGGGCGGCGTTTGCCCCAGAGGAAATCCCAAGTGAAACCGCCCACGGCGTGTGCTGATTTTTGGGCTTGCAAATCAGTGTTGACGGTGCCATCGGTGCGGCGCATCTCGCGGTAAAAAGCGGGCTGGAAAAACAGCCCGCCGCCCAGCCGGTACGACAAGTCGCGTTTGGTGTTCAAGGGTTTGTACAGCAGTTGCGCCCTCGGGGTCACGAACCAGCCTTGGTTCAAAGTCCAGTATTGCCCCCGCGCTCCGGCAATTATCTGCACCTCGCGCACCCCGTCTTTTTTCCACGTCCAAGTGTCCTGGAAAAATGCCGAGAAGCGGTCGCTGGCAAGTGTGTTGCGCGTTTTCAGCACCCGGCGGATGTGGAGCGCGAGCGTGTCGTAGGGCAGCGAATAGAGCGCCGAATCGAGCCGCTCCCACTCGTTTATCTTGTCTTGGATTTGCTCGTTTTGCCATTTGGCCGACCATTGCAGAAAGTGGCTGCGCACGAGCCCTGCGTCGCTGCGGTCGCGCTGGAGTTCGATGCCGCCCTTGTATTCCACGTTGCGCACATCGGCGCTGAGGTAGTTGCGCACCCAAGTGTGTTGGGTGCCCTCGCCGAGGATGTTGGTGATTTCGCCAAAATTGTCAGAGCCAAGGTTTTCCTCCAGTTCGCCCAAAATGTAGTAGCCCAAAATATCGAACCGCTCATTTTCTTGGCTGCGCCAAACGGAAGTCAAAAGTTTGTGGTACAAGGGGTTTCGCTCGCGGTCGGGCAGATAAGTAAGCGAAACGCCGCCCATGGCCTGGGTGAAATCATCCACCTCTTGTCCCTCGAAAGCCGTGCGCAATTGTAGTGCGTAGTCAATCAAGCCGAATGCACGGGCGAGGCTCTGGGGCTGGAAAGTGTAGGTCGAACGGTTGAAATTGCCAATCGCGCCTACTTGCCAATCGCGGTTCAGGTCGTAGGTAAGGTAAGCCTGGATGTCGGTGAAGTTTGGCACGTATTCCCCTTCCACATCGAGGCTGCCGAGGAGGGTGCGGGTGGTTTTGTAGCGCGCGCCCACGAGGTATCGGAATGCTTGAAAGCCCGCCTTTCGGGGTTTCCATTTTCCTTCCAAATGCGCTGACCCGCCGAGCAAACTCGCGCTGGCGCTGGCGCGCAAACTGTCGGGGCGTTTGTATTTGATGTCCAGCACCGAGGAGAGTTTGTCACCGTACTTGGCCTGAAAGCCGCCGCTCGAAAACGAGAGGTCGCGCACGAGGTCAATGTTCGGGAAGGTCAAGCCCTCTTGCTGCCCGGCGCGGATGAGTTGCGGGCGGTAAATCTCAAAGTCGTTGACGTACACGAGGTTTTCGTCGTAGTTGCCGCCGCGCACCTGGTATTGCGAACTGAGTTCTCCGCCCGTACCCGTGTTGGTGCCGAGCGCGATGTGCGGCAGCACGCTCTCCAAATTGCCGGTGGTGCTGGGCAGGAGTTTGAGGTCGGCCATGTTTTTTTCCTTCACCATGCCGCCGTCGTCGAGCCTGCGGCCACTGATCACGACTTCCAAATTTGCCCCTACGGGCGACATGGCCACATCCAAGCCATAACGTGCACCGGGCTGCAAGGGCAGCACATCGGCACTGGCTTCTTGGTAGGCCACCCGTTTGAAGGTGAGCGCGATGCGTTGGTTTGCCGCGATTTGAATGGCGAACTTCCCGCTCTCGTCGGTGCTGACGGCTTTGCCAGAACCTTTCACGAACACGCTCACCAATTCCACGGGCTGTCCGTCGGATGCGTCGGTGACGCGACCGTAGACGGTGGCGGTCTCTTGTGAGAAG
>JBJXFT010000399.1:0-5399 GCA_046155725.1 Saprospiraceae bacterium
AATTCAAGCCAATCTGCTGGTTTCCCCTTCTAAAAAAACCACCCAGAACGGGCAAGAAAATCCCCGCCCCGAATGTAGGGCGATTGTGCGCGTCGGTTACAGCTCCGGCGGCCATTTTATTCGAGGAAATGTCGCAAGTGTGGCAGTAGGGGAAAGGCGCAGCATCCTTGCAGCCAAATCGCCCGGCATTTCTACCTGTTGCGGCGTACTTTGATTTTGCAAAAAAAGAAACCCATCCCGGCTTCGCGCCGAGATGGGTTTTTGATGTCGTTGGGCAGAGATGTGGCCTTAATACGCCTCGTACCTTCTGGAAGTCAATTCCCCCGTGAAGCGCGTCGCCGTAAAGCGCATGGCCTTCGGCACGCGACCGTCCCAATCCAAAAGGACGGAATTGCAGTCCCAATTGTCGTAAGTGTCAAAAGGGTGGCCGTTTCTTGGGCGGCCATCGTGCCGAATGGTGAAGGCAGCGATGTCCTTGTAGTTCAAATTGTTTTCAGCAGGCGAATTGAACACCGTGATCTCAAAGGAGTATGTGGAATTGCCGGCTAAGCCGTTGGGCGGGTTGACCGGAATCTCTGGGAAACTGAACCCATTGCGCATGTGCAGGGTAAAAAAGATGTTGTTGCCGCCGCGCATGTCATCTTGGCCAGTCACGATCGTGATTTTCAGCCTGTTCAAGCCGTCTGGTTTTGACACGACATAAAACGGGAATTGTGTGCATGGCGGGTTGTCTGCCAACGATGCTTTCGACTCACTGACAATCGTATTGGCTTGGTCAGAAAAACACTCGCCACCATGAGATGTGTAAGAAACCTCCCAACCATCTGGGATTTGGACAGATTTTACTTCAAACGGAATGTTGTGCGGGCCTCTCGCGCACATTTCGAACGGCTGCCCCTGATAATTCGCTTCGCTAAAAGCAACCGGGCAAGTAGTCGGATTGGGATTGCCGCCGGGTGGGAAAAAGAAGATGACGGCACTGATGATCGCGATGATGACCAGGCAAGCCAGGATGATGATGATTCTTCGATTGAGCATAATGATTTGATTTGATTGTTGGAAAATGTGCCTACTCGTGTCGCTTTTCGGCTTCCGCGCCCGATAGCCTTCGGGTTATTTGAGAGAGCATAAGAAGCCTTGTGAGCAGGAGGGCATACAGCCTCTTGACAGGCTGTCCCGACTCTATGCTCAATTTGGTGTTAAATCCACGGAGATGCCGCCAATTTGTATGACCCCCGGTTTTGCCACTGCCACCCTGGGCGATAAGGTAATCGTTCCGTCCTTGACCTTCGAGGTGTAGCAAGTAGGCGTGGTGGAGACCAAGACCGCATTCGCCTCCTATCGCGCACCTAGATAAACCCTTACCGGGTTAAACCTAATGTTTCGGATACCTGTGTCACAACCACAGTTGCCGCTGTTGATGTCTTGGCCGCCCGTGTCGCCGATGATTTCCATTTCGCGCACGAGGTCTCCGCGAAGTTGGAAGTCTTGGCCGCTCAGGTGTACTTGGCCTTCGTTGCAGAAAATGAATTCATCGCCAGCACGCTTGCTTCTGAACCCGCGGATAAGACCACCGTCGATAGGACCAACTATTGGGATATCCCCGACCGTTCCACTGCTTTGTCGGTCAATGGCCAATACCCTCATGTCTGAGGGCACGTTCAACAATACGCTGTTCCATGCATCTTCGACGTAAGAGTCGCCACCGATTTCAGACGCCACGAAATTGACTCTGAGGTTGATGCGGTTGTCCAAATCTGCCCAAATGAGCGCCCTGCAATAGAGGGCTGGGCCGTTTCCAGCAAACTCGCTATCTCCACGGCGCGTTTGCTGGGTCGGGCAGCGTCGGCCAAAATCAGGGATGCTCAGCACTCCCTCCGCGACGACGGGCACCAGTTCTATCCTGCATATCTGGTCGGAGAACGTGATGTTCGGTTCGTTCCTAAAAATGACTCTTGTCTCTGGAAATTCAGCACCGCAGGCTGTGGTCAGAATGGCTACCCACCCTGGCGCAATGTCAATCGAGATCGGTTGGTTTAGGAAACTTGCTGGGATTTGGGGGTTGTCTGTACTTGCATTGAATCTCCTGCTCGTGCTTATCCCTACAAAGTTGGGTTGGGGGAAAATGGTAAGCGTAAACGTTGGCGGCGGGTCAATCCTGCATCCCCTTGCATTTGGGTATAGGAATCGAAGCCCATTGATGTCACATTCGCTGAGCCCGTTTCTCTGCCCTATCACATTCTGCCTTGTCGGGTCAATTGTCGTGATGGTGGGAAGCCCGTTACTGTTAAAATCAAATTGTCCATAGTGCATGATAGAGCGAAAGTCGTAAGAGCAGACACCGAACGCCCGCGATAGTTTCCCGAAATTATTGGCTCTTCTCGGCAGAATATTGTTCCAATTGATGCGCACATAATTGTCCCGATCGGGTCTGCTTTGTTCGTGAAAGACTCCCGCTGCATGGAGTATCTCGTGCAAGATAACACCCTCGTCACCGCAGCCATTCCCAATATTGATTTCCTGCATGCCACCTCTACGGCCAATCCATGCCCAACATCCTCCGTCGTCGCGGCCATTTAAGTTTGTAAACCTGACAAAGTCCACCTCGTTAGTCCGGGGCCTCATGCAGAGGTTTGTAGTCCTGTTTATGGTTTCGATGGCCCTATTGATGACACTGGCTGAGGGATGCCCGGCCACAATTTCAAATGGAATAACACCACCTGGCCAAAGCCTCCCGGGGTCTGGCGTTCCGGTGTCTCTGTTGCTTTTTGGTTTTTGGGGGTTGGTTATAGGGATCAATTTGCCACGAGACCGCGTAAAGAAATCCTTTTCCAGACCCAAAACCATGTCTCCCTGAAAAATCACGTACCCGCCAACTACCTCCACTTTTATCACCTCTGGTCCCTCTCCAAAGAGATCCATTACAGTAATAGTGGTCGTGTCCCTTTCTGAGGCATTTGGCGCAAACAAATAGGTGCAACAATCTTTCGGCGAGGGCAATGAGCCTGACATCACCGCCACCACATTGATCTTCGCCCTCTCTTCCATTGGCGTCGAGTTCGAGTTGTACAAAGACCAATAGTTGTCTTTCCAACAAGGCCACCGGTCGTCCGGGTGATCGTACCAGGCCACCAATGGGCCTTCGTTGTAGGGGCCCATTGCCTGGTGCGGCCCCGTCCGGTCGGAATCGCTATGCCCCAAGTAAGCGGTGGCAAACAGCATCACATCTTTGTTGCCGACGAGGTTGGCAGGCTCCAAATAGGTGATCCAGTTCCCCTTTTCTGGTGTATTGTCCTTATTGGCCGTGTGCATAAAAGCCTGCGCGTTGGGGAAGCCCGGCACCGCGCCGTTCTCGATGACCATGACGTTGAAGCGGGCGCCGGCCGGCATCATGCATCGAGCGTCCGTCGTTTGGCCGTCCCGATAAGGGAAGTAGCCGTTTTGAGCTATGCCCCATTTGCCATTGGAATAGAAAGTAAGTTGCGAGGCATCGTTGTAAACCTTCAGGCGGTTTTGTGTGACCAAGAGCATGGCGTTGGTCTTGCCATTGGTGGCGGGGTGGTCAATCCAAGCGCCATTCCCAAAACCAGTTAGGCTGGCCTCGGTCACCTTGAAGGTGAAGCAGTTGGGGTCATTAGCCGGCGCAATCATCACATTGAAAGTAATGTTGAGCGGCATGTCCTCCTTTCTGTTTTGATTGAAAATCGTCCAGCGCGAGCCGTTGTACCGCACCCCGGCATTTTGGAGGTAGTCCTTCCCGGCAGCCTCCGCGCCGTTCAGGTTGTGGTTGGGCAGGATGAAGAGCATGGCCTTGGGGTTGCCGTTGAGTTGCGGGTGGTTGAGCGTCGTGGTGTGCGCTTTGACATTGGCCTCGGTAGTGACGTGCCGGAACACGTCTTGGGCGTACAGGCTCTGGCAGATGCAGAGGAGCAGGCCGAGGAGAAATGGCTTGAGGTACTGTTTCATTGTTTGAAAAATTTTGGAATGGTGTGTGCCTACTCGTATCGCTTTTCGGCTTTCGCGCCCGAATGCCTTCGGGGTGGTTTTAGAGCATAAAGAGAGTCTATGAGTAGGAGGGCATACAGCCCACCTGCCAGTCGCTTCACTTGGTTTTTGCCAACGAATTGGATGTGTGAATTTCAGTACAAAAGTAGCGGGGTGGTGTTGACGGGGTGATTTGAAATCACCCCGTCAATTCAATACGAATCCATTTGGCTGCCCCGATTTTGTCACGCACTCAAATCTTTTTGATGGCCACGACATGAAGCAAAACTCCTTTCCGAAATGGGATGCCATTGGTATTCACAACGCTCCATTTATCATTGGTATAAGTTCCGCCAAACCAGGCTGCCACCGGACTATCGTTGTTTTGCATAGCGATGGGGTAACCGGGCGGCCTCTCTTCTTGAGTTGTTCCCCAACTTGGAGTGGCAAAAATGAAAGTACTGTTTGCAGAAACGGCGGCTCCTTTCAAAAAAGTAGCATGTTGAAGAATGTAAGACGTGTTGGCCGGGGAGGTCTCGTGCATATAAGCCGAGCCATTTGGAAAACCGGGAACGACACCCTTTTTCATCACCATCACATTGAATTTCGCACCGGGAGGCATCGAAACGGATTGCGACGGGCAACCCGGGTAAAAATAGTTGTTGTTGCCAATCGCCCATTTCCCATCGGCATAAGCGGTCAGTTGCGAGTTGTCATTGTAAGCGGCGGGGGCGACATCGGTACCCAAATTTTGGGTGACCAAAAGCAGGGCTTTGGGTTTTCCGTTGGTCAGGGCATTGTCAATAAATTGGAGGTGGGGCCAGGGGCCGGGCGGCCCCGATTGGATGAAATAATTCGGATTGCCAATCGGTGCCACCAAAACATTAAAAGTCACACCGACCGGCATTGCTTCCGACTGTTTTTCATTGCAAATCATCCAACGTTTTTGAGTGGTGTTGTACTGCACAGCGGCATTCAACCGATAATTTGTGCAAGCATAAGAGTCGCCGCCGTCGTTCCATTTGGGCATGATGAAAAGGATGGCGTTCGGTTTGTCGTTTAAAAACAGGTTGTCAATGATGGTTTTTGAACCAGAAACATTGGCCGCCGAAGTCGTGTGGTGAAAAGTGGCTTGAGCGTACAGGCTCTGGCCGATGCAGAGCAGCGGGCCGAGGAGAAATGGTTTGAGGTACTGTTTCATTGTTTTTGAAAAATTTTGGAATGGTGCGCGCCTACTCGTGTCGCTTTTCGGCTTCCGCGCCCGAATGCCTTCGGGATAGTTTGGAGAGCATAAAGAAGCCCTGTGAGCAGGAGGGCATACAGCCCTTCTACCAGTCGCTTCATTTGGTTTTCGCCAACGAATTGGATGTGTGAATTTCAGTACAAAAGTAGCGGGGCGGTTTTCCGCCCACAAT
>JBJXFT010000418.1:0-3152 GCA_046155725.1 Saprospiraceae bacterium
AATTATCAATCAGCAATTATCAATCAGCAATTATCAATCAGCAATTATCAATCAGCAATTATCAATCAGCAATTATCAATCAGCAATTATCAATCAGCAATTATCAATCAGCAATTATCAATCAAGCGGTCACGCCCTCCGTCAGGCTCTTGAAAAACTCAAGGTAGCCTTCTGGTGCGTCATCGGCAGGCACCCAGGGCAGCACGGGCTTGTCGCTCGCCGCCGACAGGTACGGAACGCTGGTGTCGAGCGATTCGCTGCCGATGATCACTGCGTCGGCATAGTGCGCCGCGCCCTTGTGCATCGAAAGGCCCTCGCCGTCGCGGTAAGGTTCGAGGTGTTTTTTCGTCAGGTTGTTGATGGCTGCTTTTTGGAAAAAATGCTCACCGCCCTCGCGTTCGCGGGGCGTGTCGTACGCGCCGTAAATGATTTGAGCGTTGGCAAAAATCGGCTCTGTCTTATAGGCCGTGCGGAGGTAGAGCGGAAGGAGGCTCGTCATCCAGCCTTGGCACATGATATAGTCGGGCGGCCAGCCGAATTTTTTCACCGTTTCGATGGCGCCTTTGCAGAAGAACGCGGCACGGTCGGCATTGTCCTCAAAAGGCCTTCCCTTCTCGTCTTCAAACACCATCTTGCGCTTGAAAAACTCCTCGTTGTCCAGAAAATAAACCTGCAAGCGCGAGCCGGGCAGCGAAGCCACCTTGATGAGCAGCGGGTAGTCGTCGTCGTCCACAATAATGTTCATCCCAGAGAGGCGCACCACCTCGTGAAGCCGGTGCCGGCGTTCGTTCACCACGCCAAAGCGGGGCATCAGGATGCGGAGTTCAAAGCCTTGATCGGCAAAAAATTTGGGCAGTTTCCCCACGAGTTCAGAAATGTCGGTGCCCTCGGTGTAGGGTGCGAGTTCTTGCGTGATAAGGAGCAGTCGCTTCTTTTCCATGTGTCAAAAAACCAGACTTGATTGGTGTGTGTAAAGCACGATTTGTTGCGAAACCGGAGTTCGGGAAGAGCGCGCGGGCATTTTTTTTGACCGTTATTAAAGCCTTGCCCCACGAAATTCGGGTGCAAAAGTATAAAAAAAGGCAGGTTTTATTTCCAAAGTATTTGAAGATAAAAAGTGCAGCGCGGATTTTGGAGCGCGAATTGGGCGGATTTGCAGGGATGGACGCGGATTTTGCAACGCGGATTTTGGAGTGCCTGCCTACCGTCAGGCAGGGATTGCGCGGATTGTCGCGGATGGATGTCGCCCCGGTACGGGTGTTTGTGCAGCGAAGGTTTCAGAGCCCCAAATTCACTCCTCCTCAGGCCCTGGTTTTCTGTCCAAAACCCGGAACGTGTAGGCCCATTCGTTCTTCTCGTCCGGCCCGTGCGCTTCGCGCCAAACTTCTTCCCATTCAGAGGGGTCTATATCGGGAAAAAAAACATCGCCCTCCACGTCCACATCCACCTCCGTGAGGTAAATGCGGTCCCACAGGTCGGCTGTCTCGCGGTAAATCTCCCCGCCGCCGATGACAAAAACCTCTTCTTCCCCGCCATCGAACGCCATGCCGAGCGCCTCCTCCACCGAGTGCGCCACCAGCACCCCTTCGGCGGTGAAAAACGGGTCGCGCGTCACCACGATATTGGTGCGCTTCGGAAGCGGGCGGCCAATGCTCCGGAAGCAATTGCGGCCCATGATGAGGTGGTGCTCCAGCGTCGTTTTTTTGAAATACGACAGGTCGGCGGGCAAGTACCACGGAATCTGGTTGTCTTTCCCGATGACGTTGTTTTTGGCCGTGGCCACTATGGCGGAGATGAGCATTTTGTGTGTGTTTTAAGAACGGGTGAAAAACCAAAAGCATTGGCAGCCAAAATCTTCTCAACATCTCTCAACCCCTCAACATCCTCAACATCCTCAACATCCTCAGAGGTCAATCAAAATCTTCACCGGGCAATGGTCGGAATGCACCACGTCGTTGAGTTGGCGGGCATAGGCGATTTTGTCTTTCAGGTTGTCCGTCACCGATTGGTAGTCAATGCGCCAGCCCTTGTTGTTGCTCCGCGCGCCGGCTCGGAAACTCCACCAACTGTACTCCGCCATGTCGGGGTTTTTGAACCGGAAAGCGTCGGTGAAACCGCTCGCCAGCCACGCCGTCATCCAAGCCCGTTCTTCGGGCAAAAAGCCCGAGCTGTTCTTGTTGCCCTTAGGGTCGTGGATGTCAATCTCGTGGTGCGCGATGTTGTAGTCGCCCACCACGATGAGCTGCGGGCGTTCTTTTTTCAGCGCCTCCACCCAGCCCAGAAAGTCAGCCAAAAATTTCATCTTGAAATCTTGCCGCACATCGCCCGTAGTGCCAGAGGGGAAATAGCAGTTGAGCAATGTCCAGTCCCCAAAATCGGTGCGGAGGATGCGGCCTTCGCCGTCGTATCCGGGCATTCCGCAGCCCTGCGCCACCAGCGTTGGCTCTTTTTTGGAGAATGTGGCCGTGCCGCTGTAACCCTTTTTTTGGGCAGAAAACCAGTGGTGCCGATAGCCCAAGGCTTCGAGTTGGAGCAGCGGAACGTCGTCGCGCATTGCCTTGATTTCTTGGAGGCAAACGATGTCGGGGTTCTCTTCGGCCAGCCAATCCCACAATCCCTTTGAGATCGCCGAGCGGATGCCGTTTACGTTGTAGGTGATGATGTTAGTCATGGTGGAAAGCTTCAAAGATTTCGTCCATCTGGTCATAAGATTTCACGCCCACCTGCTCCTCTTCGCCGCCCACGAGGCTCAGGCCGGCAAGGCCAAACGTTTCCAAAACTTCGGGCCACTCGCCCGCCTGAAAGTCGGCCTGAAGCAAGGAGGGGCGTAGGGCAAACATCTCGAGCCAGAAATCCTTTTGGGCATAAAAAGTTGATTTTGAGAAATCGGCTTGAGAGAAATCGAACAGAAAAAACTGCACATGGGCGGCCATTTTTTCCAAATCCATTTTTGAAAACGGAAGCCCTTGTGGGCCGATTTTTATTTCCAGAATAACTTCCAAGCCTTCCAAATTGGCCAAATGCGCCCCGTGGTTTTGTGCCGAAACCTGCACCGCATCCATCCCAAAAAAAGCCGCTGCCTCGCGCACCACCGCCACGGTCGAGCGGCTGAACTCTCCCACGATTTTCGGGCCTTGCACCCACTCGCGGAT
>JBJXFT010000419.1:0-18130 GCA_046155725.1 Saprospiraceae bacterium
TGATTCCTTTTCACCCAAACTGCCCATCTTTTTGATTAAATAGCCCCACTATTCGCACAAAAAGATAGTTGTTTTGGCAAAAACGAACCTACCTGAAATCCACAAGTTATTATTCACCCGTTCCTAAGTCATGCGCTTTTTGAAAAACTACACCCTGCTCTTCTTTGCCCTCTTGGTCGGCGGCCTCTTTTTGATGCCCGCCTGCAAAAAAAACTCCCCTGACCCGGCGACGGCCGAATCCAACTTGGCCCTCAGCTACGCCAACGACGTAGTCTATGACTGGAACGAATTGTTCCTCGAAATCGAGCGCTACGCTGCGGGCTACCGCCCCGGCCCCGCCCCCCGTGCCATCGCCTACTTGGGCCTTTCGGAATACGAGGGCTGCGTCACTGGCATGCCCGGCTACAAATCGGTGGCAAACCTCTACCCCGGCCTCGTCATCCCCGATGTGGAGAGCGGCAAAGGGTACCACTGGCCTTCAGTCATCAATGCCTCTCGCGCTTACCTCATGCCCCGCTTCTTCATCAATGCCTCTGATGCCCATGTATTGGCAATGGCTTCTTTGGAAATCCAGCACGACGACCGCGCAAAAGCAGAAGCGGGCGAAGACGTGTGGTTTCGCTCCAAAGCGTATGGCAAAAGTGTGGCGGAGGCCGTTTGGGAATATTCCAAAACAGACCTTGTGGGCCACAACCACTTCCTCGACCCCTTCCAAGGCTACAAATGGGAAGACCACTACACCAAAGACGGCGACTGGAAGCCCACATTCACCGGCCCCGGCAAGCCTATGGGCGGCGTTTGGGGCGGTGCGCGCACCTTTGCCATCGGCGAAAGCGACAAGATCGCCCGCCCACCGCTGCCTTACAGCACCAGCACAAACTCCGACCTGTACTCTCAGGCAGTGGAAGTGTACGCCCAAAACACACCCACACTTTCCTACGAAGACGAATGGGTGGGCGAATATTGGAGCGATGACTTCGTGAACGTCACCTTCAGCCCCGGCCCGCGCTGGCTCGCCATCGGCGACCAAGTGATGAAACTCGAAGACAGCAACCTCGAAACCGCCATCTTCATGACCGTGAAAATGGGCATGGCACTAAACGATGCTTCTGTGGCCTGCTGGAAATCAAAGTATCTCTACAACGTGGAGCGCCCACAGACTTACATCAACCGGGTGATGGACCCGAGCTGGAAACCGGCCCTCTTCAACCCGCTCACGGGCGATGCGGGGGTCACGCCATCATTCCCTGCTTACCCATCCGGCCACTCTACCATGGGCGGCGCGGGCGCAGAAATCCTGGGCGATGTGTTCGGTTATGCCTACTCAATGACCGACCGCTGCCACGAAAACCGCACGGACTTCGCAGGCATGCCGCGCACTTTCGGCAGTTTCTACGAGATGGCGGCAGAAAACGCTTGGTCGCGTGTGCCATTGGGCGTGCACTTCCGCATGGACTGCGATGAGGGCGTTCGCCACGGCACCGTCATTGGCCGCATAGTGAACAAACTGCCGTGGAAATGAGAAGGGGCAAAACAAATGGTTTCGCTGAGCGCGAAACCCTAATCAAGTAAAATTCGATACCGACAGAGGTCGTCATTCACTTGGCGGCCTCTCTTTTTGAAATGCTGATTCAACACCGCACTCAGGATTATGACTCACCCGTATTCCTCGCCCCTCCTTTTCCTCTTCATTTTTTTATGGGCAAATGCCTGTGAAACACCCACCCCCAAAAACCAAGAACGGGTCGAACGCTTTGAAAACGGCCAAGTCTCGCGCCGCGCCCAAATGGTGGATGGCAAAAAAGAAGGCAAGATGACCGACTACTACAACGACGGCAAACTGATGGCCGAGCGGTATTTTACAAATGGCGAACAGCATGGGCGCACGGCCATTTACTACCCCAGCGGCCAACTGAAAGAGGTGCAATATTTTGTAGAAGGAAAAAGGCAAGGCGGCGACACGCTCTGGTACGAAGACGGGAAAATCCAGTTCGTCACCACGCTCAAAGACAACAAAAAGCACGGATACCTGCGCAAATGGAGCCCGACTGGCGAACTCGTGTACGAGGCCAAGTACGACATGGACACTTTGACAGAGGTGAAAGGCCAGCCGATTGACCGCAATACCTCGGCAGCCAAACCGTCGCAGCTTTTGAAGCGGCAATAGGAACACGGGGGGCGCCAAGCCTTTGTAAAATCAGCAACCATCAATCAATAATCAGCAATCATTTAAGCCCCTCCAAATAGCCCGGCGGCAAAGCATACCCCGTGCTTTGCGCTTTGAGCGCATCGGAAAGAGCCGCGCCTTTTTGCCCCAACTTGCCCGCGGCCGCGCTGCGGTAATAATAGAGGGTGCCTTCCTTGGGCTGATACACAAGCGCCGAATCCACGTCGGCGATGGCGCGGGCGTATTGCGCCGTCATCAGATAGGAAGCCGCCCGGTTTTTGAAGCAATCGCCGCGCTTTGTTTTTTCGTACCGAATGGCGCGGGTATAGTCTGCGATGGCGGCAGGATAGTTTTTCAAGAAAAAATTGGCGGAAGCCCGGTCGTTCAGCCCCTGTGCCTGAGTGCTGTCTTTGTTCAAAAGGCGGTCGTACACCCCGATGGCTTCTTGGTGCCGTTGAAGGTTCACCAGGCTTCCGCCTTCCATCAGCAGGCGTTTGGGTTCGTCGGGGTAAACCCGTTGCAGCCACTTGAAATCTTCCAGCGCCTCGGCATATTTTTTCATTTCAAAAAGCAGGAACCCGCGTGCCTTGATAGTGCCCTCGTGGTTAGGCTCGATGCTGTCGGCAGTGTTCAGGTCGCGCAGGGCAAGGTCGTGCTGCTTGCGGTTTTGGTACTCAATGGCTCGGTTCACATAGATGATATTGGCCGAAGGGTAATGCTCGATGGCCTCGCTGAAAAGCGTCACGGTGTCTTTCCAAAGCGCGGTCTGCTGGCGTGTTTTCCAGATGCACAGCAGCGCGAAGGCGGCCACGGCCACTATTGCGCCCCGCCTTCCCAAGCTTCCGGCGGGCAATCGGGAAATGAGCCAGCCCAATATCAGGAACAGCCCGACGTAAGGGATGTATGTGTAGCGTTCCGCCAAAATGGCCCCGCCCACCGCCACCACTTTCAGCACCAGCGCAATAGTGACGGCATAAAAACCGATGCCAAACGCCACCACCCGTGTGCGCCGAAGCGACCAAAGGGTGGCCCCCACCAGCACCAGAAACATCGGGACGTAGGAATAAAACGACTGCGGCAAATCCGCCCGGTTTTTTGGGTAAGGGTAAAACGCCGACATATCGCCCCACCAAAACGCCTTGATGAAGTATTGCATAAAGCCGTAAATGCCGATCACGAGGTTCTCGCCCGCCGAATATTGGTAAGCGTGCATGGCCTGTGCCTGCGCATCGAGGGTTATTTTGCCCACCCAAAGTGATAGCACGAAGAAAGGTATTTTTTCCAACCAAACCGCCCGGCTCCACAAGGCGCGGCGTTCCGCAAAATCAACCAAAAGCATCACCAAGGGGAACACCACGGCAGCCGGTTTTGAAAAACAGGACAGCACGGCGAGGCCAAAAGCGAGCGCGTACCAGCCCCAACGGCGCGTGTCGAGAAAACGGAAATAGGCCAACAGCCCAAGGAAAAAGAAGGCCGTGTACAGCACGTCTTTGCGGGCCGCCACCCAAGCCACCGACTCTACGTGCATGGGGTGGATGCCAAAAAACAGCGCGGCCACAAACGCCGCCAGCCAATTGCCCCGCAAGACCCTGCGGGCAAAAAAGAACACCAGCACCGTGTTCAAGCAGTGCAGGAAAAGACTGGTGGCGTGGTACGGGAAAGCATTTTTGTTGCCGCCCAAGGCGTGGTCAATCCCCAGCGAGAACATGGTGACCGGGTGGATATTGCAGGCCACCGGGCGCGTCAACAGTTGCGGGAGATGCTCCCATGTGAGCGACAAAAAGGGGTTTTCGACCACATACTCCAAGTCGTCCCAATTGGTAAAACCGTTGAGCAGGGCAGTGGGCAGATAGGCCGCCAGCGTAGCAGCCAGCAGGATGCCGAGCAAAAGCCAAAGGGCGGGCGGGGTGGCGGGGGAAGCAGTTTTTGCGCTTTGCGGTTCGGGCTTGCTGCGCGGGTTTGGAGGGGTTGGCTTCGTTTTGTGCTTCATCAAAAAATCTGTGAATTGACTCGTTGGACACTTGCTAACAGAATTTGAGCAAATCCTTCGGGCAAGGTATATTTGTGGCCTAAAAACTTACATATCATGGCTGAACTGATTGCTGAAATTGCTCGATTGAGTGTCACAGAACGCTTGTTGCTGGTGCAAGAAATTTTGCACACCATCTCTCAAGACGAAACCGAATTGACTCCCGCACAACGGACAGAAACCAGATCCCGAGATCAATCCATAGCACAAGGGACAGCAAAAACCGTGGCATGGTCTTCCATTCAAGCCCAAATCGCAGCCCGTTATGGCCTTTCCAATTGAACTCCATGAGGCTGCTGAAGCGGAACTTTGGGAAGCTATTGATTGGTACGATGCGCAAAAAGAAAACCTCGGCAAAGAGTTCGCCCGCGAATTGGAGCGTGTCGTCAAAAGTATCTCCCAAACCCCTAAAGCCTTTGCAAAAGTGGAAGGTGAAGCCCGGAAGGCGGTTTTGCGGCGTTTCCCCTACATCGTGATTTTTAGGGTGAAAGACGAAATCGTAATTGTGCTTGCTATTTTCCACACCAGCCGTTCTCCTAAACAGTGGATGTCGAGGCAATAAACTCCGCTTCCATCCAAATCTCCACTACCTCTAGCACCTGCACCTTTCAGCGAAAAATTTCCAAAACTTCGTGCAGTTCGGTGTTTAAAAATGCTTCGATAATCACGGCATTGTCGAGGATGGCCTTGGCCTGAACGGCCGTCGAGCAATTGCCCAAGCGAAGCCAGATGATTTTTGGTGGTGCCCCACGCTCCATCACAAGGTTGTGGAAATCCTCATCGAGCGTCAGCACGGCATCAAAATTGTCGCGGCGGGCAATTTCAAAAATAACGGGGTCTGGGAAATCGGTAAGCCCAAGGTCTTTGACATGAAAAACCTCTGGGAACGCCGACGCAATCCGCGCTTTCAGGCGGTGCGAGATGTTTTGGTCAATCAGCAATCTCATGCGGCCGCAACGGTGCGCTCCTGACGATTTGCTGCAAACTCAAGCGCGGTGAGGATGTCTTCGCGGGTCAACTCGGGAAAATCCTCAATGACTTCTTCCGTGCTCATGCCCGAAGCCAGCCAGCGCAGCACGTCTTCCACCGTGATGCGCATACTTCGGATGCAAGGCTTGCCATTGCGCTTGCCCGCTTCGATGGTGATGATGTTTTTGTAAATGTACATGAGGGTTGATTTTGTGCGAAAGTTAGGCCACTTCCGTCACTTTCTCCAAAAACTCCGCCTCCGTCCAAATCTCCACCACCTCCAAAGCCTGCGCCTTTTTGAGCTTCGAGCCAGCCTTTTCGCCCACCACGAGGATGCTCAGGTGTTTGCTCACGCCACTGGCGAGGCTGGCCCCGGCGGCGGCGGCCTTCTTCTCCGCTTCTTCGCGGGTCATTTGCGAGAGCGTTCCGGTGAAAAGAATGCTGCGCCCGTAAAGCGGCCCATCGGTGTTCACGTCGGCTTTTTTGTCCTCGTCGGTTTGGCGAAGGTTCACGCCGAGTGCCTCCATCGTTTCTAACAGCTCGACGTTGTGCGGGTTTTGGAAAAAGTTGGAAACGTTTTTGGCGGCCACGGGGCCGATGTCTTTGATGGTCTGGTATTTTTCCAAGTCCCAATCTTTCAGATCGAGGACGTGCCCGATTTCCGCAGCCAAGCGCTTGCTCGTGCCCAGCCCCAAATGGTGGACACTGAGCGAGTGCAGCAGCCTGTAAATCGGCTGCTTTTTGGCGCGCTCCACGGCTGTGCGGAAGTTGGCGGAAGATTTTTCGCCAAAGCCGTCCAACTGTGCAATCGCTCCGTAGTCCAGCCGATACAGGTCGGCGATACTGTGCAGCCAGCCGAGTTTGTAGAATTTTTCGATGCTGTTTTCGCCCAGCCCTTCAATGTCCATCGCGTGTTTGGAAGTATGAAAAACCATGCGCGCCAGCACCTGCGCCTCGCATTCAGCATTCTCGCAGCGCCATATGGCCTCGTCTTCTGGCTTCACCAAAACAGAGCCGCACACCGGGCAGTTTTTGGGGTAATGTATCTCGCGCTCCGAGCCGTCGCGCAGCTCGGGCAGGCTTTTCACGATGTACGGAATCACGTCGCCCGCCCTTTCGACCAGCACTTGGTCGCCAATGCGGAGGTCTTTCGAGCGGATGAACTCCTCGTTGTGCAAGCTCACATTTTGCACCGTCACGCCCGCCAACGCAACGGGTTCCAGCTTGGCAACAGGCGTGACCGCCCCCGTTTTTCCGACTTGGAATTCCACATCGCGCAGCCGCGTGGTAGCCTGCCGCGCCTTGAATTTGAATGCGATGGCCCAGCGCGGGTGGTGGCTCGTGAAGCCGCATTTCTCTTGCATTTCGAGGCTGTTCACTTTCACCACCATGCCGTCCAGTTCGTAGGGGTATTCGTCGCGGTACTCTTGCCAGTCGGTGCAGAATTGGATGACCTCGGCGATGTTGGGGCAGGTTTTGGTGGCGGGCGGCCTCACCCCCAGCCCCTCTCCAATTGGGAGAGGGGCTGGGGGTGAGGCCGGGGTTTTGAACCCAAAGCTTTCGAGCAGGTGGATGCTCTCGTCGTGGCTGCTGAATTTGGCAAGCACGTCGTTCCCTTCGCCGTCCACTGCATAGCCCACTTGGTAGAGGAATGCTTCGAGACCGCGCGCGGCGGTTTCCTTGGGGTCTTTCATGCGCAGCGCGCCGGTAGCGGCGTTGCGGGGGTTGGCGAACAGCTGCTCGCCGGCGGCCTGCCGGGCAGTGTTTATTTTGTCAAAAATATCTTTTCGGATGAGCGCCTCGCCGCGCAGTTCGGCTTTGGCGATGCCGCGCTTGGAAAACGCGGCTTGGAGCGGCACGGATTTCAAAGCTCGGATATTGAGCGTGATGTCGTCGCCCACCGCGCCATTGCCGCGCGTGGCGGCACGGGCGAGGCGGTCGTTTTCATAGACGAGCACGATGGTGCCGCCGTCGTATTTTGGCTCCACGCAATACTCCACGCCCGCGTCTTTTTCGAGGCCGCAGAGTTTTTTCACCGACGCATCAAAATCGTTCAGATCCTCCGCGTCGTAGCTGTTGTCCAGCGAGAGCATGGGCGTGAGGTGCGCCACTTGGGCCAAGTCCTCCGTCAGGTCTTTGCCCACGCGCTGGGTGGGAGAGTCGGGCGTGACCAACTGCGGGTGAGCGGCTTCGATGGTTTCGAGTTGCTTGTAAAGTTGGTCGTACTCGAAGTCGCTGACGACGGGGTCGTTGCCCACATAGTAGCGCCATTCGTGGTAGCGCAGCACGCGGCTGAGGTCTTCGGCGCGTTCGGCAGGAGGCTCTGCAAAGAGGTCGGCTTGCGAGCTGAAAAGGAGTTTTTTGGAAAGTTCGTAGAGGGAGCGTTGCTCTTCTTGGCTGTACACGATTTTGTGTCGTTTTAATAAGGGTGCAAGTTCGGGATTAGGGGAGTAAAGTGGCAGCCCTATTTTGAGACAGGATCCCCGCTTGCGCTGAAAAGGTTTTACATTTGTGCAGGGTTAAGAAAAACATGAGGACCAGCTCAGAAATAAAATCTTTGGCGCTCCAAAGGCTTGCGGAAGCGAGGCAATTGCTCGCAATGGGTCATTTTGACGGTGCTTACTATATGGGAGGGTATGTGATCGAGTTGGCATTGAAGGCAGTGATTTGTAAGAATTTGGATATTGACGAGTTGTTTGACGAGCAAAAACCTTACATGAAATTGATCAACCTTAAGGTACACCGATTTGACACACTCTTGGTCTTGAGCGGGTTGCAGAATGCTTTTGAGCGTGCGAGGGACTTTGACTTTGCACTTGACTCAAATTGGTCGAAAGTAAGCATGTGGAAAGAAACCGCTCGGTATGACACGGGTCGGACTCTGGCTGAGGCTGAGCAGTTTCTCTCCGCGATTGATGATCCAGTAAACGGCGTTTTTTTATGGTTCCAAATGCATTGGTAGAGAATACCATGAAGGTGCTCGAGTCTTTTGAAAATGAAGGTCGTAGCTTCCGTTTTGCGGCACTGATACCCGTGTATCCGTGGCCGAGCACATCCTATATTTTGCTTCTTGATGGAGACTGGCTTGACGAAATGTCTGTTTTTGAAGCGATTGACATCGTGGTGCCGCGCATTCATCAGGTAATCAAACAACCTGGGATTCGCGGCAAGATCAACCGTGTGAACATCTGGCTCAAAGGGCCAATGTACGAGCGGGGCATTGAGGCCGAAATCCTGATTGACAAAATCGGTCTCAGCCGCTATTTCAATTACCCATTAGCTTCAAGCGCGGTGACCGGTAGTAGCGGCGAAGAGATACTTGCCAGTTTTTTGCCGCAAAATTGAAAGCGAGAAATGAAAAGTATAGCCGCTGTGCTTTTGCCGGTTGCCCTCTGGCTTTTGCCGGCAAGCGCACAAGCGCAGGATACCTGTGCCCTCCTTTTTTCAATCCCACAAAACGCCCACTTCGCCGCCGCCGACCACCTCGCCAATACTTACCTCGCCCACGGTTTTGATCTTGAAAAATATGACTCCACGGGCAGTCTCGTCGCGCGCTATTCCAACAACCGCCTTGGCACTGCTGGATTCATAGATGCTTCCAACCCACTGAAAATCTTGGTGTGGTACGCCGATTTCCAGACCGCCGTTTTCTTGGACAGGAACATGACCGAACTGGGCAGGTTGAATCTGGCAGAAGCAGGTTTCCCCGCCGTGCGCTGCCTCGCCAGTGCAGCCGATGGCAACCTGTGGGCCTACGACGAGGCTACTTCGCATTTGCTCAAACTTTCCACGGCAGGGGAAAAATTGACCGAAAGCCAGCCGCTCAGTTTGGCATTCGCCCAATCCTTCGCTCCCACCTGCATCCGCGACGACGGCGGCCAAGCGGTTTTCCTCAGCGACCCCGCGCAAGGCGTGGCGGTGTTCGATGCCTTTGCCCAATTGGACAAAACCCTGCCGTTCAAAGGCGTTTTTCAATTTGAGGTGGAAAACGGCACACTTTTTTTCCTTGAAAAAGGCGGCATCCGCGCAGAAAACTGGCGGGGGCTTTCCTCCAAAAAAATACCCCTCCCGTCGGGGGCGCAATGGGAGGGCGCCGTGCTTTGGATTTCTAAAAAACGGCTTTTTGTCCAAACCAAATCTGGCGTAGCGGTGTATCGCTTTTGAGCCGAGGGTTCTTTTTTCGCGTTCCAAAATTCCGGCCTACTTTTGTCGCATTCCTTCTTCAGGAGCAAAGCCATTCGTTCAAAATCTAAATTTCTATGCGTATGAAAACGGTCCGAAACCTCTTCCTCTTTTCCAGTTTTTGTTTGCTTGGGCTTTGCTCGCTGAACGCCCAAATGACCGACGGCAAGCCGCGCTTTGGGTTCAAAGTTGGCGTGAACGGCTCCAATCTTTACGACGACGCGAATGCCACCGACAAAAAATCGCGCATCGGCATCACGGGCGGAGGCTTTGCGCAAATCCCTTTTGCTAAAGGTCGAATGTCGCTGCGCCCCGAACTGTTGTTCAGCACCAAAGGCACCACCTACGATTTCACGAACGGCACCCGGCCAGAAGTGAAACTCAATTATGTGGAACTGCCCGTGTCGCTCGAATACCGCCTGCTCGGTTTTTTGAACCTGCACGCCGGGATGCACGCGTCTCTGTTGGCTACCGCCGATGGCAAAATCGAGGGGCTGCCCAACAATTTCAGCAAAGATGATTTTGAAACGTTCGACTACGGCTGGCAAGCGGGCGGGGGCATTGACTTGGGGAATCTGGGGCTGCACTTCCGCATTTCGCGCGGCCTTCAAAAAATAGGCAAACAAACGGCTGATGCTTTGTACGGCGATTTGAAAAACTCCGCTTGGGCGGTCACACTTTCCTACGGGCTATAATTGTTGAGATTGTTGAGGTTTTGCACTCAACATTCTCAACACCCTCAACACCCTCAACGCCCTCAACATCCTCAACCTCTTTCATGAAGATTTTTTGCATCGGGCGCAACTACGCCGCCCACGCCAAAGAACTGAACAACCCTCTGCCTTCGGAGCCACTCGTGTTCATGAAGCCGCCCACCGCGCTCCTGCTCGCCAACCGGCCGTTTTATTATCCTGACTTCACGCAAGACCTTCATTACGAAGGTGAAATGGTGCTGCGCATCTGCAAGAACGGCCGCTCGGTGCAGCCCGAATTTGCCCATCGGTACTTTGATGCCGTGGCGTTCGGGATTGATTTTACCGCCCGCGATTTGCAGGACAAACTCAAGTCAAAAGGCCACCCTTGGGAAATTGCCAAGGGCTTTGACCGCTCCGCGCCGCTGAGCCAGTTTGTGCCCTTGGAAAATTTGAAAAACCCGCGAGACATTCATTTCCAACTCAAAAAAAATGGGAACCTGGTGCAAGACGGTCATACGCGCGACCTGATTTTTAGTTTTGAAACCCTCATCGTGCACCTCTCGCGCTATTTCACGCTGCAAAAAGGCGACTGCGTTTTCACCGGCACCCCGGCGGGCGTAGGCCCTGTGCAAATCGGCGATGTGCTCGAAGGTTTTATAGAAGGGGAAAAGTTGCTGAACTGTCAGATAAAATGAGCAACGTTTGCCTACTTTTGCGCTCCTTTTTACCCGCCGTAGTTTCAACGAAGGCGGGTTTGCCTCAACGACGCGAACCTACCCCATATCACGACGCGGGCTGAACCCCGCGCTCCCTCACCAATAACCAAATCACCGTTTCAATAAATCAACATTAAAATGAGCGCAATCCGCGAAGTATTAGCCAGAGAAATCCTCGACAGCCGGGGCAACCCCACCGTAGAAGCAGAAGTGTGGACCGAAGCAGGCTTTATAGGCCGTGCTTCTGTGCCGAGCGGCGCAAGCACTGGCGCGCACGAAGCGGTGGAACTCCGCGACGACGAAGACCGCTACCTCGGCAAAGGCGTGCGCCGCGCCGTGAAGAACATAGAAATCATCCTGCGCCCCGAACTCCTTGGGCAGGAAGTGAGCGACCAGATCCGTCTTGACCGCCTCATGATAGATTGCGACGGCACCCGTGCAAAAAGCAAAGTCGGCGCAAATGCGATTCTCGCCGTCAGCCTCGCGGTGGCCCGTGCAGCAGCCGAAGAACTCGGCCAACCGCTCTACCGCTATCTCGGCGGCGTGAACGCCCATGTGCTGCCTGTGCCGATGATGAACATCATCAACGGCGGCGCACACGCCGACAATGGCATTGACTTTCAAGAATTCATGATAATGCCCGTGGGCGCCAACACTTTCAGCGAAGGCTTGCGCATGGGCGTGGAGGTATTTCACCACCTCAAAAAGGTGCTCAAGAACAAAGGCTACACGACCAATGTGGGCGACGAGGGCGGTTTTGCTCCTGCCATAAAAAGCAACGAAGAGGCCATCCAGATGGTGATGATGGCGATTGAGGCTGCCGGCCTGCGCCCCTTGGACGATATTGTGATTGCGCTCGACGCTGCGGCTTCCGAATTCTACGACGCGGAGAAGGGCGAATATGTGTTCAAAAAATCAACGGGCGACCGCTATTCCTCGAAAGACATGGTGGCGTTCTGGAAAGATTGGTGCAACCGCTACCCCATTTACTCCATCGAAGACGGCTTTGCCGAAGATGACTGGGCGGGCTGGAAACTCCAGACGGAAACGCTCGGCCACCGCATCCAATTAGTGGGCGACGACCTTTTTGTGACCAACGTGGAGCGGCTCCAGCGCGGCATTGACGAGAAAGTGGCCAACTCAATCCTCATCAAAGTCAACCAGATAGGCACGCTCACCGAGACTATCAACGCCGTGAACCTCGCCACGCGCCACGCCTACACTTCCATCATCAGCCACCGTTCTGGCGAAACGGAGGATACAACCATCGCCGACCTTGCGGTAGCATTGAACACGGGCCAGATCAAAACCGGCTCGGCCAGCCGCTCCGACCGGGTGGCGAAGTACAATCAACTCTTGCGCATCGAAGAAGAACTGGGGGATGCGGCCACGTATTTGGGCCGGGCGATTTTTGGGGTGTGAAACTCTTCGGAAATTTGGCAGAAATACGAAACCCCCGTCTTGCATTTTGCGTGGCGGGGGTTTTGATTTGGGGCAAAATCAAAGCATCTTCTAATGAGGAGTGGTGGTTTGTGATTGAGGATGTGGTGTCCTTTCTGACGGACAGCAACGACCCCAAGCAATATATCCGTCGAATGCGCAGCCGGGATGAGCAACTCTCCAAAGGGTGGGTACAATTTGTACTTACCCTTACAATCGAAACGCCAGGCGGCTTCTTAGGTTTTGGATGTGTTGCAAAATCCCCAACTCGCCCGTCAAAGTCTTTTCTCCAAAAAACAAGGCTGTGGTGCTGAAAGTGGTGTATTGGTTGAATTTGTGAAGTAACTTGAGTTTACCCCACCGCTCGCTGCACCTCCGCCCACCTCCTTCGCGATACCTCCAGCACATCACCATTGGAAAGGCTCAAACGCTGCTCTGGAAGCAGGTTTTTGATGTGCAGAAGATTGACCAGGTGCGACTTGTGAATCCGCAGAAAAATGTTGGAGGGCAAGGATTCTTCCAGGTCTTTCAGGGTCTTGGATACCGTGATAGGTTTGCTGTTCCGGACAAAAATTCGGGCATAATTAGACATTGCTTCCACTCGGAACAAATCGGCCAAGGGAACAAAATGCGTCCCTTCAGTGGTAGCAACTGCGAGCCGCTGCTGAGCATTTTCCCCCGTACTGATATTGTGCAGAAAGTTCTGGATGATGCCCTCGCTCCGAAGTTTTGTCTCTCTTTTTTTAAGAAAATGCGCCACAGTGGCATCGAGTTCCGCAGGGTTGACGGGCTTGAGCAGGTAATCCAGCGCGCTTAGCCGCAGGGCACCAATGGCATATTTGTCAAAAGAGGTGATGAAAACAACCTCAAAATCAGGCTTCTCCAAACGTCGCAACATTTCCAGGCCATCCAGATTGGGCATTTCCACATCGGTGAAAACAAGATCGGGCTTAAAATTTTGAATGGCTCGCAGGCCCTCCAGACCATCGGCGCAAATGGCGAGGATTTGCAGGCGTGGGTGTCGGTCTTGCAGTAGCATCCGCAATTGGGCAGAAGCAAAAGGATCGTCTTCTACGATTACAGTTCTGATCAGATCCATAAGCAATGACTATAGTTCGGCAAGTGTTTTTTCTAAAATGGACTCCAAGGTTCGGACATTCGCCCAGAATTCGGCATCCGCCAGCGTATTTTGTTCCAGCGCGTCCAGCAGAGGTTTATGCTCCAGAAGCCCAAGCGCGGTGAGTTGTGGCCGTATTTTGTGGACTCTTTTTCTGATGCCTTCGTCGCCTAAAATGGTTCGAAGTTGTTGGACCGCTGGCAAGTGTTCGCTGAGTTCTGTTCTGATAATGTCCAAAAGTTGTCGCGCCAGGGCTTGGTTTTCTCCTGAAAAATGCAAGAGGGTAGGCGGCAGCGGAGCCTCTTCGCTGGAAAGACTGACGTTCTCTGTGGGCTCGGAACTGCCTCCCAGGCTCAACTTTTCTGGAATGTAGCGCAGCAGCAGGGCCGCCATTTCCGAAGGCGCAATTGGCTTTAGGAACATTTCCTGCATACCAGCCTCGAGACATTTGGGTTCTTCTGTGCGCACTGCGCTTGCCGTCAACGCCACGATGGGGCCTTCAAAATTTGAAGATCTCAAGCGCCTGGCCGTTTCATAGCCATCCATTTCGGGCATCTGGAGGTCGGTCAAAATGAGGTCGAAAGACTCGGTTTTAATCCGTTCAAGGGCCTGTTCGCCACCCTCGACTATTTCCAACTTTATTTCTGGGCAAATGGCCTCGATCGTTTGTTGCGCCACGGCTTGGTTGAATTCATTGTCTTCCACCAAAAGGATATGGACCGGATTTTTGCATAAGAGCCTTGGAATAAGGGTTTTGCCTTGGTCTTGAATTTGAGCAGCCAGGCTTTCAGGACTGGCAACAGGCAAATTCAAGCTGAAGAAAAATTCAGCACCCTGCCCGGGCTTGCTGCGCAACTGAAGAGATCCGCCCATTTGATTCACGAGGCTGCGTGCAATACTCAAGCCTAGTCCTGTGCCGCCATAAGTGACGGCAATTCCTGAATCCGCCTGTGTAAACTCCTCAAAGACAGCGGCTTGCTTTTCCAGTGGAATCCCGATTCCGGTGTCTCTTACCGAAAAAGTGATGGTTGTATTGGGAGAATTGGATATTGGGATATTGGTTTTGGTCACTGAAAGAACCACCTCGCCAGCATGGGTGAATTTGATGGCGTTTGACACCAAATTATTTAGCACTTGACCAAAGCGCACGGGGTCTGCGATGATATTTTGCGGCAAGTTTGAGCCGGTTTCGAGCCGGAGCGCCAGACCTTTTTCCTGCGCACGGGCGGCGAATGTATCGCGGATAAATTCCAGATGCGCCTGCAAAACAATTGGCTGAGGGCGCAATTCTATTTTCTCCGCTTCCATTTTTGCAAGGTCTAGCACATCGTTGAGAATGGTCATCAGATGCTCGCCCGATTGTCGGATGATGGAAATATTGTGAGCCACGGTGGGTTCATGATTTCCTGCATCAAGCAATTGGCTGAGGCCGACGATGGCGTTCATGGGGGTTCGGATTTCGTGGCTCATAGCCGCCAGAAATTTTTCTTTGACCGCTTCAGAATGTTCCGCTCGCTCGCGCAGCCGCTCGGCTTCGACTTTTTGGGCTAAGATTTCCAGGTTTTTTGATTCAAGGGCTGCATTGGTTTTCCGGCGCTGCCTGGCACGGTACCAGAAGGCAAACCCAGCCATGAGCGCAAGCCCAAAGCCAGCCAGCGCAAGCCAAAACCGCGATTGGAGCCGCGAGTTTTCCAGCGTTTTGATTTGAATGTCTTTTTCCTTGCGCTCTGTCTCGAATTCCGTTTGGAGCCGTTGTAGTTCGCGATGACTGGCTTCGGCAGCGGAAGTATCGCGCAGGGTTTGATAAGCCAAAAGGGTTTGGTAGGCTTTTTCAGGAGACCCCGTAGCGGCATAAGCCTTATGGAGCTCAGGCAAAAGCTCCGTCAGCACATCGTTTATTTGCAGTTCGGCACTGATACGGCGGGCTTTTTCCAGCGGAACGATGGCTTGGGCGGTGTTGCCTTTCATCATGTAGGTTTTACCAATGGTGAGCTGAAGGAAAGCCAATTCGATTTGTTCGTTCAGTCGTTCGAACACTTGGCGTGCCTCCTCCAATTTTGAAAAAGCCTCGTCGAAGTTCCCCATTTGGCTGAGTGCAATCCCCCAGTTTTCAAATATCAGCCCTTCCCCCAATAGGTCGCCCTTTTGGCGTGCCATCGGCAAGGTTTTCTTATAATATTCAATCGCAGTCTCGTTCTGTCCCATGCCGCTGTAGGTGTTGCCAAGTGTGAGCAGGCATTCACCGATTTGTGCGGTATCACCGAGCATCTCTAAAATCTCCACAGCCCGTTCGATATGTTGAATGGATTTGACGAACTCTTTCTGCGAATTGTAAAACGAAGCCAGGCTTCGATTCATAAAAGCAATTCTTCCTTTAGACTTGCTCGCTTCTGCGGCATTCAGCCCTTCTCGAAAATACCGGAGCGCGCCGAGCTTGTCGCCTTGTTTGAGGCAGACCCATCCCTGATTGTTGCAAACCGGCGCGAGGTCGAAATAATCCTGTGTTGCCCGCATATACTGGATGGAAGAATCGAGCAAGGCCCTTGCCCGGGAATAGTTTCCAGTCGAAAAAAAGGCCCAACCTACCCCGTTTTGGCACTGCGAAAGCAGTTTGGCATCGCCCGTTTTTTCTGCAACCTGGAGGGCTTCTTCGCCATATTTCACACTGCGGATAGGGTCGCTCTGTGACAGGTTGAAAGAGAGGTATTGAAGGTTCATGGCCCGCGCGCTGTCTGTGCTCGACTCCTGGAGCTGCTTTTCATATTTGGGCACCAGCTCGGGTTTCTGTGCGGACAGATTTGAAGTAAACATGCACAGCAAGCAGAAGTGCAGGTACAAAAAAGTGAAATTTTGAGGCGCCTTCAAACCGATTGATTCCATCGCTTTTCAATTTGAAACAAAGGTAGGTATTACCGTAAACTCATTGGATCTGGCCTTTGGCTCATCTGTTGGGCTGGGGGTGTTGTGTGCCCGTTCTTTTGTTCCATTAATGGTTTTAAAAAATTACAAACTGCTAAACAAAGAAAATTTCACCAACCAAGAACGCACACACCATGAACAAGCAAGTCTTAAAAAAATCAAATAGCAATGTAACAATTGCGATTATAGGGGGAGGTGTTTCCGGCCTGTCATTAGCCTACTTTCTACAATCCAAACATATTGATTTTGTCCTTTTTGAAAGGGAAAGCCGTTTGGGCGGCAATGCCCATACTCGAAAAATTGTTCATAACAACAAAGAAAAGTGTGTGGATATGGCTGTGAATGACTTTAATCCAAAGACCTATAGCAAGCTTTCAAATTTGCTGGAGAAAACGAATTCTTCAACAGGCCAGGTTAAAGTGAACACTACATTTTTTTCAACTAACAGTTTCTTGTTTAAAGAAAGCGAGCTGAAGGATGCTGAGCTGGTAGAAAATATTGATAGGTTTAAGAAAGAGGCAGTAGAAGTTTTAATAAATAAAACGTTCAGATGGTATAGCGTAAAGGAATATTTTGAAGAAAAAGGGTATTCGCCAAAATTCCTCACCCAATATCTATATCCACGTATTCAAGGCTTATTCTTTTATCCTCCGGAGGGCTTGGAAAGCCTTCCAGTAAGCTTTGTTATGAATTTTTATTCCTTGCAATGCGGGTTTAAACACAATAAGATCCCTTCGGCAGTTCGCTTTAATTTTAAAAACGGCGCTAGTAGTTGGATAGAAAATCTTGCTAAAGCAATTCCATCTCAAAACATTATTAAGTCCGAAAGTCCACAGATAGAAAAAACGGATGTTGGATTCAAGATTCAATACTCGAATGGAGAAGTATTTGCAGATAAGGTAGTCTTTGCCTGTCACGCAGACGACTTATATAACCACTATTCTGAAATGCTTTCTGAAAAACAAAATCAGATTATATCTAAAATCAAATACGCTAAAATGCTGTCTGTCGCACATTGCGATATAAACTACTTGCCCGTTAACAGGGCTGATTTCTCTGCCTATAATTGTTTGGTAAAGGACCCTTCGGAAGATAAAAACACCCACTACACCATTACCTATAATTGCAACGAGCATCAGAATTTGTCCAATGGTGGAAAAAATAGCGATGGTGATGATGATTATTTTTTTGTAACAGTAAACCCTATTCAAAAAATAGAGGAAAAATATATTCTGAAGGACACCAATGGCTTGCCGCTAATCAAGGAGTTCAGTAGAAATATTTGCGATTTTGACTTGTTGCGATCACAAAAACAGCTCAAATTGCATCAGGGGAAAAACAACATTTATTTTGTCGGAGGCTATACAAACGGGATTGGCTTGCACGAGAACTGCTTGATCCAGAGTGCGATCATTGCGAAAAAAATTCATGAACAAAGGAAACTTTTACCGTTGACTCATTGAATGTGGCCTTTAACTCAACCCTTGGGCGGCCGGTTTGGTGCGCCGATACTTTTGTTCCATCAATGGTTTGAAATAACACAGTCCATTCTTTAAAAAGAATATTCTCACCATCTTCACAAACAAAAAGAGTTCTATGAAAAAATTGTTTTTTGCAATCGCTCCCTTCACGTGCCTTCTTTGTCTGGCACAATTTTTTTGCTCAATCCAGCTCTCCGCGCAGCATGTACACAACCCAAACGAACGCGAATATGGCTGCTCTCATAACGCCGAAACTTCAAAATTAAATGATGATACTCCCCCACCGTGGGGAATCATTGAAAACCCTCCTGCCATAACAGCCGCTGCCTCTATCGCTGTTGTGCTTGACCAAACGGAAGGAGGGGCATTCCTCTACGAACCGGTGGCTGCCTGGACGGGCAGCGAATCCGGAAAA
>JBJXFT010000152.1:0-9154 GCA_046155725.1 Saprospiraceae bacterium
TCATGCACAAAATCGCAAGAATCATATTCGGCGTCGTCAGGTCCGGGGTGCCTTACGACCCCAAATTTGCAATTTGAAACTTTTTATTCCTTTCAAAACACCTCGTTAATCACAGTTCATCATTCGGTTCAATCTTCAAAAATCGAATCGTACGACTATAACTGCCCAAAACAATGACAAAAACAACAAAGAAGCCCAGCCTCCCCGCCAAAAAGGTTTCCGAAAGCAAGACGGTGATGACCGAACTCATCATGCCCAACGATACCAACCCGATGGGCAACCTGATGGGCGGTTACTTGATGCGCTGGATGGACATCGTGTGCGCGATTTGCGCGGGCAAACACTGCGAGGCCCATGTGGTGACGGCTGCTGTGGACCACATTTCGTTCCAAAACCCCATTTTTTTGGGCGATGTCATCACCCTCGAAGCCTGCGTGACGCGGGCGTTCAGCACTTCGGTGGAAATCTACGTCGAGGTGTTCGCCAACAACATCAAAGGCCAACAGCCGAGGCGCTGCAACCACGCCTACTTCACGTTCGTGGCCATGGACGACAAGAAAAAGAACCCCGTGCCGGTGCCGCCCGTGCTTCCGCTCTCGAACGACGAGCAGCAACTGTACGAAAGCGCCGCCCGCCGCCGCGAACTCCGGCTCATCCTTTCTGGCCGCATCAAAGCAAAAGAGGCGACCGAGTTGCGTCAGTTTTTTGCAGATTTGTGACTATGCGCCAAACTTCCCGAAAGTTTTAAACTTTCGGGAAGTTGAGATAACTGCCACTGCCGACTGCCACTGCCACTCTAAACTGCCACCCATGCCCGTTCGCCAATCATTCCTTTCCATCGTCGGTGTGCTGCAGTCGCAGCGTGAAGTGCGGCAATTGGCCGCGTGGCTGGGGGGACTGTACGGCGAGTTGACGGCAAATTTCAGCCACTTCGAGTTCGTGCTGGTGAACAACGGCTGCGATTTGGGAAGCATCGAAGCGGCCATCCAACCGCTCCCGGAGGATTTGCGGAAAAATATTTTCCTGCTCAACCTCAGCGCGCCCGTCAACCGCGACAACGCGATTTTGGCAGGGCTTGACCGCGCCAACGGCGACTACACGGTGGTTTTTGAATTTGATTTTACAGAAAAGCCTGCCCTCGTCACCCAGCTCTGGGACTTGGCCCACACGGGCGGCAAAGACATCGTGTACCTCCGAGCCAAGGAGCGGCGGCTGTCGGTGGCGCAACGGCTGCTGTACAAGGTTTTCTACTTCATCCTGCGCCGCTATTCGCCCTTGCAGATTGACCCTTGGGCGCACCACACGCGCATCGTCAGCCGCCGCGCACTCAACTCGCTGCTCCGCCTCCGCGAGAACAGCCGTTACCTGAAAGCCAACTATGCGCTTGTGGGCTACGCCACAGCCAGCATTCCGGTCACGGAGCCACTGCACCCCGACCGGGCGGCGAGTTTTGGCGAGCAATTTCGCACGGCGTTGGTAGCCGTCACATCGTTCACCACATTCCTGCGGAGCCTGTTGTTGTGGATTTTTTTGTTCTCTGTGTTGGTGGCGGGCGTAGCCATTTTCAACGCCATCAAAGTCAAACTCAGCAATGTGGACATCTTTGGCGAACGGGTCGAAAGCCTTTCCGGCTGGGCTTTTTTGGTGGTGCTGATGTCGGTGTTTTTCGCGCTTACCTGCTTGATCCTTTATGTGATGTCCATTTATTTGTCCAATATTTACAGCGAGATAAAGAACAGGCCGCTCTACATTATTGAGTCTGTGCGGCGGTTTTGATGTTTTAGAAGAAGTGATTTCGCTTATTTTTGCGATGAAAATTTCGATTATGAAAAAACACTTTGAACAGGTTTGGAATCAGCTTCGAGCTAAAAAAAGTCAGTACAAAGAGTCTTTGGAAGAAGTCTCTATCCAAAACATTAGAGGCATCAAAGACCTGACAGTTCGGTTTGATTTCCCGGTGACTGTTTTGGCCGGGCCAAATGCATGTGGGAAAACTACTGTGCTTTTTTCTTGTGCCTGTGGCTATAAAGTGGACGGATCGAAAGCCAAAGATTTCACGCCCGCTACACTTTTCCCAAACCTAACTACGAAAACAAAGAGCAAGTATTCTGACAAGGATCAACCTACAGTGTTTCAATATCGGTACATCCACAATGGGAAAAGTAACGCAATGCAATGGTCAAGGGGCAAACAATGGAATAGGAGTTTTTTGGGGCAGAAAGGAGGTGCCCAACCGGAGCGAGCTGTTTATTTGCGTACACTGGCAAATCTGACTAGCCCTTCTGAAGTCCGTAGCGTTTTGCAAATTGGACAGCAGAATTTCGGGATTGAGGAAATCACGGCGGATCTTATTTCCTTTGCTCAACGCATTCTATCCTTTGAATATTCCGAGATGGCTCTTTTGAAAAAAGGGGGCCGCAATCTGTTGTTTGCTTTTAGAGATCAAAGTCAATATTCGGAGTTCCACATGTCAGCTGGAGAACGAGCCTTGCTTCGAATCTCAAAGGAAATATCAAGTCTACATAATGCGCTTATCCTTATAGACGAAGTCGAGGCGGGACTTCATCCATACACGCAACAGCAGGTAATGCTTGAATTGCAGCGCCTTGCTGTTAGGAATGATCTGCAAATCATTGTGACTAGCCATAGCCCAGTAGTGTTGGATTGTGTCCCGGTAGAAGGGCGTATTTTTTTAGAGCGAACCGATGATAACGTGGAAGTTAGGCCGCCCTATCGTGATATCATCCAGAAAGCATTTTATGGACAAGCCATTGAGAAACTAAATGTGCTTTGCGAAGATGATGTCGCAGAGGCATTCCTTTTGGGAGTCTTTGATTACTTGAATCCCCAACTCGGGCTTATCCCCAGTGATGTCAAAGTGGGCCGAGACACGGGAAAAACACAATTTGAACAACATATTGAAGCACTTGGGAAATTCCAGTTGTTGGCAGATTTCATTTTTGTTTTGGATGGAGATGCCAAAAGTTTAGAAAATGCGCTCAAAGCAAAAGCCGAAAAAGCCTTTGGATCGGCCATCCAGCCCTTGTTCATTCCTGGCCAAATCCCAGAAGACTGGGCTTGGGGCATCCTCCAGAAATTCCCATCCGAGTATGCAGCGCTACTCGGCATATCCGAAGAGGCTTTGGTCAGGCAGATCCAAATGGCGAACAACCTGTATGCCAGCGCTACGGACAAACCAACCAATATTATCAAAAACAAATTTTTCAATTTTTGTGAAACCAACCTCCGTCGGTCTCATTTAGAGACAATGCGCAAAATTGCTCAAAAAGAGGCCGAAAGACAAACAGGAGATATCAAAGTTTTTCTGGAATCCCTGGAGACAGAAGTCCGCAAATGGCAGAATAGGTAACCCCAGCCTTCCCATGAAACAGTCGTCCCCCCTCGCCATTCTCCAAAAATACTGGGGCTACGAATCTTTCCGGCCTTTGCAGGAAGACATCGTGCGCTCGGCGCTCGAGGGGCGCGACTCGCTCGCGCTGCTGCCCACCGGAGGGGGGAAATCCATTTGTTTTCAAGTGCCTGCGCTGTGTCAAGAGGGCATTTGCCTCGTCGTGTCGCCGCTCATCGCGCTAATGAAAGACCAAGTGCACAACCTCGAACGGCGGGGCATCTCGGCGGCGGCTATTTTCTCCGGCATGAGCCACCGGCAGATTGACATGGTGTTTGAAAACGCCTGCAACGGTCAGTACAAATTTCTCTACGTCAGCCCCGAACGCTTGCAGACCGAAATGGCCCGCGCCCGCATCAAGCGTATGAACGTCAATCTCTTGGCGGTGGACGAAGCGCACTGCATCAGCCAATGGGGCTACGATTTCAGGCCGCCCTATCTGCAAATCGCCGACCTGCGCCCATTGCTCCCGAAGGTGCCGATACTCGCGCTCACGGCTACCGCGACTTCGGACGTTCTGGAGGATATCCAGGAAAAACTGGTCTTTCGGGCGCGGAATGTTTTTCGCCAAAGTTTTGTGCGCAGCAACCTCTCTTACTCGGTTTTGTACGAAAGCCGGAAGCGGGAGAAACTGCTCCACATCCTGCGCAGCGTTCCCGGAACGGGCATCGTGTACGCCCGCAGCCGAGGCGAAACAAAGGACATCGCGCATTATTTGACCCAAAACGGCATCAACGCCGACTTCTATCACGCAGGGCTGCCGAGCGAGGAGCGCAGCGCAAAACAGGAGGCTTGGGTGGCGGGCAAAACCCGCATCATCGCCTGCACCAACGCTTTCGGCATGGGCATTGACAAGCCCGACGTGCGCATCGTGGTGCACCTGAACCTGCCCGACACGCTCGAAGGTTTTTTCCAAGAAGCGGGGCGCGGCGGGCGCGACGGCCATAAATCGTACGCCACGCTGCTCTACGCGCCGGGCGACGCGGCCACCCTCCGCTTCCAATTGCAAGCGGCTTTCCCGCCCATGGATTTGGTGCGAAAAGTCTACCGGGCCCTTGGCAGCCACACTCAATTGGCCATCGGTGCGGGCTTGGGCGAAAGCTTCGATTTTGACCTTTCGCATTTTTGCTACGTTTTCAAACTCGACCAAGCCCCCACCCATTCCGCGCTGCGCTTGCTCGAATTGGAGGGCTGGATTGCCATGAGCGACGCTTCGGTTTCGCCCGCCCGCGCCCACGTCACGGCCACGCGCGAGGAACTCTACGACTACCAACTCCGCAACAAACAGGCCGACACGGTGCTGAAAACCCTGCTCCGCGCCTACCCCGGCTTGCAAACGGATTTCGTGGAAATCAGCGAAATGGTGATTGCGAAATACGCCAAATGCCCCAAAGAAGTGGTGCAGCAGGTATTCCAGACTGCTCAAAGCGAAGGCCTGCTGCTCTACGAACCCCGCAAGGAAAAGCCCCAACTGACTTTCATCCGCGAGCGGGTGGCCGCCGAGAACCTGACAATTGACCAGCAAAAGTTTAACCTTCGGAAGCAACGCGCCGAAGAGCGCATGGAGCGGGCCATCCAATTTGCCGAGACGCGCCAGTGCCGCAGCCAACAACTGCTGGCCTACTTCGGCGAACCCGACAGCAAGCGCTGCGGCATCTGCGACGTGTGCACCGGGCGCAACAAAACCGATCTGCCCGCAGCCACTTTTGAAGTTTATGAGAAAAAAATCCGCGAGGTGCTGCGCCTCGAACGCTTGACATTCGAGGAAACCCTTCAAGCATTCGCCCCGCAACGGCAAGGTGCCGTGACGCAGGTGCTGAATTACATGCTCGACGAAAAGAAGTTGGTGGTAGGAGCGGATGGGAAGATCGGGCTGGAGTGATGAGGGAGTGCGGGGTTCAGCCCGCTGCTCAAAAAAAATGGAGGAAGCGCTTGCCTACTTTTTCTTCAACACCGCTCGCTGAAAAACAGAACACGGGAAAGTCTTCACTTCGGGAATCTCCTCCTCTCCTTGTTTGGTATTCCCGGTAGTACTCACGGCGGTTTCCGAGCCAGAAACGACTTCAAAGACCATCGTGTCGTCGCCCGTTTTTTCGTAAGTGCAAAGAACGCGGCTGCCCTGCACCACAAACCAGCAAAGCAGTTTTGGCCCGTAGAGGTAACTTTCCATCGCTATGGAATTCTTCTCGTCCACCTTCCAAATGCCCTTTTCAGGCGCGACAGGCAGGATTTCGTAAGGCCGCCAGTCCTGCGCTTTCGAGCCGTACACGAGGCCAAATGTGTAGCGGCCTTCTTTGGACGTGTCAATTTTGTGGATTTCCACGGTCATCTCCACCGACTGCACTTTGCCTTTCCCGTTGAAAATTTCGAGCGTTCCGCTCCAATCGCCCGACCATGATTCGGGGAACGCCGTAGTAGCAAGTTGGCAAGTAGCAAGTGGCAAGTAGCCGAGTGAGCAGAGAACAATAGAAAATAAGTAGCGCATGAGAGGAAGGGGGTAATTAAGCCAATGTGCCTCGCTTTCAGCCCACGACTTCAGTCGTGGGAAAGCGAAAAAATGAACTTTGAGGCAGCAAAAGTAGCCAAGCATCCGTTCGCGTCTAAACTTCCCGAAAGTTTGAAACTTTCGGGAAGTTCGTTTCTTGCCTCGAAATTTATGAAGTGATGGGGCGATGAAGTGATTTCGCCATCCTCCAATCGCTTCATCCCCTATCACTTCATCGCTCTATCGCTCTATCACTTCATATCATGCGCCTACCTACACCCGGCTTTCTGCTCACCGCTTTTTTTCAAGTTTGCCGCCGATTCCCCGGCACCATGCTCTGCACCGCCTTCGGCACGGTCGCTTGTTTCGCGCTCATTGACTACAATAGTGTTGGCGACATCGAGGAGTTTTTTGTGCGCAATTGGATGGTGAGCCAGCTCGGCCTGCCGTTCCTGACTGCGCTCGTCGCCTATTCAGAGTCAAAAGGTTGGAGCGAAACCCGCAGTTGGCTGCTGCAAGTCCTTGGCATCGCCGCACTGGTGGGCTGCTGGTTTTGGCTCGACACGAAAGCCGAACATTTTGAACGGCTCACCTTGCCGCGCTACTTCGTGCTGTTTTTGGTGGCGCATTTGGCCGTGGCCGTGGCGCCCTATCTCAACGCCCGCCCGGTCAGAGATTTTTGGGAATATAACCGCCAACTTTTTGCCAACATCGTGGTGGGCAGCGTGTTCACGTTCATCCTCTACGTCGGGCTGGCGCTGGCGGTTTTGGCCGTGGACAATCTGTTCAACACCCACATTCAGGAGCGGGTGTACGCCAAACTATTTGTGCTGCTCGCCGGCGTGTTCAACACCGCCTATTTCCTCTTTCATTTCCCGAAAAAATACGCCCGCGAAGAGGCCGACAGCAGCGGCGCGTACAACTGGGTGTTTCGCAACCTCTGCAAGTACATCCTCATCCCCATCGTCATTTTGTACTTCCTGATCTTGTACGCCTACGGCGCAAAAATCGGGGCGCAATGGTCGCTGCCGAAAGGCTGGGTGAGCTCCTTGGTTATCGGGTTTTCGGTAGCCGGCATCTTCACCTACCTGCTCAATTTTTACCTGGCCGAAGAGGACGACAGCGCGATTGTCAAAGGATTCAAACGCTGGTTTTGGTGGGTGCTGCTGCCGCCTACGGGGCTGCTTTTCGTCGCCATCGGCAAGCGCATCGGCGATTACGGAATCACGGAGGAGCGGTATTTGGTGCTGCTGCTCGGCTTGTGGCTCGCCGCCGCTTGCCTCTATTTTTTGTTCTCCAAAAACGACAACATCAAGTTCATCCCCATCTCCCTCGCGCTGCTCGCGCCCTTTGTGGTCTTTGGCCCGCTCAGCGCCTTTTCGGTTTCGGAGCGAAGCCAGAAGGGCATTTTGACCAACATCTTGGAGCGCAACGGGCGATTCGAGAACGGCAAAATGAAGCCCGGCACCGCACCCCTCACCGACCCAGAGCGGGAGCAAGTCGGCTCCGCCATCAATTACCTCGAACGGCGCAATGCCCTCTCCGACCTGATGCCCACGCCCATAGACAGCGCGTGGCTGGAATACGGCGGGCTGCTGGATTGGCTGAAAATCGAAACGGCGCTCAGCGAAAAGGTTACAAATAGATTGACCATAGGAGCCACCAGCTCCTACGAACCCTTCGAGGTGCGCGGTTTCGACATGGCTTACAAAGCCGATCTCCGCCCCACCAGCGACGAGGAAAGAAGCCAAGGCGTCTCCAGCGACATTCCTTTCTGCCTTTCCGAAAACGGTACCATGCTCGAATGGCGACAAGAAATAGAGGGAAAATCTACGCTCATAGAGGCGTACAGCCTCGCCCCGGCAATCCAGACATGGTGGGATAAACAAGAAAAAGTAGAAGAATACGGCAACCTGACATTGCCCGTAAGCGCGCGCACTCTCTCCTTGCCTGGCCGCCGCGCTTCGCTGCGTTTTGTGGTCGAAGATGCCCACATCGAAATGGAAGGCGACGAAAAACGCTTGACCTACTGCAATGGCTGGGTGCTATTGAAAGAAAAATAGTCAGCGAAATAGCACCGATTCGCCGCTCAAAAACGCCTTGATTTTGCCAAAGTGGGAATTGCTGTAAGCGAACCCCACACTACTGGACATTTTTGTTTCACGCAACGGCACGACGGCACAACGACACGAAACTCAACGCTTTCAAATCATATTCGTCGTGGCGTTGTGCCGTCGTGTGAAAAATGTCCAGTAGTCTGAGTGTACACCCCACAGTGACACAGGCTGCCCGACATCCAAGTAACCCATGTCCAAAACGCAGTACCAATTCCTCTTTTTCGCACTCGTGGGCGGCTACTGCCTCTGCTACGCGCCCTTCGGCCTGAACGAAACCGACGGTGGTTTCCTGAGCGGGCTGGCATGGCAGGTGCTGAACGGCAAAGTGCTTTACCAAGACATCGTGTACGTGCGCCCGCCCTTGCCGGTGTGGTTGCGTGCTTTGGAGCTGCAATGCCTGCCGGAACACTTCGCTGTGCTCGGCGAACGCTGGATTTTCTACACAAAAGTGGCGCTCTACTCCTGGCTGGGCGCGGCGGTCTTGGCCCCCCGATCCGTTGGGGGCGAGCGGCGTTGGCAATTGGCGGTGCTGGGCTTTGTCGTTTCGGCGCACAGCTACCCGCCCATGGCTTGGCACACGGTGGACGGGATTTTGTTCGCGGTGGTGGCGGCCTACTTCGCAGTCAATCGCTCCTCTCTCCCTTGGAGAGGGGCTGGGGGTGAGGTCGCGTGGGCTGGGATTGCAGGCGGTTTCTTTTTTGGGGCCTTGCTGTGCAAGCAATCGTTCTACCCCTTGCTCCCGCTCTTCGCGGTGTTTCTGTTTTTTGGAAAAGAAAACCGTTGGCGAAAAATGGCGTGGTTCTTCGGGGCGTTCGCGCTGTGCAGCGCGTTGTTTTTCCATTACCTGAATCAAAAAAACATCCTTTCCAACTTCTTGCAAATGACGGGCGGTGCGGCTTCCGGCGGGCAAGCCTTTCAGCACGGCGTGCTCGATTATTTTCGCATCACGCCCGCGCTTGCGCTGCCGAGCCTCGTGCTGCTCGCCCCCGTGGTATGGTGGTTTTGGAAAGGCAAAAACGCAAAACTCGCGCTGGGGGCCTGGCTGCTTTGGCTGTTTGCGCTCGTGGCAAGTTATGCGGCCATCACTTGGTGGCACCAAGAACACACTGCGCCCATTGCGCAATCAAGGATGATGTTCTGGGT
>JBJXFT010000153.1:0-17237 GCA_046155725.1 Saprospiraceae bacterium
GCTTGATTAACACCAAAATTAATTTTTGAATGTCGCCAATTTTATATGACATCCAAAAACTAAAACAGATCGAACAGCAGCCCTTTCTTTTGTTATCTAATGGGTTGCGCAAATGGCTAAAGTCGAGCTTAGGTAGTTTCAATTTCAATTTGGTCAGGAGGTCGGAAGTAGACCCCTGACAAGTCGGGCCCGGTGGCCAGCGAGCGGCGCAGCCCGTCTTTGGAGGAGGGCACGAAACCCTCCTGGGTTATCTTGCCCAGAATTTTGCCGGTGATTTTTTGCGAGCGCTTTTTGTCAGCATTCCACTTGCTGGAAATTGAATAGAGGTAGTATTTGAAAGAAGTCAATTCAGAATCACCAGCTTCGTCACGATGGCATCGGGCTGGTCAAAACTCGCCTCGCTGGTGGCGAAGATGAGATAGACCCCCGAAGCGGCCCGCCTGCCGAGATAGTCGCGCCCGTTCCACACGGCTTGGCCGCCGAGCGCTTTGCCTTCATAGACAAGATGCCCCGCAGCGTCGGTGACTTTCACATTGGCATCCCGGGCAAGGCCGTAGATGGCGATGGGGCCGTCGTAGCCCGGTTGCACAGGGTTGGGATAAGCGTAGGCAGTGGGGCGATTGACGCGCCCGCCTTCGGTAGCCCCGGTGCGCAGCGATATCACGCCTTTTTCTGTGCCGATCCACGCCTCGCCCGTTTTGGGGTTTATAGCAATGTCGTTTATGGCGTTGTCAAAAAGCGGGCTGTTGGTATTCGTGAAACGCGCCACCTGGGTGAGCGCGTCGGGCGATTGCACAAAAACGCCATTGGAAGTGCCAAACCATTTTTGGTTTGCGCCGTCCACCGCGATGGTTTTCACATCTTCCGTTTCGAGTAAATAGCCGTTGAAACCATCCACGCTCACGATGCGCCGGCGGCCTTTGCAATCGTCGTCGAACACGTTGGCGCCGCACTCGAAACTTACCGTGCCTTGCTGGGTGCCCACCCACACGTCGCCGTCCAGGTCTACCGTGATGCAGTTGATAAAATTGGTGGGCAACACGCTATTGGCCGTGGTGATGAGCCGGTATCGGTCGTCGTCGGGGCTGTCAATGTCCGCCCCAGAATCATAGACCAAGATGCCCGCGTTGAAAGCGATGACAAACCATTTGTACCCATTTTGATCCACCGCCACCTGCAAGAGGTTGTTGGCAGGCGAGGCATTGAAATTGCGCATCGTGCCGTCGGCCTTCAATACGGCGATGGGAGAAGTTGCGCCATAGTTGCTTATCCAGAGATGGTTGTCTTGGTCGAAAGCAAGCCCGCTGATGGCCGTTCGTTCCAAACCCGATTGCCCTGCATTTTGAAGGATGGAGTTGGATTTGGAATATTTTTTCTTGTAGTTGCCCTCCACAAACTCGAACATCCCGCCCACCCAACTGCCTACAAAAGTTTTGTCCTCCGTTGGGTGCGGCGCCACCTTCCACAGATCCTTGTAGGTATCTTCAGCATCCACGATTTCTGGCGTGGTCGTCCACGACCAGCGTTTCCAATGCCCGTTTTTGAAAGAGAAAACGCCGTCCCGGTTTCCGTCCACGCCGAGGTTGGGGCCAGGGCCAGGGGTGGCGATGTACGTAGTGCCGTCGCTGCCGAAAGCAATCTCAGAATTGCGCTGCGTGTAAGGGGAGTTGAAGGAGAATTTGTCGCACACGCCCGTGTTGTGGTCGTAGTAGCGGAACTCGTCGTTTCGGTCGGCGAACCAGAATTTTTTCGTGCCATCCTCGATTCCGTAAAGTGGAAACTCCGCGCCGCAGTTCCAGTGGATTTCGGATCGGGCACCATTGGTTTCGAGGTAGTCCACCGTGCCAATCCCAAACGTGTTCTCGTTTGCCCAGCCGAGCATAAGTCCGGGGCCTTCTGCGCTGAGGTATTTGACCGTGCGGTCAGGGTGGCTGGCGATTTCGGTGACGGTGGTGCCGTCGTAGCGCAGGAATTGTTTGGCTGCGCCGAGCCAAAGTTTGCCGTCCCACACGGCTATGTGGTTGTAGGAAAGGTTGGTGGGGAAGCCGGTTGTTTCGCTGACTTCTTCCCAACGGCTGAAATCGGCAGGGTTTTCATCGTTTTCGGGAAGGCGGTACAGGCCGTCCTCGGTGCCAGCCCAGAGGTAGCCATTGTACACGGCGAAGGACCTGACGGGGATGTTAGTGAACACGGTGTACTCCGCTTCGGCATCTTCGAGGTCGAATTTCAACACTCCAAAGCCACAAGCAAAGTAGGCGATTTTTCCGTCAAAAAAGATGTTGTAAATCTGCTTGTCGCCGATGATGTTGGGGTTTTTCTGAATGATGGGGAGGTTCACCACCGAACGGTCGGCGGGGTAAAAAAGGTCAATGTTGCTGTTGGTGTACGTGAGCAGGAGCACCTTGGCAGCGGCATTGTAGCGCAAGAGGTTCATGCCCACGTCGCTCAGCCCCTCCACTTTGGTGAGGAAGCGCGAGGAGCGTTCGGCTTTGTCAATCTCCACCACAGCCCATTCGGTGGCGAAATAGACTTTGTCGCTGCTTTGGGTCACGTCTTTGCTGCGCTGCCACGGCAGGTGCTGCCGCCATTCGCCAATCTGGAGGGGCGGGAAAATGGTGTCTGTTTGGGAGAATGTTTTTCCCAAAAAAGAAAGGAAACCCGCCGCCGTGCACACCGTCGTTAAAACTATGGCGCGTGAAAAGGCTATGGCGGGCAAGGAAAAGGAGAGGAGGGAAAGTTGGCGCATAACTGCTCGGCTTGGGTTTGAAGGTTTGTGGGTTTGAAGGTTCAGCCCTCCTTCGCCCCCGCCTGCCGAGGCTTGGCGGGCAGGAAGGCTTCGGCGGGTAAAGAGGGCGCGGGGATGGCGCGAGGGCGGGGGAATGGGTTGCCTTTCGAGCCAGCGACTTTCGGGAAGTTTGCAACTTTCGGGAAATTCATTAGCCCACTGGGATGTGGCGGGCAGCGTTGGCGGCTTTGATACGTTGTAAGATAGGTCTTCGCAACCTCTCCATTTTTATAGTCACGGTTATGAAAAATCAACTTCTACCGCTCCTTTTGCTTTTTGGCCACGCTACTCTTTTTGCCCAAACAAAACTGGTTGGCTTTTCCGAGTCGGGAGAAATCAATGCCATGAACTCCGGGGGCATGGTCTGGGAAATGGAGCCCGATGGGTCAGGTTTTAGTGTGCTGAAAAACTTCGAAGCACAAAAACCAATCAGGCCGCTTGGGCAAATGGTGGTTGGGCCAGACGGCAAAGGGTATGGCATTGCCAAAGGATTTGATTTTGACGCGAATGCCCAAGTTTTTTATCAGTACGATTTTGAAAACAAAATGCTTGACGTAATAAGGGTTTTCAAAGATTCGCTTTGGGATTCACCCCTGATTATCGGAACTGATGCGTTGCTCTATGGATGCCGCAGGGTATCGCCCACAGCCGAGGGATTGTACAAGATGTCGCTGGACGGGAAAGTTTTGACTCTGGTGCATGAGTTTGTGTGCAGCAGCTACACAAATGGAATCCTCCAAACGCTGGACGGAAAAATCGTGGTCACATACGTTGATTGGCCTGTAGGGGTGACCATTATATCAGGTTCGCCAGATGGCTCTGATTGGCAAAATCTGTCAGTTTTTGATGGGGCAGCATTTGGGTACGAAACATCGAATCTTGTTCAAAAGAGCAATGGCGTTTTGTACGGTGCGATTTGGCAGTACTATGGGACGCTCAGGTTTTTCCAAATCCTCCCCGATGCGCAGACCTTTTCTGTCATGTACGAAACTACTGTTCCCGCGTTTGGCCGTAATATTTCCATGAACTGGGGGATGAACGAAGTTTTGTATGCCGTCGCTGAAAAAAATTGGGGGCAAGCCGTGTATCAAGTGCCCACAGATGGCACTCCTCCAATCGAAATGTTCTATGACAATGCGCATGGCAGCCAAAGAACCGCTTTGGCAAAAAGCGTGGATGGAGATTTGTATTTTCTGACTACCAAAGCTCAGTCCGGGGTTCAATATGCTTACCTGTTCAAAATCAAAGGGGACAATTCGGCAATCCAAATTATAGCCACTACCTCTTTTAGTGTCCCAGTCAATACCAACCAAATAATGCCAATTCTGGCTCACCCGACCAATGACCGGCTTTATTTCTGGAGGGTAGATGACTACAAGAAATTGTCCGTGTTGACCACCTGCAAAGCCGACGGCACAAACCTCACGACCGATTACTCCACCGAAATGGCGATGCCAAACTCCGCAGGCAACCCTAAAAAACTCATCCATGCTTCTGATGGAAAATACTATGGTTTTTTGACAAAAGGCGGAGCGAACAACACGGGCTATATTTTCAAGATGAATCCAAACGGGAGCGCGTTTCAGCCCATTTGCCAATTGCCTCCCGCGCAACAACCCACGGTTTGGACAGCACAGCAAATGTTCTCTTTTTTTGAAGGCAGCGATGGATGGCTTTATGGAGCGGTTGGGGACGGAAAAATTTTCAAAGTAAATAAAAATGGCAGCGGGTTCGTCTATATCCTCTCTGACTTTTGCGCTCAATGCAATTTCATCGAACGGCCCGATGGGATGCTTTACTGGGGTGGGAGCAAACTGATGCGGATGGATAAAGACGGCTCCAACATATCGGTGGTCGCTGATGCTTTCATCCACCCTTTTACCAATTCCGATTTTTGCGAAATATATGCGCTTCCCAATGGGAATATCGGCGGGGCAGGGTCTTATACCTACGATGACAATCACGATTTATACACCACGCCTATTGTCTTTTCTTACAACCTGCTCAATGGAATTTTTCAGACGCTGACGGATTATCCCCTTCGCCCCTCAAGTATTGCAATGGGCAATGACGGCGCACTGTACTTTGGCAAAGGGAAGTTCGACCCAGAAAATATGGTGATAAGCGCCTACGATGTCCAATGCCCTTACTTGTCTGGCGGTCTCAGCCAAAATCAGATTGCTGACGCAGCACTGCAAGGAAGCAACGGAGAGATTTTCGGGCAGCGCCACATCCGCTCCACCACAAACGGCCAATGGCTCCCCATGGCTTGGTCGGCTGAGAACGGCGTCTGTGAAATGTCTGTGGATTGGAACCCCAGCATAGGCTATAAGGGGCGATTTGCCTTTGAGGTGGATACCTTTTTCATCTCCACGGTTCAGCCCCAGCTGTCGGAAGGAATTTTGATTGCGCCCAATCCGACCAGAAGTTCCACACAAATTTTTGCCCAATTGAACGCACCTGACTCAGCCATAATCTTCGTATCCGATATGCTGGGGCGAGTCGTTTTTGAACAAAAAACCAAGATGAAAGCCGGCGAGAACATTTTTGAAATCCCGGCCTGTGCGCTGTCGGCCAAAGGCTTGTACCAAGTGTCGCTGAAAACCGGGCAGGGCGTTTCGTCGCAGATGCTGAGCGTCTATTGAATGTACCGGCGGCTTTAGCCGCCGGAATGCCAAGGATAAAAACTGAACTTCCCCATCGTGGCACTCCGGCGGCTAAAGCCGCCGGTACGTCAAAACCACCCCGTCTTCTTCCGAGTAGTCCGCCGCGCCCCACCAAGCCCAAACACCCCCAGCAAACCCCGCGTCAGTTCCCGCGCCACCGTGCGCCCAATCTGGCGGGCGAGCGGGTCTTTGGTTATGGTTTCAATCATGCCCGGTTCTTCGCGCTCGGCTCTTTGCTCCGCCACCTCTTGCTGCTGCGAGGCCTGCATCTCCTGCACATCGGCGATTTTTCCGTTGAGGATTTCGTAGGCACTCTCGCGGTCCACCTCTTGGTTGTACTTCCGCGCTAAAGCCGAGCGACCGATGATGTTGTCAATTTCCGTGGGCGTGAGGATGTCCATGCGGCTTTCGGGCGGGCGCATAAGCGTGTGCGCCAGCGGCGTGGGGATGCCTTTTTCGTTCAGCACGCTCACGATGGCCTCGCCGATGCCGAGGTTGGTGAGCAGGTCCTCCGTCTCGTAGAATTCCGTGATGGGATAGTTTTCGGAAGCCATTTTGATGGCCTTGCGGTCTTTGGCCGTAAAGGCGCGGAGCGAGTGCTGTAGCTTCATGCCCAGTTGCGCGAGGATGCTTTCGGGGATGTCCACCGGGTTTTGGGTGATGAAATAAATGCCCACGCCCTTGGAGCGCACGAGTTTGATGATGGCCTCCATCTGCTGCATGAGCGCGGGGCTGGCCTCTTGGAACACGAGGTGCGCCTCGTCAATAAAGATGCAAAGTTCGGGCTGCTCCACGTCGCCCTTTTCGGGGAAGGAGGCGTAAATCTCGGCGAGCATCTGGAGCATGAAAGTGCTGAACAACTTGGGCCGGTCTTGAATGTCGGTGAGGCGCACGATGCTGATGACCCCGCGCCCGTTCTCGTCCATGCGCGTGAGGTCGTGCACATCGAAGGAGACTTCGCCGAAAAACGCTTCCGCGCCCTGCTGCTCCAGTTCCACCACTTTGCGGAGAATAGTGCCGGCGGTGGCGCTGCTGAACTGGCCGAACTCGGCTTCGATTTCGGCCTTGCCTTCGTTGCCGAGGTATTGCAGCACTTTCTTGAAATCCTTGAGGTCGAGCAGCGGCAAGTTGCGGTCGTCGCAGTATTTGAACACGACCGACACCACTCCGCCCTGCGTGTCATTGAGGCCCAAAATGCGCGAGAACAGCACGGGGCCAAACTCGCTCACCGTGGCGCGGAGGCGCGCGCCCCTTTCGCCAGAGAGGGTCAGGAATTCCACAGAACTGCCTGCGCCGTGCCAAGTGATGCCTATTTTTCCAGAGCGCTCGGTGATTTTTGGGTTGTCGGTGCCGGGCATGGCAATGCCACTGAGGTCGCCCTTGATATCCATGAGCAGCGAAGGCACGCCGTTGGCGGAGAGTTGCTCGGCGATGACTTGGAGGCTTTTGGTTTTGCCCGTGCCGGTGGCCCCCGCGATGAGGCCGTGGCGGCTCATGCTGCGGAGTGGGACTTTGATTTGCAAGCCGGGAATGGCTTCGGCATCGAGCATGGCACCGCCGAGCACGATGCTGGGGCCGGAAAAAGTGTAGCCCGCTTGGATGGCCGCGACGAAGGAATCTTTTTTTGACACGCTATTGGGAATGATGAATGATGAACGAGGAACGATAAACTATGAACGAGGAACTATGAACGAGGGCAAATTTATCATTGATTGTCAATATTCTTGGGCACCAAAATTTTCAGCACCGCAGGTTTCATTTCAAAAATCAAATCGCCTGTCACCACCATTCCCTCGCCGTCGAGGTGGACGTGGTTTTCGCCTTCGGCGGAAATTTTGACACGGCGGGAGGCGAAATGCTCCACAAATTCGGCCTCATAAATTTTGCTGTTCAGCATGGAAGGCACCGCCGCAAAGTACTGCCAGCGCGGTGCGTCTTTCAAAATGACGACCTCAAAAAAACCGTCGTCCATTCGGGCATCCGGCGCAATCTGAAAGTTGTAGCCGTACATCGGCCCATTGGCGATGCTGATGGCGAAACATTTCAGGTTCAGGGTTTGGTCGTCCAGTTCGATGCGGCAATCGCGGGACAAATAGCTCAGCCCGGCTTCCACCGATTTGAGAAAATAGGGCAGAAACCCGCGCCAATGGCTGCCTTTCATCAGGTTGGACACCAGCCCATCGAAACCCACGCCCGCGATGTTCACAAACGAACGGCCATTCATCGTGCCGCAGTCAACGGTTCGGGTTTCGGCCGTGTTGAGTTTTTTGATGGCAGCGTCAATATCGCGCCCATAGCCGAGGTGCATGGCAAGTCCGTTTCCAGAGCCTGCGGGGATAATGCCCAGAATGGCTTCGCTGCCCACCAGCGCAGAGGCCACTTCGTTTATGGAGCCATCGCCGCCCACGGCCACCACGATTTCGTAGCCTTCGGCCAATGCCTTTTGCGCCAGCACGGCCGCATGGCCTTCCTGTTCGGTGAGCCAAATGCCGTACTCGAATTTTTTGTGGTTCAAGTGATTGTCCACACTCTCGCGGATGTGCTTTTGCAAATTCGTGCCAGCCTTCGGGTTCACGATGAACACGATGCGCTGGGGGCGGAGCAGGTATGCCAGCAATTCGTTTTTGACGACGGGATGCATGGGGAACGAGGAACGAGGAACTATGAACGAGGAACTATGAACGAGGAACAATTATCAATCAACAATCAACAATTAGCAATCAGCAATCAGCAATCAGCAATCATTTCCGCTCCATCACATAGCCCCGCCAGCGTTCGAGCACCGATTGTATGTCTGCCGGCAACTCCGACTCGAAGCGGACGTGCTCTTTTTTGTTGGGGTGGTCAAAGCCCAATATCTTGGCGTGGAGGGCCTGGCGTGGCAAGAGCGCCATGCAGCCTTCCACAAATTGGCGGTATTTGGGATAGAGCGTGCCTTTCAGGATTTGGTTGCCGCCATAGCGCACGTCGCCAAAAAGCGTGTGGCCGATGGATTTCAGGTGCACCCGGATTTGGTGCGTACGGCCTGTTTCCAAACGGCATTCCACCAGCGTGCAGTAGTAAAAACGCTCAATGACGCGCCAATGCGTCACGGCCCATTTGCCCGATTCCCCTTCGGGAAAAACCATGAAAAGGCGGCGGTCGTTGGGGTTCCGGCCAATGTTGCCGCGAATGGTGCCAGCGTCGCCCTCCATGTCGCCCCACACCAATGCGTAGTAGCGCCGCTCGATGGTGTGGTGGAAAAACTGGTTGGCGAGATGGGTCATGGCGTAGCCGTTTTTGGCGACCACCATGATGCCCGTGGTGTCTTTGTCAATGCGGTGGACGATGCCCGCGCGGTTCGGCTCGTTGCCTTCTTTCACCGGGAGTTTGTCAAACTGCGCTTGCAAATGCCAGGCCACGGCGTTCACGAGCGTACCGTTCGGGATGCCCACGCCAGGGTGGACGGCGAGGCCGAAGGGCTTGTTCACCACCAGCACGTCGTCGTCTTCGTGCACGATGTTGAGCGGGATGTCCTGTGGTGTGATGTCGAAATTTTCTTCGAGGGATTTTGGCAGCACGATGGAGATGGTGTTGCCCGGCCTGACTTTGTGGTTTGGCTTCACGTCGCGGTCGTCCACCCGCACAGAGCCTGCTCGGATGGCGTTTTGCACCTTGTTGCGCGAGCGGTTGGAGAGCCGGTCCATCAGGAATTTGTCGAGGCGGATGGCCGTTTGTTTCGGGTCGGCCACTATTTCGTGCCGCTCGAAGTAGTCTTCGCTTATTTGTGCCTCGTCGGCCTCAGGCTCGATATTTTGCGGAGCAGCCGGCAAAGTTTCGTCTGTGTCTGGCAGCGTGTGGTTCATTTCGGATAAAGTCATAGTGGCGCGAAGGTAGCGAATGCGGAATTCGGAATTGAATGAATGCGGAGTTATGCACTTAGCAGGGCCAAAAAATTCCGCATTCCGAATTCGCCATTCCGCATTCCAATCACCGCTTGCGCGGCTGGTTCCATTCCTCTTTTTCCGCGAAGCGGACAATGATCCTCATAAAATTGACCATGGAAAGAAACACCAAAAAGCCCACCGTGACCACAATGTATATCCAACGGTAACTGCCCGCTTCGCGCAACGGGATGCCCGAAAAGCCCCAAGCCGCCATGCTCGTGCAAAGTGCCAAGGCCAAATAACTGTACATGGAAGCGCCCCAATATTTGACAAAATTAGTGGCGCGGATGCTCAGCAGGCTGTTCATCAGCGCGAAAAAGAGCATGAGCGCCGAGCCGATGGACCACGCAAAAAGCGGCTCGACCTTCATGATTCCCGAAGCGGTGAGCGCCCAGCCAATGCCCATGAGCACAAGTGCGGCAGCAAAAATGGCCGCCGCCTGAATGGGCGGGCGGACGATTTTTTCGTTGAAATTGGTCATGTTGTGTGTCGGTTTCTACGAAAGATATTTTGCCACAATCGGCATCCGCCTGCCCATGCCGAAGGCTTTGGTGCTGACGCGCAGCACGGGCGCGGCTTGCTCCCGTTTGAATTCGTTGACGTTCACCATGCGGAGCACGCGCTTCACCAAGGCTTCGTCGAAGCCCATCGCAATCAATTCGTTCGGCCCTTGTCGGCATTCGATGTACTGGAAAAGCAGGGGGTCGAGCACCTCGTAGGGCGGGAGGCTGTCGGAGTCTTTTTGGCCGGGGCGGAGTTCGGCGGAGGGTGGTTTGGTGATGGAGTTTTGTGGGATGACCCCACCCCGCCCCGCCCCAATTGGGAGAGAGTTGATGTATTTTACGAGTTCGTAAATCTCCGTTTTGTACACGTCGCCCAGCACAGAGAGGCCGCCGCACATATCGCCGTAGAGGGTGCCGTAGCCTACCGCCATCTCGCTTTTGTTGGTGGTGTTCAGCAAGATGTGGCCGAATTTGTTGCTCATCGCCATGAGCAAAGTGCCGCGCACGCGGGCTTGTATGTTCTCTTCCGTGATGTTGAACGGCTGGCCGGCAAACTGCTGGGCGAGCGCAGATTCAAACGCATCGTACATGGGTTTGATGGCCACGATGTCGTATTGGATGCCGAGGTTTTCGGCCAATTGGCGCGCGTCGTCCACCGAATGGTCGCTGCTGAATTGGCTGGGCATCAGTAGGACGCGGACATTCTCCGCGCCCAAGGCTTCGACGGCCAGCACTGTCGTCACCGCCGAGTCAATACCGCCCGACAGGCCGAGGATGGCTTTTTTGAAACCCAACTTTTGGAAGTAGTCGCGGATGCCCACGATGAGTGCGTCGTGGATGAGTTTGATTTTGTCTTTGGGCTGCTCATGGTTGCGGCCACCATGGATCACTTCCTTCAGATCGTACACTTTCAGGCATTCTTCGAAGTAGGGCATTTCGTCAAAAACAGTTCCGTCGGGCGACACCACGAGGCTTCCGCCATCAAACACCACGTCTGTTTGCCCGCCCACCATGTTGGCATAGAACATCGGGATTTTGTACTGCTCCACATTAGCGCGCACGGTGCGGATGCGGGCGGCGGCGTGGGCATAATCGAAGGGCGAAGCCGACAGGTTGAGGATAAAATCGGGGCGCTCGTGCATCATCTCGTCGAGCGGGCAAATGGTGTAGAGCGGGTTCTTGTCGCCCAAATTCCAAATGTCCTCGCAGATGACCATGGCGATGCGCTTGCCCTTGAATTCGATGGTCCTGAATTTGGTGGCTGGCTCGAAATAGCGGTATTCGTCAAAGATATCGTAGGTGGGCAGCAGGGCTTTGTGCTGAACGCCCAGCACTTCGCCATTGTAAAAGAAGTAGGCGGAGTTGTAGAGGTCTTTGCCCGCCAGCACGGGGTTGCGCGTAGGCGCACCGACTGCGATGCCGATGCCGTGGCTGGCTTCTTTGAGGGCGACGAGCGACTGCTGGGAGCGGCGGATGAAGTCGTGGAACTCAAAAAAATCGCGGCAGGGATAGCCGCACACGGCGAGTTCGGGGAAACAGATGAGGTCGGCCTGCTGGCTCTTGGCCGCTGCTACGGCGGCGAGCATTTTGGCGAGGTTTCCCTCGAAGTCGCCGATGTGGAGGTCGAGTTGGGAAAGGGCGATTTTCATTGATTTGGCCTCAGTTTATCAAAATCAAATGGCAGCGCACTGTGGTGGATGGTAATAATTTGGATGCGCTGTTCTGTGACAATGTGGTAAAACACCCGATAGGGGCCTGCAAATATTTCACGAACAGTTGGATAATCAAGTTCTGGCGACATTCTGCCCAAGCGTGGGAACTGAGCAAGCAACTCTACCGTAGCGTAGATTTTTTTGACATAAGCCCGGGCTGTTTTTTCTGAAAACCGAGTCCAGTACAGGGCTATTTCGTCAATGTCAGCAAGAGCCTGATTGGAAAAATTTACTTCAACCATTTTTCATGCCTTTTTTGGGCTTCTTCCAACGTGACGAAATTGCCCTCCCGCAAGTCGCGCAGCCCCTCTTCGATTTTGAAGAGCAAGAGCAATCTTTCCATCAATTGGTCAAAGGAAAGGTTGTCTGGAAGTTCCTGAATGGATTTGATAACTATTGCTTTGTCTATTACCATGGCTTGTGTTTTTGACAAAAGTACAAGAAAAGATTTTCTCAATTCTCCACAAAGTACATATCAATCTCGCCCTTGTTCTTGGCCGAAATTTTGCCCCGGTAATGGCAAGGGAAGAAGTCTTTCACCACATTGTATGCCTCGCCAGAGATGTTGATGCGCCCGCCCTCGCCGGCCTGCTCCACCCTGGCGGCGATGTTCACCGTGTCGCCCCAAATGTCGAACGCAAACTTCTTGGAACCCACCACCCCGGCCACCACCGGCCCCCGGTGGATGCCGATGCGGGCATCAAAGCGCGGCAGCCCTTCCTTGTCGCGGCCAGCGTTCCATTCGGCCAGCCAAGTTTGCATCTCTTTGGCCGCCGCCACCATGTCGCGGAGTTGCGCCCCGCCGCCATCTGGCACACCCCCGGCGCACATATAGGCGTCGCCGATGGTCTTGATTTTTTCCAGCCCGTTGCGGGCGATGATGTCGTCAAATTTTTGGAAGCAAGTGTCCAGTTCTGTCACCAATTGCTGCGGCGTGAGTTGTTCCGCGATTTGGCTAAAGCCCACAAAATCAGCGAAAAGCACGCTCACGTCCTCAAAATATCGGGCTTGGGTACGGCCTTTTTTCTTTAGTTCGTCGGCCACCAAAGTGGGCAGGATGTTGAGCAGCAAGTTTTCCGAGCGCTCCTGTTCTTCCCGGATGGTCTTGTTTTTTACTTCCAAAACGCGCGTGTTCTGGCGCGCCCGCACAAAACTGAACATGGAGCCTCCGGCGAGCAAAAGCAAAACGCCCATGATGGCGTAGTTGAACTTGCGGTTGCTGTCCGCCTCGCGCAAGGCAAGGTTGGCGTTGGAAACCGTGAGCGAGTCCATGCCTCTCGTGAAATAAACCGAATCGAGCAGCGCGCGCTGCTGCATCACGGTCATGGCGGTTTTCATCTGTTCTTCTGTCATTTGCTCCAGTTCTGCTTTGCGGGCGGCAAGCTCGGCTTGGAGCGACTGGCTGCTTTCGATGAGTTTGGCTTCGCTTTGGCGGAATTTGTTCTGGTTTTCGGCCATCTGTTTTTGGGCCGTCGTAAGTTCTTGCTGCAATTCTTGGCGGGTGTCGGCGGGAGGCGCGGCCACGCTCGCGCCGTTTTTGAGCCGTGCGATTTGCTCGTCTATTGCCACGATTTCGCGTTCGCGCCCAGCGCGTTGAGCCAGGGTGCGGAGGTTGTCGAGGTTGTCGAGCGCCAGCGTTTTGTTGGTGCTGCGGGTGTCGCGGAGTATTTTGAGGCTTTGCTCAAAGGGGGCGGCTGCCTTGCGCTTGCCACTGAGCATCATGGCTTTGCCTTCTCGGTTGAGGGCATTGGCGCGCAGTTCGGGCAATCGGAGGCGGGAAGCCAAGTCGCCCGCTTCGTCAGCGTGTTCGATGGCCTTGACATAAAGCCCGGCGTACAAATGGGCATCGGCCAGCGCGATGAGCAGTTCGACGCGCTTGGTGGACTCCGCCCCGCGCAGTTGTTCTTCCAGTTGGCGGATTTTTTCCGTTTGGGCAAAAATGCCTGTGGTGCAGCCCAGAAAGAGCAGGGCAACAAAGACCGTTTTTGAAAATGAATTTGGCACGGATAGTTTGTTTTGAAAATGGTGGCGAAAGTAAGCTGGAAGTTTCAAGTGGCAAGGTTTCAAGTTGCAAGGGGCAAGTTTCCAAGTTGCAAGGATTCTGCCAAAACGTATCTTTGGCACACTTTTCCGTTTTCCGCCTTGCCGATGCGCTTTTTTGCCCTCCTCGCCTTTCTATTTTTTTGCTCAAAAACTGCCTTGTTCGCCACCCACATCGTGGGCGGCGAAATCACCTACCGATGTTTGGGCAACGATTCCTACGAAATCACGCTCACGGTTTACCGCGACTGTTACAACGGCGTTCCCAATTTTGACAACCCCGCCACGGTGGGCATTTACGAGAAGGGGGCGGACAGCGTTTTGGTCAAAAAACTCTCACTGCCCTACAATGCGTTCAGCAACGACACCCTGCCCATTGTTCTCAACAACCCCTGCCTGACCGTGCCGCCCGATGTGTGCGTCCACAAGGCCACTTACCGCACCATCACGACTTTGCCTTTCAATCCGAATGGCTACATCATTGTGTACCAGCGCTGTTGCCGCAACAAACTCATCCGAAACTTGCCCGACCCGCTGAACACGGGCATCTCGTTTGTGACAGAAATATCTGCCCAAAGCCAAATGCTGTGCAACCGGGGCGCGACTTTCGACAACTGGCCGCCTGTGGCCATCTGTGTGCACCAGCCCATTGATTTTGACCATTCGGCTTCCGATGCCGACGGCGATTCGCTTGCGTACCGCCTTTGCACGCCGTTCAATGGCCCCGACTCGCTGCGCCCTGCGCCCAACCCGCCCTTTGCCCCGCCATACATCGAACTGCTTTGGCGCGACCCGCCTTACAACCTTTCCAACATTCTCGGCGGCGACCCGCTCACGATTGACGCTTACTCGGGCTTTATGACGGGCGTGCCGAACATCATCGGCAACTTCGTGGTGGGGGTGTGCGTGGACGAGTTCCGAGCGGGCGCGCTGCTCTCCACTACGCGCCGCGATTTCCAGTACAATGTGGCCGATTGCGGCGAACCCACGGCCTCGTTCTTTTTGCCCGAAATCCTTTGCGACACGCTCCTTGTGCAGTTTGAAAACCAAAGCACCAACGCCAACTCGTTCCGATGGTATTTTGACTGGGGAAATGACCTGAGCCAAACTTCGACGAATCCGGTGCCCGCGTACACTTACCCCGATACGGGAATTTACACCGTGGCGCTCATCGCTGCGCCAGGCTTCCCTTGCGCCGACACGTTTTTTCAGCAAATCCATTTGTTGGAAACGCTCGGTTCGCTGGCTGTTTCGGCAGTGCCGGAGGAGATTATGGCGGGCGAGGTGTCGCAGTTGAGCGCGGATTTTCCCGACGTGGTTTCCTACACTTGGCTGCCTTCGGCAAATCTTTCTGACCCGAACATTCCGAACCCTGTGGCTTCGCCCCTGCTGACGACGGAGTACTCGGTGACCGCTCTTTTGCCCAATGGCTGCCAACGCCAAGGCGCGGTGACGGTGCGGGTGGTGCCGCCGCCTTGCGACGAGCCTTTTGTGTTTTTCCCCACGGGTTTTTCGCCGAATGGCGATGGGGAAAACGATGCTTTGAAATTGGAAAGCAGCGTAGCGCCCAGCGAAGTTTACTGGGCCATCTTCAACCGTTGGGGCGAAAAGGTTTTTGAAGCCAACAACGTCGAGGCGGCTTGGGACGGCACTTTTCGGGGCCAAGAACAACCTGCCGAAACGTATGGCTACCTGCTCCGCGTGGTTTGTTTTGGGGGGCAAGAATTGTTCAAAAAGGGGAATGTGACGCTGCTGCGATGAACGTAAGGAACGCGGCAACAATAACACAGTCATTTGATGCCGCCCTTTGTTCCATCATACAGCACCTATTTTTCCTTAAATAGCCCCACTATTCGCAGAAAAACAGGCTTGTCTGATGAAAAAATGGCTGACCTAAAATGACTGCGTTATTGTTGCCGCGTTCCTACCGCACCAAACTGAACGAACCAGTTTCAAAGAAAGTAGTACCGTCAATCCGTTCCAGTTCGGCCCAAAAAACATACACGCCGGGGTTCATCGTTCGGTCGCGGTATGTGCCGTCCCAGCCTGCTTCGGAGTTGTTGGGCTGGGTGTCTTTCACATCAAACATCAAATCGCCCCAACGGTCGGCTATGAGCAGTCGGCGCACGAGGCGCACGCCACGGTCGGCGCTGAGGAAAAATCGGTTGTTCGGCCAATCGCTGTCGGGGTTGAACACCGTGGGGGCGTACACGCGGTTGTCGTTCGAGACTCGGATATTGATTTCATCTTGAAGCACGCAACCCGTCGAATCCACCGCCGTCAGCGTGAAGGAAAGCGACCGAATGGGCACGATGCATTGGCTCTGGCAGCTCGAGTCGGGGCATGGCGGTGTGGGCGACCAGGTGAGGCTCACGGGATTCAGACCATATTGTTCTTGGATGCAGATGGTGTCGCCACTGATGATTTTGGTGTCTTCGCCGAGATAGACCCAAAGGTCGCGGATGGTGATGTTCACCTGCACCAGCGAGTCGCAGCCGTTGGCTCCGGCATTGGGCAAAAGTTCGTAGCCCACGCGGTTGTTTTTGTCGTACACGTTGCCGTTGACGATGCGCGATGCGCCAGGGCAAAGCGTGTCGAACAGTTCGCTGTAAGGAATCGGGATGCCGGTGAGCGACACCCGGATAATGCTGTCGCAAACCCCGTTGGCGATTACCTCCATGCCTTCGCGGTGGAAAGCGGTGTAGGTGTGGCCGTTCACCACAATGGAATCGCCCTCGCAGATAGCTTGCTGGAAGTCATGGAATACCTTTCGGAAAGTAAGTTGGACGTGGATGAGGCTGTCGCAGCCATTGGAGGCGCCGCTTTCGATGAATTCTTCTCCGATGAAAAAGCCAGTGTGGTAAGCCGTGCCGTTCACCCAGAGCGTGTCGCCCTCGCAGAGCGTCTGGTTGAGGGTGGCTTCTTTGGTGGGGTTGAAAACCAGTTCGACGTGCACAACGCTGTCAATACCGCCGACCGCTCCGCCGGGAATCGTGACGGTGCCGCTGGGGTGGCTGGCGTCGAAAAACTGGTTGGCGACGAGGATGGTCTGGTTGTCGCAGAAAGTGTCGCGGTAAGTAGCGTGGCCCGGCTGGGCAAAAGACGCGACAGAAACGAGCAGCAGGGAAAGTATTAGAATCGAGTTTTGGAACATAAAACCATGACATTTGGAGGCGCAAAGAAAGCCAACTGCCATGATTATACGCGCTTTTGGGGAGGATGGTTCTTTGGATATAGTTGGTGAGGGAGGTCTTGTGCTTCAAGAAGCCGGTGACTGTCCTTGTTTCAATTCGAAAATGGTGCGATTGCAAGCCCCTCCCCGTTTTCTCAACACCCCGACCCCACTGGTTTCAATTCCAAAATGGTGCGATTGCAAGGTTTTGGCGGCATCCGCTACCGATTCGCGGCCTACCGGTTTCAATTCCAAAATGGTGCGATTGCAAGAAACAACGCCCTCGTGACCGCCTACGACCCCGCGAGGTTTCAATTCCAAAATGGTGCGATTGCAAGTCAACAACGTGAGTCCGTTGTTCCCCGATATTGAGGTTTCAATTCCAAAATGGTGCGATTGCAAGTGTACGTCTCCGGGGCGGTTTGAGACTGTG
>JBJXFT010000443.1:0-29464 GCA_046155725.1 Saprospiraceae bacterium
TTTACCTCAGCAATCTGGGAAGGGGGAAGTTTTACCACGTCATCAATAGCCCCAATGAGCAGAGTATTGGCTTTCAGCAAAGAGGGTTTGATCTGGCAAACTATTCCATCCGTACTCTCCCCAACTACCCCAACTACCGCCTTTACGATGTGCCGGGCAGCCTGTGCGATACGCTGGGAATAGACGCGCCACCAATGGTCGGCACACAATCGCCCACCGTTTCCGCTTCGTCGCTCTCCATCTTTCCCAATCCCGCCTCTACAGAAACAACCCTCACGCTCCCAGCCCCCCAACAAGGCCATTGGTCGCTCACGGACATCTCCGGCAAAAACATCCGAGAAGGCAACTGGCAGGGCGCATCCATGAACCTGAATGTGGCGGGCTTGCCTCCTGGGCTGTATTTTTTCCAACTACGGGCAAAGAACGGCCAAGTGTTTTCTGGAAAAGTAGCCGTGCAGCGATGATGGGATGGGTGTCGGGGCGCATCATTTTAAAGTCCATCCGCATTTCGCCATCCTCAGTCTCCGTGTTGAATGCTGCATCGCTACCACCCGGAGCCTGCTCTGGCGCGTCGGTGAAGAGGCATTCTTGGCTGTTGAACGTCAGGGTTTTAGCGACTTTTTGCTCGCTCGGCACCATCTTGCGGAATTCCGCTTCGTTCATGCCTTCTGGCACTTCGATGTGCATTTTGATGGTTTCGGTGTAGCTCACCACGCCTTCGTTTGTTTGGGCAAAGCCTTGACATGGAAGGAAAAGGCCCGCCGTTGCCCACACTATGCTTAGAACTATCGTGCGAGAAAAGACTTTGGCGGGTAAGGGAGAGAGAATGCTTAATTTTTTCATGACAATGAAATTTTAAAATGTGGTCAATGAGAACAATGTGGTCAATGTGAGCGGCCCACATTGTTCTCATTGACCACATTATTTATAGGCACAAAAGTCCAACACTCCTGGGTTAATCAACCTTGATACAACCTTAATTAGGGTTAAAGCATGGCAGATGGCTTTTCTCGCTGCATTACCTTTGAGCCAGATGTTACGTCAGCGACACCATATCGCAATTTTGCTGCTTTCCTTCGGGCTTGTCCTGCTGGGCATTTTCCTTTGGCTTTTTTTGAAAAAAACCTGGGGCGACGAGGCCGAAACCCTTCGACGCGAGACAAACCTTTTGTTCGTCAACACGGTGCGCGGCATTGAAAGCCAAGTGTTCGACCGGCTCATCGTAGGGCGCTGGGAAGGCGCGGAAGGTGATACTGCAATGGATATTTCGCTTCGCCTGCCGCCCGCACCGCATGGGCAAGACTCTGCCAGAATGCTTGCTTTTGTACAAGAACGCTCGGTTGTGACCAAGAATCAGATGAGTCAACTGGACAGCAGCAACTCCAAAATGAAGATTGTTGTCCACAGCCGAGGCTTGCCCGATGAAGCCGAAATTTCAGGTGCGCTGTCTATGTTTATCACTGCCGATAGCCTGGACTTGGTGTGTTCCGATTCTGCCAACCCAGAGGTTTTGAAGTCCTTGGAGAAAAATTTTGGCGAAGCCATGGAACGGGCTGCGCTCCCTGTGGTATGGAAAGTGGTGCGCTCTAAAAACGCGCAATCTGATAGCGCAAGCCTAGAAATGTTTGTGGCCGGCCAATACGCCGACATGGCGAGCGGCGAGCGTTTTCGAGCTGAAATCAGTGGTTATCGAAGTTATCTGTTTGGCAAAATTTGGCCGCAGCTCTTGTTCTCCATTTTGCTTTTTGCCTGTGTGGGCTTGGCGTTTTTGTTTGTTTATCAAAGTTTTAGAAAGCAAATACGGCTGACGGAACTCAAGAACGATTTTATCCGAAACATGACCCACGAGTTGAAAACCCCCATTTCGACCATGAGCGTCGCCATAGAAGCCCTGCAAAATTTTGACGCGCTCGCCGACCCTGGCCGCACTCAGGAATACCTAGCCATTTCGCAGCTCGAACTCAGCCGCCTCACGCTTTTAGTTGACAAGGTGCTGCGGATGTCGCTCTTCGAGAAGGGCGAAACCGTTATGAAAACCGAGACACTCGACCTTCGCGCATTGCTGGAAGAAGTGCTGTCGGCCATGAAACTACAGTTTGAAAAGTATCGCGCTGATGTGAGCCTGTCCATTTCTGGCACCGATTTTTCCCTGCGTGGCGACCGGCTTCACTTGGTGAGTGTGTTGTACAATCTTTTGGATAATGCCCTGAAATACAGTCCGCTCGATTCCAAAATCGCTGTCAATCTCTCGCATTCGGCAGGCCAATTGGCCTTGAGCATACGCGACGAAGGGCGAGGCATCCCAGCGGAATATTTGGGCCGGATTTTTGAAAAGTTCTTCCGGGTGCCTACCGGCGATGTGCATGATGTGAAAGGTTACGGCCTCGGGCTGAATTATGTGGCCGGGGTGGTGCAGCTCCATCAAGGCAGCATTGAGGTGGAAAGCAACGAGGGGGTTGGGACTGCGTTCACGGTGAAATTGCCGAGTATCTAAACCGCTGAAGTTTACTTGCGGCGGTTTTCTACATTTACCCAATGCTATTTCACCTGCGAAATAAATTTCAAAATGCCCACCCGTCGCCGCGCCTTAAAAATCCTCGTTGCTGGAGCCGCTGGACTTACGGTGTGGTGTTGGAAACGGCCAAAGGCCGGGTGGGGCGGGTGTTGGTGGTGGGGAGGTAGGGATAGAAGTAGTTCTTGAAAATCATACGAGAATCTTGACCCTTTCACTTGTTCTGTAAAGGTGAGGCAACAGTCCCAACTTGGTGCGGAATTGGCTTCGCCCTTTGGACCGAGGCTTGGATGAAGAGGCATCTTCAATCTTGATACCAGGGTCGTAGTAAATATGCCCTTCCGACACTGCTTGTAAAAATAATTGAAAGTCCGTGAATCCGCCATTCATTTTCATCTTCACGATTAATATAATTCTCAGACAGGAATTACCTGTGGGAAAGATCTTAGGTAGCAACCCGACAAAGGTTTTTATAGGAAAACCCTAAATTCTCAAATTCTTCGTCTGATTGACCTATAAACACATGATGACAAGGTTCAAATAAGCATACATGAATTTCTATTTCCTCTTGATTTTCCTGACGCAAAACTGTAATGAAGTCAGTCCTTGCCCCGCATTTAGGACAAGTCATGGGCTGGTCATTGTTAAGATATACAGACTCAAAGTCTATATTTTTACTAGTCAAGTCATCAATTCTGTGCATACCGTTGATAATAATGCGCTACTCCATTCCCCTTGTTTTGAAGGAAATGGGTAAGGTTTGCCAAGCCAGTGTCGTCTCGCATCTTGGCTTGTTCAATCTTTAATTTTTTCCGAATTTCAGAGTATTGCACCATTGCCTTTAGGGCTTTGTTTTTTAAAGAAATCTCTACGCATCAATCCGCGCATACTTCGCATTCGCCTCAATAAACGCCCGGCGCGGCGGCACCTCGTCCCCCATAAGCATGGCGAACATACGGTCGGCCTCGCCGGCATCGTCAATCGTGGCGATTTTCAGGATGCGGGTTTTCGGGTCCATGGTCGTTTCCCAGAGTTGCTCGGCATTCATTTCGCCGAGACCCTTGTAGCGCTGCACCTTCACCGAGTCGTCGTCTTCGCGGCCGCCACCAAACTCGATTTGCGCCTCTTTGCGCTCTTTGTCGTTCCAAGCATAGCGCTGGTTTTTGCCTTTTTTTACGAGGTAGAGCGGCGGTTGCGCGATGTAGATGTGGCCTTTTTCAATCAGTTCGCGCATATAGCGGAAAAAGAACGTGAGGATAAGCGTGGTGATGTGCGAGCCGTCAATGTCCGCGTCGCACATGATGACCACCTTGTGGTATCGGAGTTTTTCGGTGTTCAGGATGCGGTGGCCTTCGTCGTTCTCGCTGATGCTCACGCCCAGCGCGGTGAAGATGTTTTTTATCTCCTCGTTCTCGTAGATTTTGTGCTCGAGCGCCTTCTCGACGTTCAGGATTTTTCCCCGGAGGGGAAGGATGGCCTGCGTGTGGCGGTCGCGCCCTTGCTTGGCCGTGCCACCTGCGGAGTCGCCTTCCACGAGGAATACTTCGCTCTCTTCTGGGCTGCGGCTGGCGCAATCGGCGAGTTTGCCGGGGAGGCCGCTGCCGGTGAGCGCACCTTTTCGCTGCACCATTTCGCGGGCTTTGCGGGCGGCGTTGCGGGCAGTGGCGGCCAGCACCACCTTCTCAATAATGCGCCGGGCCGGGTTGGGGTTTTCCTCCAAAAAAACTTTCAGCGCGTCGCCCACGCATCGGCTCACGATGCCGAGCACTTCGGAGTTGCCGAGTTCGCCCTTGGTCTGGCCTTTGAACTGAGGCTCTGGCACCTTCACCGAAATGACCGCCGTAAGCCCCTCCATGAAGTCCTCGCCCGAAATGGCAAAGGTTACTTTTTTGAAAAAGCCGTTGTCGTCGCCGTACTTTTTGAACTCACGGGTGAGGGCGCGGCGGAACCCGCTGACGTGTGTGCCGCCGTCGCGGGTGCTGATGTTGTTCACGAACGCCACCACATTCTCGGAGTACGAGGTGTTGTAAATCATGGCCACCTCCACGTCCACGCCTTCTTCGCGGGTGCTGATATAGATAGGCTCGTTGATGAGGTTGGTTTTGGCTTCGTCGAGGTAAGTGACAAATTCCTGCAAGCCGCCCTCCGAGTAGAAGAGTTCGGTTTTGAACGAGCCGTCTTCGGTTTCCTCCCGCTCGTCCACGAGCGAGAGTCGGAGGCCCTTGTTCAGGTACGAGAGTTCTCGCAGGCGGTGCGCGAGCACGTCGAACTTGTATTCGTCGGTCTCGAAAATCTCCGGGTCGGGCAGGAACGTGATGGTGGTGCCACGGCGGTTGGTGGTGCCGATTTCGCGCACGTCGTACTTCGGTTTGCCCTGTGTGTATTCTTGCTCAAAAACTTTGCCCTCGCGGTGCACCTCGGCGTGCAGCATGATCGAGAGTGCGTTCACGCAGGAAACGCCCACGCCGTGCAGACCGCCGGAAACTTTGTAGGAATCTTTGTCAAATTTGCCGCCCGCGTGCAGCACGGTCATCACGACTTCGAGGGCGGATTTTTGCAATTTTTGGTGCATCCCGGTGGGGATGCCGCGCCCGTCGTCGCTGACTTTGATGGAGTTGTCGGGCTGGATGACGACTTCGATGTGGGTGCAGTGGCCGGCCAAATGCTCGTCAATCGAGTTGTCCACCACCTCCCACACCAAGTGGTGCAGGCCTTTGGTGTCGGTGCTGCCGATGTACATGCCGGGGCGTTTGCGCACGGCTTCGAGGCCTTCGAGGGCGGTGATGCTGCTGGCGCCGTAGTCGCTGGCGGCATCGGGGTTTTGTTGTGGGTCGAGTGCTGAATCGTCTATCATACGTTGCTGAAAAATGTGGGGCGGACTTTCAAATCCGGCCAAATGGTTTTGCTCCGCGCCGGACTTATCAATTCGGCGTAAAAGTCTGAAAAAATGTGTGCAAAGATATGGCGCGCCGCTCGCTAAAAGAAACCCAAAGGCGAGTTTTTTCGGGCTTTTTTTGAGCGGTTTTTTTGGTTTAAAAAATTGAAAATCAAGCGGTTTGCTGTGTTTGGCGCTTTCGCCAAACGCATTGGGCTGGCGGCCAAGTTGCTTATTGATCCCTGCGGTCTATTTGCTTGGCAAAAACGGTAGGCACGGCAGTAAAATACTACCTTTGTAAAAAAATATCCGGCCATGTCAGCACTACAAATCAGGCAAGATTTGCATGAAATCATCGAAACTGTCGACGACAACGTGGTGGAAGCGATGTATGCAGTCTTCCAATCCTTGACCGATGAAATGCCTTCTATTGTAGCATTTACTACAGCAGGCGAGCCGCTCACCAAAGAAGATTTCATCGCCCGTATCCGCGCTTCTCATGCTGCCGGAAAGAGGGGAGAGGTTAAGACCTCAGAAAAGGTTTTAGAAGAAATAGAGTCTTGGTAAGCCATGAAAACTTATTCCGTCACTTGGACCCTACCCGCCATTGCGGCCCTGCGCGACATTTATGATTTCATCAGACCAGACTCGCCCGAAGGGGCCAAAAGAGTGGTCACGGAATTGGTGTCGCTGGGCAATTCCCTTTCCACACTGCCTTCTCGAAATCCTGTTGAGGTGCTTTTGGCCGATGAACCCGTTGTGTATCGCTTCGCGGTAAAGTGGAATTACAAAATCATCTACACCATTGAATCGGAAGACGTTATGATTGTTGAAGTCTTCGACACCCGGCGCGACCCTCGCCGACTGAGAGCCACTTTTCAGGCTTTCAAATAACCCAACTTCATCAACCGCTCCTCAATCTCCGCCCCCGGCTGGTGCCATACGCCCTGAATTCCTACTCCCCGCGCCGCTTCCACATTTTCGGGCAAATCATCAAAAAACACCGTCTGCTCCGCCACCAATTCGGCATCGGCCAGCACATACTCGAACGCCTCGCGGGTGGGCTTGCGCAGGCGGATGAGGTGCGAGAAATACACCCCGTCGAAGTAGCGCGATTCGTAGTCAGCGAGGCCGTGTTCGCGCAGCATATAGTCGGCTATCCAGCGTTCGTGGAGTTCGTTGATATTGCTCAGCAGAAAGACTTTGTAGCGTTGGCGCAGGCGCAGCAGCATCTCAAAGCGGTGGCTGGGCATCCCGATGAAAATGGCGTTCCAAGCACCCACGACTTGCTCTGGGGAAAGTGGAGGCTCGCAGGCGTGGCATATTTTTCCCACAAACTCATCGGTGCTGAGGCCGCCCGTTTCGTACAGTTCGAGCACTTGCTCTCGGAGGAGTTTTTCTTTCGCTGCCGCAAAATCTCCCCCAGTCAATTTTTTCATTTCCCGCTCAAAAGCAGCCAAGTCGAGGTCAAAAAGGACGTTGCCAAAGTCGAAGAGGAGGTTGCGCATGGAGGGAATTTGATAATTTGGTAATGAGGGCAATTTGATAATTCGATAATGAGGGCAATTTGATAATTTGGTAATGAGGGCAATTTGATAATTTGATAAGGAGGGCAATTTGATAATTTGATAAGGAGGGCAATTTGATAATGGGCAAAGATGCCGCATCGTTCGCGGTTCATCATTTTTTCCGCACGGTCAACCATTTCAGGCCAAGTCAGTTCAGTTCGATATGCAAATTCCGTTCTCTCTCCCGCTCATTGACCAGCCCGTGATAGACGAGGTACACGACTGCCTCACCAACACCGGCTGGCTCACGTCTGGCCCGAAGGTGCTCCAATTGGAAGCAGAAGTCGGGCTGCTCACGGGCGCGCCGGCGGTGGTGTGCGTCAACTCTTGGACTTCCGGCGCGATGCTTCTGCTCCGTTGGTTTGGCATCGGGCCGGGCGACGAGGTCATCATCCCGGCCTACACTTATTCGGCCACGGCTTTGTGCGCGCTCAACATCGGCGCGAAGGTGGTGATGGTGGATGTGCGCGACGATTTCAACATGAACCCCGCCAAAATCCGGGCAGCCATCACCGCGCGCACCAAGGCCATTTTGCCTGTGGACATGGGGGGCTGGATGGCGGATTACGACCCCATTTTTGAGGTGCTGAATGCTCCCGATGTCCGGGCGATTTTTCAACCCAAGACCTCAGAACAGGAAAAATTGGGGCGCATCCTTGTGCTGGCCGACGCGGCACATTCCATCGGCGCGCAATACCATGGCCGCAACTGCGGGCTTTGTGCCGACGCTACGGTGCTGTCGTTTCATTCCGTCAAAAACGTGACCACGGGCGAGGGCGGCGCCATTTGCCTGAACCTCCCGCAGCCGTTCGACCACGCGGCGGAATACAAGTTTTTGAAAGCCTTCGCCCTCAACGGGCAGACCAAAAGCGCGTTCGAGAAAAATCAGCCCGGCGCTTGGCGCTACGACATCATCGCCCAAGGGCTGAAGGTGAATATGCCCGACATCTGCGCGGCCATCGGGCTGGCGCAAATCCGCCGCTACCAGCACGAATTGCTGCCCGAACGGATGCGGGTTTTCGAGCGGTATCAGGCGGCGTTTGGGAAATTCGATTGGGCAATCCTTCCCATGCTGCGCGACGGGGAGGGAAGCGTTTCATCGGCGCATCTCTATCTGTTGCGCGTCAGAGGGGTTTCGGAGGAACGGCGCGACACCATTATCCAGCACATTTCTGAGCGCGGCGTGGGCGTGAACGTGCACTACATCCCGATGCCGATGCTGACGCTTTTTCGGAATCTCGGCTACCGCATGGAGGATTGCCCGAACACTTACGAACTGTACAAGGAGGAAATCTCGCTGCCGATTTACAACGGCCTGACGGACGAGCAGATTGATTATGTGATACAATCGGTGGCGGACGCGGTGGAGTTTTAGGGCCTCGCCGATACGTTTACTAAACCTTGGAGGTTTAGTAAACGTGGCTATCAGGCTTCACCAAGGTGAATAAACCTACATCAACCAAGTTTTCAGAAACCTGACTTTTGTCAAAAAATGTTTGCGCGGCATCCGGCCTAAAACCCCGACATTTGGGAAGGACTTTGAGCGAAGGGTTTTTTTACCATTTCCCCCTACTCGCCACTCCTCGTTCATAGTTCATAGTTCATCGTTCATCGTTGACTTCATCGTTTTAAAAAAGCAAGTTTATGAAAAACAAAACCTTAGGCCTCGCGCTCGCCGCCTTGATGCTGGCGATGTTGCCCCAACATTCTTTTGCGCTCGACTTGGGCGTTTCGTTCGCCGCCTACAACACGCCCGATGGCAAACCATACGTGGAGGTGAACGTCGAGGTTGCAGCGGTGTCCATTTTGTATAAAAAAGCCGAGGGCGAGCGGCTGCAAGCGGGCGCAGAAATCTTGATTATGGTCAAAAAAGGCGGCGAAGTGGTGGCCTTCAAAAAATACAACCTGCAAAGCCCGCTCGTGGACGCTCCGCAAAGCCTGATTGACGTGAAACGCCTGCCCGTGCCAGAGGGCGATTATGAACTGGAAGTGCTGGTGCAAGACCTGAATGCTGCGGAAAACAAGGACAGTTTCCGCTCCCCGCTCAGCGTCCGCTTCCCCGACAAACTGCACTTGAGCGAGCTGCAACTCCTGCGCAGTTTCAAGCGCGACGACATCGAAAGCCCGTTCACCAAAAACGGCTATTACTTGGAGCCTCTGCCATTCAACTTCTACGAGCGCGGCGCAACGCGCTTGGCTTTTTATGGCGAAATTTACCGTGCCGACAAAAGCGTGGCTGCCGACGCTGACTATCTCGTGCGCTACTTCATCGAACAAGAAAAAGGCAACGGGCAAAAAAACCTGATTTCGACGGGCAGTCAGCGCAAAAAACCGACCGACATTGACGCGCTGCTGGTGCAGATGGACATCAGCAAACTCGAAAGCGGCAACTACACCCTCACGGTGGAAGCCCGTAACGCAGCCAACGATTTGCTCGCCACGCGCAGCCTTGTGTTCCAGCGCAGCAACCCATTCCTACACATCAACGAAAGCGAGATAACCGACGAATCGCTGGCGCAGCAGTTCACCCAAAACCTTGACGAAAAGCAGTTGAAATATGCCCTCGCGGCCCTTTCGCCCATCGTGCTGGGCGACGACGCGGAGATGCTGAACAACGTCAACCGCGACAATGACCTCAAAAACAAACGGTTTTTCATTTTCCGCCACTTCGTGCGGGAAGACCCCAACAACCCCGAAGCCGCCTACAAAAAATACATGGAACTCGCCCATGCAGTGCACGGGAAGTTCAAAAGCGGATTCCGCTATGGCTTCGAGACCGACCGTGGCCGCACGTTCTTGCGCTTTGGCGGGCCGGACGACATCGTGCAGATAGAAGACGAACCGGGCGCTTCGCCCTACGAAATCTGGGTGTACTACAACTTCCCCAAGACCAACCAGAGCAACGTCAAATTCCTTTTTTACAACCCTTCGCTCGCGGGCGCAGACTACATCACGCTGCACTCCACTGCTCGTGGCGAAATACAAGACCCAAAGTGGGAGCGCAAACTTTACAACCGCAACGTGACAGAATATGTGGACGGCGACAACTACAACGATGCCACCGGAGTGGAGCGCAATTGGGGCCGCCGGGCAAAGGAATATTTTGCGGATTTTTGACCGTTGACTTTTGACCGTTGACCATTGACTTTTGACCGTTGACCATTGACCATTGACCGTTGAGATGAAAAGCAAAATGCCCCCATTTTCACCAATGTGAAAATGGGGGCATTTTTTATGCTCAAAAGTCAATGGTCAACGGTCAAAAGTCAATGGTCAACGGTCAAAAGTCAACGGTCAAAAGTCAAAGGTCAACGGTCAACGGTCAAAAGTCAAAGGTCAACAGTCAACAGTCAAAGGTCAACAGTCAATTCCTATCCTCCTTGGCCTCTTCGCGCCGCTCGATGTATTCTTGCCACACAGATTGGTAATCGTAGGTAAGGTAGATTTCGGTGTCGAAGGCGCCCCACGCGCCGTTTTCGAGGGCGAGGTTGAGGCGGCGAATGGCTCCTGCCGGCACTAATATCGTAATGACATGGCCGAGGCCCATCGCCAAAGTCCACGACACCACGCGCCCATCTTCAGGAGGGAAAATATCCCAAAAGCCCTGCGCTTCGAGGATGCGGCGGATTTCTGGCAGGTTCTTGTCTTGCTGGTGTTTGAGGATAATGGTCACCAGCACACTGTCCACATTCGGCACCGCATGCGCCGTGGTGGAAGGGCCTTCCGGGGCGGTAGGTTGTTGGGCGAGGCCGATTTGGGCGAACGCAAAAAGTATCGAAACGAGCAACAGGCTTTTCATAAAGTGATGAAATGATAAAGCGATGAAGTGATGGGGCGATAAAGTGATGGCGAACAAAAATCGCTTCATCGCCCCATCACTTCATCGCTTCATGGATAGGGCGGCAAAGATAATCGCGCTCCGCGCACTTTTGATTTTTGAATAGAACTTGCAAAAACTGATTTTGAAACTACATTTGCCCGAACAAGAGTTTCTGGTTTGTAGGTTTCTGGTTTAAGGGTTAAAACCAGAAACCTACAAACCAGAAACTTTCAACCGAAGTAAATTATGTTCAAAAATCACCCGTCCGGCCTGCCCTACCTTTTTCTCACCGAACTGTGGGAGCGCTTCGGCTACTACCTCATGATCGGCATTTTTTCGCTCTATATGCAGGATTCGGAGCATGGCGGACTGGCGATGACGCGCTCACAGAGCACAGATATTTTTGGCACGTTCATCGCGCTGGTGTACATCACGCCATTTGTGGGTGGGCTTTTGGCCGACAAACTTTTGGGCTATCGGCGGAGCATCATCCTGGGAGGGGTGATGATGGGCACCGGCTACCTGATGCTTGCCGTCTCGAACAGCCTGACCACTTTCTATGCCTCGCTGTTCGTGATGATTTTGGGCAACGGCTTTTTCAAGCCAAACATCTCTGTCCTGCTCGGCAACCTCTACAACGAGGACCGCTACCGGGTGCTGAAAGACACGGGCTACAACATTTTCTACATGGGCATCAACATCGGTGCCTTCATCTGCAACTTCTTCGCAGCTTGGCTCCGACACAACATCGGCTGGGGCGCGGCATTTGCTGCAGCAGGCGTGGGGATGTTCATTGGTGTGATTGTGTTCATCATCGGCTCCAAGCACTACGCCCATGCCGACGTGCGCCAGCCCGCCGTAGAGGGCGAAATGGGCGTGGGCCGGATGCTCTCGTCAGTGCTACTGCCCGCCATCGTCACCGGCATCGCGGGCTGGATGCTCCCCGGCAACATCTTCGGCACGGACTCCACCGATGCCTTCCTATTTGGCAGCATCCCGGTCATCTCGTTTTACCTCTGGACGTACTGGAAAGCCTCGGCGGAAGACAAGCCGCGCATCAAGGTGCTGCTTTCCATCTATGCAGTGGTCATTGTTTTTTGGGCGGTTTTCAAGCAAAACGGCACGGCGCTCACTACTTGGGCGGAGTTTTATACCGACCGCGAAATGCCGACTTGGGTAGCCAAGCCGGCGGATGCCATCAAGATGGCGCAGGTGGTGACGATGAAAGACACGCTCTACCCGCAGTACGGTTCTCAATTCCGAAGGGTCAATGATGCCAAGGGGCAACCCATAAAAATCAGCACATTCAACCCCTATTTTATCAACATCCCAGAGGCCGAGAGGCCGCCCGATGGCGAAAAGGTGTCGCTGGTTTCCACGGAGATTTACCAGTCCGTCAACCCATTTTTTTGTGGTGGTGCTCACGCCGTTGGTCATTTGGTTCTTCGCGTTTTTGCGACGACGAGGGAAAGAGCCGACCACGCCCGCCAAAATTGGCTGGGGCCTGGTGGTGTCGGCCTTGAGCACGCTCGTCACCGTCTGGGCGGTGTACTCCTGTCACAACGGCGCGGAAAAAGCCTCGGCGTGGTGGCTCATCACGACCTACGCGGTGCTGACGGTGGGCGAGCTTTTTCTCAGCCCGATGGGTCTCTCGATGGTCTCGAAAATGGCCCCGCGCCACATCGTCGGCCTGATGATGGGCGGTTGGCAGCTCGCCACTTCGCTCGGCAACAAAATGAGCGGTGTGCTGGCCACGATGTGGGACCGCTACGACGACAAGGCCAATTTTTTCTGGGTGAATTTCGCGCTGCTCTGCGTGTCCGCGCTTGCCCTTTTTGCCATGCTGCGATGGCTCAACCGGGTTTTCCGAGAAAAAGGGCTGACCTGATTTCAAACTATTCAAATCAACAAACTCATCTTGGAATATGTCAATCAAACAGAAATTCTCGAAGCAACAGCAATCTGCAAAAGACCGCGAAAACACCCGAAAATTCCTCCTCATCATCACCGTGGCCACGGTGGCGCTCATTGCGTTGATGTACCTTGCGTTTGCGCGGTGAGGATAGAGGATTGCCTGCTGAAAATCGAAACATGAGCCATTCCGCCCTGAGTATTCGGGATGGGGTGGCTCATGCTAAACTTTGTAAACCTTGCCTACCGGCAGGCAGGCACTCTAAACCGGCTATAGCAAAAGCGTTGGAAAGCAAGAATGTGACGCTGCTGCGATAGGCCTGCTGTGCAGGGGGTGCTGCTACCTCTTCTTTTTTTTCCGCAATCAGTGCCGACCTTTCGCTTCGCAAAAATGCCCGCCATGCCCAAACTCGACGAACAACTCAAAGCCGCCATCGCCCGGATGCCGGTGGCCGAAAAAGACAAAATCCTGCTGCGTTTGGTGGCCAAAGACGAAAAACTGGTGCGCAGGCTTGTTTTTGAACTCTTGGAAGGCGGAGAAACCCGCGACGAACGGGGCACTGCGCTTCGGAACGAGATGGCCGAAAACCTCGCCAACGCTGCCAAGGAACACCTCACGCCTGGGTACCTGCTGCTTTATCTGCGCCATTGGAACGCCCGCATCAACGAGCATGTGCTGGCCACAAAAGACAAACCCGGCGAGGTGTCGCTCGCGTTTTTTATGCTCGCCGAGGCCTTCCGGCTGCATCACGCGAGACTTCAAAAATTTCCGGAGAAGCGCAGCGACACCCTTGCGCCATACATCGTGAAACGCACGGCGGCTATTTTGCCGAAGGCCAAAAAACTCCACGAAGACTATTTTATTGAATTCCGCCGCGACGCGCAAGAGTTGCTTGAGCACATCTGGGCGTTCAAGCCCACCGCCAAATTGGCTGCGGAACAGGGGCTGCCGCGCTACTGGGATTTGTAGGCTTTGGGCTAATACTTCAACAATTTCTCCAACTGCCCCTTCAGCCTTCCCAGCGGGAAAAAGTTTTGCTCCAAGGGAATGGCGAACGGCACGGGCGTGTCGAGGCTGGCCGCCCGCATCACCGGCGCGTCGAGGTGCTCGAACAAATGCTCTGAAATCCAAGCCGCTATCTCGCCACCGATGCCACCAAAAAGCGTGTCTTCGTGCAAGATCAAGACCCGGTTCGTGCGCTTCACCGAGGCGGTGATGGCCTCGTAATCCAGCGGTACGAGCGAGCGCAAATCCACAATGTCGGCATCCAGGCCCATCGCGTCGGCGGTCTGCTCGGCCCAGCGCACACCCAAGCCGTAGGTCAGGATGCTCAGCGCTTTGCCCTCTCGCACCTGCCGCGCTTTCCCAATTTCTGTGGTGTAAAAACCCTCCGGCACCGGCCCGCTCTCCGAGCGGTACAGGGCTTTGTGTTCAAAAAACATCACCGGGTTTGGGTCTTCAAAAGCCGCCAACATCAGGCCCTTCGCGTCGGCAGGAGTGCTGGGGTACACGACTTTGAGGCCGGGCACGTGTGTGAACCACGCTTCGTTCGATTGTGAATGGAATGGCCCAGCCCCGCTTCCGCCGCCCGTCGGCATACGGATCACCATGTCGGCGGTCTGCCCCCAACGCCAATGGAGTTTGGCGAGGTTGTTCACGATTTGGTTGAAGCCGCAGGTGACGAAATCGGCGAACTGCATTTCCACCATGCTCTTGATGCCTTTCAGACTGAGGCCAAGCCCGATGCCGACGATGGCCGATTCGCAGAGCGGGGTGTTGCGCACGCGCTCTTTGCCAAATTCTTTGGTGAAGCCGTCGGTGATTTTGAACACGCCGCCGTAGTCGGCAATGTCTTGGCCCATCAGCACCAGTTCGGGGTGGCGGCGCATGGCTTCTCGCAGGCCGTCGGAGAGTGCGTCAATGAAGCGCATTTCTTTGAATGTGGAATTCGGAATTCGGAATTCGGAATTTGCCGCTTGCGATTCCGCATTCCGCACTCCGTATTCGGCATTCCCCACTCCGTATTCCGCATTCCCCATTCCGTATTCCGCATACACATCCCGCAATTCCTCCTCGGTATCCGCCACAGGTTCGGGTTCGTTGAACATGAGGTCTACCGCTTTTTGCACCTCTTTTTTGTAGCGTTCTTTGAGCGATTTGATGAAATCCTCGGTGAGGACGCCTTCTTTCAAAAGCCATTTTTCGTAGTTCTCGATGGGGTCTTTTTTTGCCCATTCGTCCATGAGTGCTTGAGGGACGTACTTCGTGCCGCTGGCTTCCTCGTGGCCGCGCATTCGGAACGTAACACATTCCAACAAAAAGGGCTGAGGGTCGCGGCGCATCTCTTCGGCGATGTTTTTGATGGTGGAATACACTTCCAAAATGTTGTTGCCGTCAATTTTCGCCGAGCGCATCCCGTAGCCTCGGGCGCGGTCAACCAGGTCTTTGCAGGCGTACTGCTCGTTGGGCCGGGTGCTGAGGCCGTAGCCGTTGTTTTCAATCAAAAAGATGACGGGGAGTTTCCAGACCGCAGCCACGTTGAGGGCCTCGTGGAATTCGCCTTGGCTCGTGGCGCCCTCGCCCGTAAAGGCGAGGGAAACGCGGCCTTCTTGCCGGAGTTTGTGCGCCATGGCGACTCCGGCGGCCAGCGAAAGTTGCGGCCCGAGGTGCGAGATCATGCCGACGATGTGGTGTTCCATCGCACCAAAGTGGAAAGAGCGGTCGCGGGCTTTGGTGTAGCCGAGGCGTTTGCCCTGCCATTGGCAGAACATCCGGTCGAGCGGCATCTCGCGGGCGGTGAACACGCCGAGGTTGCGGTGCATGGTGAAAATCACCTCGTCGGGCAGGAGCGCACAGGCCGCGCCGACGGAAATCGCCTCTTGCCCGATGCCCGAAAACCATTTGGAAATGCGCCCCTGCCGCAGCAGATTGAGCATTTTCTCCTCGATGAGGCGGGGCTTGGCGAGTTGTTCGTAGAGATGAAGAAGGGTTTCGGGGGCGAAGCCTTTCTTGTTGTATTGGATGCTGGACATGGCGTGAGAGGGTAAGCCGAATGAACAAGGCGCGTCCATTCAAGGTAGCGGAATTATGAATAAGCGGGAGTCAGGATTGCTTCACACAAGGCTGCCAAGTTGCTCAAAATATCCTTTCAGTTTTTTGGTCTGGCATGGTGAAAATGAGTGAATTGGTGAAGCAAAAGTAATTTCAAAACGAGAATTCTCCGCTCAAAACTTCTTCCTCCCTTTCCCAAAAAGTTGAAGTGTCTAAAATAGCCTCAAAATGCAAACCAGTGAAACCATGCTCAATACTGAGAAATCTTGTCTCCTCAACACCGGCTCCTAAAGTGGAAAGGGGCCTCTTGCGATAGATTACTCATTGGCCCGCCACACGCGCAGCACATTGCCGTTGCAGATTTTGCGCACATCGTCGTCCGAATAGCCGCGCCGGAGCAGTTCGGCAATGAGGTTTGGGAACTCGTCCACATCGTCCAGATCCGGCGGCAGCGCGAAGCCCACCCCGTCGAAATCGCTGCCGAGGCCCACATAGTCAATGCCCACAAGGTTTTTGATGTGGTCAATGTGGTCGGCCACCTCGCGCACCGAAATCCAGAACGGCTCGCCGTTTTTCTTCCCAAACTCTTGGAAGAATTTCAAGGCCTCCGGCCCTAATTCTGGCACCTTCTGCGCTTCGCGTTCCTTGCCCGCCCGCCTCCAAGCGGCGCCCACTTTCTCGCCCAAAAAGTATTGGCTGAACGGCACCTGCACCACCCCGTTCGTGCGGGCAATGGCACGGATCAGGCTGTCCGGCAAATTGCGCTCAAAGCCCGGCGTGAAATGCCGGCACGCCGAATGCGTAGCGATGAGCGGTCGGGTCGCCACCTCCAGCACGTCCATGATGGCCTCGTCCGAAAGGTGGCTCACGTCCACCATGATGCCCACGCGGTTCATCTCGCGCACCACTTCTCGGCCATATTCGCTCAGCCCGTGGTGCGTGTGCAGCGTGTCGTAGGAAGAGTCGGATATCAGGTTGTCCCTGCTGTGCGCCAGTGTCACATAGCGGATGCCTCGCTGGTGGAAGTAGGCCACGTCCTCTATTCTTTCCATCGGCGAGCCGTTTTCCATGCCCATCGGGAGCGACACGATTCCTTTTTTGAAGTTCGCCAGCACATCGTCGGCACGGGGCGCGAGCGCGAACTTGTCGGGGTAGTCCCGCACGATGGCATTCACCATTTCGATGAGCGAATCGGCCACTTGCTTCGAGCGGCCCGGCTCTTTTTGAAAGTGCGCGGGGATGTAGATGGACATGAACGGCCCGTAAAGCCCGCCCTTTTTGGCGCGTTCCCAATCGAAATCGCCGTCGGGGTTTTTCACGGCGAAAGCCGTGTAGCCGGGGGTGTACCATTTTTTGTGTTCCACGAGGTGCCAAGGGAAATCAATGTGCGTGTCCACGATGGGCGTGGTGGCCAGCAGCGCGTGGGCGCGGCGGAGATAGTCGTCTTGGGGTTTGTTTTCGGAGCAGGAAAAGAGGGTCAGAAGGGCGAACAAGAAAATAGCGTTGCGTAGCATGGTGTTGGAATGGTTGATTTGTTGATGGACGAGCCGTGCGCGAAAGTATGGCGGATAGGGTTTCTTTCTCTCGTTGATGCAAAGCGGTTTTGAATAAAAGTGGAGTGCAATGAACTATGAACTATAAACGAGGAACTATGAACGAGGAACTATGAACACCGGACCGGATAAACCACTCTAAACCACTACAAGAACCTCCGGCGGCGCGTCCGACCCCACTTCCCATCTTCCGCCTTCCACCGCAATTTCCGAATTTTCAAAGACCGCTTTGGCCTCCGTCAAGTGCTGCGCGGTGTCCGCATACCGCCCCGAAAAATGCCCCAAGATCAATCGCCCCGCCCCAGCCAGCCGGGCTATTTCCGCCGCTTGCGCTGCGGTGGAATGGAACGAGAGGACGGCCTCCTCGGCATTTTCGGCAGTGAACGTAGCCTCGTGGTAAAGTAAATCAACGCCCCGCACCGCTTCGGCCACAGGTTCTGAGAAAGCCGTGTCGCTGCAAAAAGCATACGCTGCGGGCTTGGGCGGGTCGAGCGTCAGTTCGGCGTTCGGAACGCTGCGGCCATCGGGCAATTCAAAATCGCCGCCTGCTTTGATGGCGGGGATGGATTTGAAGTGGATGCCGTATTGCTCGATTTTTTCGGGGCGGATGTTGCGCGGCTTGAGTTTTTCGCGGAAAAGCCAGCCCGTGGTGGGGCTGCGGTGGTGGAGCGGGATGGTCCAGACTTCTACGCTCGGGGTTTCAAAAACTTTTGCCGAAACAGAAGCATCCACTTCGTGGAATTCGAGGGCGTAACTGAGCCGCACGCCGCACACGCGGATGGTGGTTTCCACCAATTCGCGCAAGCCCGGCGGGGAGAAAAGGCGTAGGGTTTCTGTGCGCTTTTTCAGGCTCCAGTTCGTGATAAGCCCCATGAGGCCAAACACATGGTCGCCGTGCAGGTGGCTGACGAAGATGTGCTTGCAAGCGTCGAATTTGAGGCGGTAGCGGAAAATCTGCATCTGCGTTCCTTCGCCGCAGTCAATCAAGAACAAGTGGTTTTCCACCTGCAAGACTTGCGCGGTGTAGTGCCGCCCGTGGAATGGGCCGCCGGAGGAATTGCCGAGTACGGTGAGGTGCATGAGCGGGAAAGGTTTGACGAATTCCTATTACTTTTGCCCAACATTGTCAAATGTTGATGGTCACTGAAACACAAATAAACGAGATCGCCCGCATCATCGCCTCGTAACTTTGTCCAAAAAAGAGAATATGCAGACAATAGCACTTACCGCGCCGCCACTCAATGAAGTCCAACTCATGTTGCTGCGCTTGTTCAGCCGCGACATGACCAAGACTGAAATGGACTCGATCCGGGAAATGCTCTTAGATTACTACGATCGTGCCCTTCAGGATGAAGTCCAACAAGTCATCAAAAAAAAGAAAATCGAGCGCAGGCACTTTGAGGAAAAACTCAACCAACAACAGCGCAGCAGGTGAAAGCCGTCATTGACACGAACTGTCTCATAGCGTCTATCCCGCGCCAAAACCCTGAGTATTGGCTCTACGAAGCCTTTCGTGCAGAGAAATTTGATTGGGTGGTCAGCAACGAAATTTTGTACGAATACGAAGAGCAACTGTCCGATTTTTACTCGCCCCGCACTGCTGACCTTGTGTTGAAAATCCTAACTACGGCTTCCAATGTGATTTTCGCCGAGCCGTATTTTCGATGGCAACTGATTTTCCACGACCCCGACGACAACAAATTTTCCGACCTGACTATTTCTGCTAATGCCAATCACTTGGTCACGTATGACAAGGATTTCAACGTGCTGAAAACCCTTGACTTCCCTGTCGTTTCCGTAGTCAACCTTGAAGAATTCAGGGCTATTTTGGAATGGTGACTTCACGTCTGTAGGGCTTATTATCTCATTTCACCAGCACCACCGTCCCCACCCGCCCAGCAATCTCGTTGCGCGTCTCGTTCAGTTTTTGCTGGATTTTCATGAAGCGCATCATCCCCTCGTGGTCGCCAGATTTGGAGGCGGTTTGGACACGGGCGAGGTTTAGGGCGCACATTTTCTGCACTTTTCGGAGTTTGAAACGATCGAGCGCCTGCTTCATGTCGAGCAGAAAATTGCGCTCCGGCAGCGGCTGGTTTTGCAGCGGGTAATTCCACATCACTTCCCAATTGGGCGAGAACTCCCAAGGCTCGGCCAGCATGTCAATCGCCAGGTTCGCCACCTCCGGCTGTTCGTGCTGGACAAAATAATGCTGGTCAAAAGCCTTGCCCGCCACGAGCAGCGCGTGGCACTCTGCGGCAACCTTCCCATACAGCGCGTTGTCAAAATCGCCCAGCGATTCCTGGATGTCGCTCAGCACGTACTCCCCCACCGTCATGTTTTCTTCTGGCAAAACCTGGCTGCCGTACTGGACGAGCAAGCGCACGATGTCGCGCTCTTGGTATTCACCGCCCTCTTTGGAACGGGGAGGCGAATCCTGCATAGGCTCTGCCCAATCGCCCGGTTCAGAAGGAGGAGGCATATCGCTTGGCCAATCGCCCCAATCGGCGGGCGGCGGCGAGTCGGAAACCGCTCCCGGTTGACGCGCGGCCTTTTCCTCCTTCTTCTTTAGCGTGTTGGTGATGAGTTTGTTCGCCTCGCTGTACAGCGCCTGCTCTGGCACTTCGAGCAGTGCCGAACACTCCCGCAAATACACGCTTCGCTTGATGGTGTCGGGGATGCGGGCGATGCTTCCCACAATGTCTTTCACCAGTCCGGCGCGTTTTATCGGGTCGCCTTTGGTCTCCTCCAGCAGCAGGTCGGTCTTGAAAAAGATGAAGTCCTTGGCGTTCTCCGTCGTGAATTTCGTGAACGCCTCGCCGCCAAATTCCTGCACGTACGAGTCCGGGTCGTGTCCCTGGGGCAGCAGGCAGATTTTTACGTTCAGGTCTTGTTCCAGCGCAAGGTCGAGGCCGCGCAGGGCGGCTTTGATGCCCGCCGGGTCGCTGTCGTAGAGGATTTTGAGGTTCGAGGTGTTGCGGCGGATGAGTTGCAATTGGCCCTCTGTGAGCGAGGTGCCGCTGGAAGCCACCACATTTTCGATGCCCGCTTGGTACAGCGAAATCACGTCCATGTAGCCCTCCACCAACAGGCATTCGTCTTTTTGGCGGATGGCTTTTTTGGCCTGAAAAGCCCCGTAAAGGATTTTGTTTTTGACGTAAATCTCCGTCTCCGGGCTATTCACATACTTGGGAATACCCTTGTCCGACGACATCGTTCTGCCGGCAAACGCTGCCACTTTGCCCGAAAGGTTGTGGATGGCGAACATGACGCGGGCGCGGAAAAAATCGCGCGAACCGTCTTGGCTGCACAGCCCCACCTTTTTTAGCAGATCCAGGTTGTAGCCCGTGCTTTTGGCACGGCGCACAAAAAGGTCGCGCTCGTCGGGCGCGTAGCCGAGCCCAAAAGCACGGATGGTTTCCTCGCGCAGGCCGCGCTTGCGGAAATAGGCGAGCGCGACGGACTTCCCTTCGTCGGTCTCGAAAAGTTGTTTTTGAAAATGCTGGAGCGCAAAATCGTTGACGATGTAGAGCGAATCGGCGAGCTGCATTTCGGCCATCTGCTCCGGTGTGCGCTCCACCTCTTTTATCTCGATGTTGTATTTCCGCGCCAGCCAGCGCAGGGCTTCGGGGTAAGTCAGGTTTTCGTGCTCTTTCAAAAACGTGATGGCGTCGCCCGCTTTTCCGCAGCCAAAGCATTTGAAAATGTTGCGTGCCGGGTTCACGTTGAACGAAGGCGTGCGCTCCCCGTGGAATGGGCAAAGCCCGATGAGGTTCACCCCGCGCCGCTTCAGCGTCACGAAATCTTCCACGACTTCCTCGATGCGCATGGCGTCGAGGATTTCTTGTACCTGTTTGGGAGGAATCATGCGGAGCAAAAAAGCAGCTTTCTGTTGGCTGCACAAACGTACGATTCGATTGAGCATCAATGCTTGATTGACTGGACAAAACTATGCGGAAAAATCAACTGCAGCCGCCATTTCCCGATTTGATTTTTGCGCACCAAAACGGCGGGCTACCTTTGTTCCGCAGCGGCTGCTTGGGCTTTGGCTGCTCAGATTTCAAGACAATCATAGTCAACACAAAGTGGTCTTGAACAAAGGAACCGTTCAATTGGCTAAAACCAATCTCTCTAAACCATCTAAACTTTCAAACCATCCTAAACTGGCTACATGCGCAACATTTCAAAGAAGCTCCTTTGGGCCACGCTGTTTTTTTCCGCAGCCTGTGGCTCGGCAGATGAAGAAATAGCCCGCCGTGAAAATGCCGCCAAGCAAGGCGCCAACCAAAAAAACGCTCCCGACGGCATGGCTGTCTTTCGGCAAAACTGCGTCACCTGCCACGGTGCCGACGGCACGCTCGGGCTCAACGGCGCAAAAGACCTCGGCCTAAGCACAATGACCCTCGAAGAACGGGTCAACATCATCACCCACGGGAAAAAACTCATGACCCCGTTTGGCGCACTCCTCGGCCCCGAAAAAATTCGAGCCGTGGCCGAGTACACCCAAACTTTCAAAAAATGAGCGTGGCCGCAGAACACGCCACGGAACACCCTCAAGTGCTTTTTCAGGGCAGCTTATTTCAGGCCAGGCCAACTTGCCACTTGAAACTTGCCCACTTGAAACTTGAAACTATTCACTTCAACATCTCCAAAAACCACTCCTTCTCTGTCAGGATTTCTTCCCCAGCAATCGCGCTGCGAAGCCCTTCCACCGCTTCCGTTTTCTTGAAATCCAGCCCCATCATCTGCTGCGTGTACGCCACGATAAGGCCGAAATTCGTGCGGTGGTAGCCAATGCTCGTGTGGCGGCGGATGTAGTTTTTCATGCCTTTCAGGTGGTTTTCCAGCAAGTCAAATTCCCCAGACTCGTAAAAGATTTTTAGTTGCAAAGTCTTGGCGGCTAAGTTGTTTAGGAGGTCTTTGTAGTCGGAGCGTTGCAGGTTGAGGAGCGCGGTTTTGAAATCGCGGCGAGCATAAGCCACACGGGCGAGGCCAAGACTGGCCGTGACTTCACGCCACTGGCGTTCGAGCAGGCTTTTGTGTTCGAGTATGAACTGCTCCGCCCAATCCAACTCCCCCACCCTGAGCGCGATGGCGATGATGTTGTTGAACGCAAAGCGCGAAATCTGACCGTTTTCCAAAAGCAGTTTGCGCGCCAGCGCACCTTGGTACAAGTCGAACGTGGCGCGAAGCCAGCCTTCTGCGGACTGGTTGATTTTCTTGATGCCAAAATTGATGGCCAGCAGGTACAGCGTGCGCAACTCGTCGGGCGGGAACGCTTCGGCGCTCGCGGCGAGCAGTACCCGGAATTGTTCAAAATGCCCTTCTGCTCCGGCCAAGTCAGTTTGGAATTTGTAGCAGAAGTAATAAAGCCCCACGGCGGGGGTGCCCAAAAGATTTTCAGATTCCGTGTATGCCAAAATTTCGTTCAGAAGCCCAATGCGGTATTCTGCTTTGAACACCGTTTGGTGAGATGCCGCCAAGCAAGCTAGGCGCAGTTTGCGCGCTACAAAAGCCGTGTCCATGAGGTCGGAAGTGGCTTGGAGGTTGAATACTTCTGTGCGCAGTGTGCCGGTGTCGAATTGATAGCGTTCCCATTCCACCAGATTCAGGTCGTGGAAATAATCGGCGTGCCGCCAAGGCTGATGCTCGCGGCTTTGGCGGGCTTCGCGCAGCGTGATGTTGAAATGTTTTCCAAGATTGCGCTTTCGGTAGGCGGCGGCGAGGCGGATTTTGGCGCGGCCTTCGTCTTGGAATTTCTCGCCGTAGGCCAGGTATTTTTCCAGCAGGGCGAGCAAGGCCGAATTGGCTTGGCGCACTTTGACACCGCCCGCCGCCTTGTTCAGGAACGCTGCGGCATCCGGCTCATTGGGCAACAGGGCGGCGCGACGGCAAGCGTCCAGATAGTCGAACAGCAGGATGGGCTGCTGGCGGGCATTGAAAAACGGCGAGCGGACGAACTTGCCAAACTCGCGCGCTTCTGCCGATGTGAGCGAAGCGAATGCTTCCCAGAGTAAAGTTTTTTCCATGTCGGCGCAAAATTCGGCAAGGCTTGTTATTTCTTGAAAATACTTTTCAGGTTTTTTAAAATTGGCTGTCAATGCTTTAGCAGAGTTATTGAAAAAACGGGCGGAACAAGTTTGGAAAAATGTCTTTGCACAGCCGGGCAGCAAGCCCAACATTTGCAGCATCAAAAGACTGTCAAGCGAATTCGCTCCCTGTATTTCTCTCATCGGCACATCGGATTTGAAACTTCGGTCTGCGTCAAATTTGAAAAACGACTCAATATGACACCCATACGCTACACCTCACTCATTTTGCTTTTGTGCCTCTTTGCAGGTGCTCACACTGCCCAAGCCCAATGCAGCGCCAATGCTGTGGCTACCCATGTTACTTGTTCGGGCCTCAACAACGGCAGCATTGACCTCACGGTCACCAACGGCACTGCCCCTTACACCTACACGTGGTCAAATGGCAACGCCACCCAAGACCTCTCCAATTTGGCAGCAGGCACTTACACCTGCACGGTCACGGATGAGTTGGGTTGCACGGCTACTGCATCGGCCATTGTCGCGCAGCCTCCATTATTAACCGTTACCCTGAATGATCTCATACTTACTTGCTTTAATCCAAACGGGACAATGGAGGCGATGCCAACGGGAGGCACACCGCCCTACACCTACCTGTGGAGCAACGGCACGACAACTGCCAACCTCCAAGCGAGCCAGCCAGGAACTTACACCGTTACGGTCACGGATTCTCATATCTGCTCGGCGAGTGCGTCCGCCAATTTGCTTGCCAACACGAACATTCCCGTGGCCTGCATTGCTCCGCCTCCAACATTGACCTGTGCAGCAACAAGCGTTACGCTCAACGGATCATGCTCTTCCGCTGGTCCGAATTTTACCTACTTGTGGACGACCACCAACGGCAATTTCACGAGCGGAACAAACATACTCAGCCCGGTGGTCGATGCCCCAGGAGTTTACACCTTGCTTGTTGTAAATACCGTCAACGGCTGCACCTCCACGGCTTCCGTGACGGTAGCGCAAGATGTAACCCCGCCCATCGCCAATGCCGGGCAGGGTTTGGTTTTGACATGCTCAGTTGTGCAATGGCAGTTAGATGGATCCTTATCGTCCACGGGGCCTAATTTTTCTTATTTTTGGGTAAGCAACAACGGCGGTTTAATCGTGAGTGGTGGCATTACGCTCAACCCCACGATAATCAATCCAGGGGTTTACATACTGAGTGTCACGAATGCCGCCAATGGCTGCACCGCCACAGACCAAGTGATTGTTGTCGAGGACATCATCAGTCCCTCCATCAGTCCAGGCATTCCCGACGCGGGCCTCCCCTGTGGGGGCGGCACGGTGCAATTGCAGGGCAGCCAGCCAAATGGAGGGGGTTTCGACTTCCTCTGGACAGGCCCAGGCATCACTCCCGCCAACCAGGACCAGATAAACCCAACGGTATTGGCGCCCGGTACCTACACTTTTATCGTGACGAACACGGCCAACGGCTGCAGCAGTTCAGACGATGCAACCGTGTTTGCTGGGCCGCTACTGTCCGCGCAAGATTTGCCAAAAACAAACATCTCCTGCTTTGGGCTGGCCAATGGATTAGCCAGCGCGACCCCGTCGCAGGGGCAAGGGCCTTACGATTACGCATGGACGGGGCCTAACAGTTATTCAGCCACTGGCCAAACCATCACGAACTTGTCTGCTGGCACTTACACGGTGGCTGCCACCGACGCACTGGGCTGCACTTACTATGGGGTGGTGCAGATTATCCAACCGTCCTTGCTGAGCGTGGCCGCGCAGGTTACGCCCGTAACTTGCGCTGGTGCCGCAGACGGCATCATCGTTCTTGTCACCACAGGGGGGACGCCACCCTATTTTTGGCCCAATGGCCAACAAACCATAGCGAATCTTGCAGCAGGCGTCTACACCTTTACGGTTACAGATGCCAGTGCCTGTTCAGTGCCGGTGGTCGCTACGGTTACGGAGCCACCCATGCTTATACTCAACAGCACCATCGTGAATGTGCTTTGCGGCGGAGGCAATACCGGTTCTGTTGACCAAACCGTTGCTGGCGGCTCTCCTCCATACACGTACGCTTGGTCTAATGGTCTGACAAGTCAAGATGCTTTTGGACTTACGGCAGGACAATACACGGTCACGGTAATAGATGTTAGTGGCTGTTCATCCACAGCCACTTTCGAGGTTCAAGATGCTGGTGGGCTTTGTGGTGTTCTGGAAGGTCAGGTTTACGACGATTTGATTGAAAACTGCGCGCCCGACGGCGAGCCGGGTCTCGGCGGCTGGATTATGCGGGCCGAAAGCAGTGCTGGTACTTTCTTTGGGGTGACAGACGCGAATGGACACTATAGCATGGGGGTTTTGCCTGGCGATTACACGGTTTTTGTCATACCGCCAAGCCCGTTGTGGATTCCATGTTCTATCAATGCAATCGCCGGACTGGTGGGCGTGAACGATACCGTGCGCGATTTGGATTTTCCCATCCAAAAATTCATGCTCTGCCCTCAACTCACCGTGAGCCTGACGTCGAGCAATTTTCGCAGGTGCTTTACCAACAATTACTACTCTGTTCAATATTGCAATACAGGCTCTGACATAGCCCTTGGTGCCTACATCATTCTAACCTTGGATGCCTCTTTAACACCTTTAAGTTCAAGCATTCCCTATACCAACCTTGGCAATGGAATGCTTCGATTTGAAGTTGGCGATCTGGATTTAGGCGAGTGCGGTGCTTTTAAGTTGTATGTCAAAGTCGCTTGCGATGCGGCATTGGGGCAAACGCACTGTACTGAAGCACATATTTACCCCGACACTTCTTGCATTCCTCCCGATGTGCTTTGGTCGGGTGCCAGCCTGCGAATCAGCAGCGAATGTCAGTCTGATTCAGTGCGTTTTACCATCGAGAACATCGGTACTGGCAATATGCCCAATGCACTCGATTACATCGTGATCGAAGACCTGGTTATGCTGATGAATTCCCCCGTACAACTTAATGCGGGCGAAGCCGTCACCGTCAGCGTGCCCGCCAATGGCAGCACCTGGCGGCTTGAAGTGGAACAAGAACCGCTCCACCCGGGACAATCCCGACCATCCGTATCGGTGGAAGGATGTACAACAGGAGCCATTTTTTCGACAGGCTTTGTGGCCCAATTCCCTGCGAACGATGCGGATGAGTTCGTTGATGTAGATTGCAAAGCAAACACTGGCTCTTACGACCCCAACGACAAGCAGGGATTCCCCAAAGGTTATGGCGCAGCGCATTACATCCGTCCTGGCACGCCGCTGGAATACCAGATTCAATTCCAAAATACAGGCAACGACACCGCCTTTACGGTGCGCATTTTGGACACGCTTTCTGTCTGGCTCGATCCTGCAACCATACGCCCAGGTGCCAGCAGTCATCCCTACACTTGGGATTTAACTGGCACGGGGCTGCTTTCGTTTTTGTTTGAAAACATCCTCTTGCCCGACTCGAACGTGAACGAACCTGCCTCGCATGGTTTTGTCCAATTCACCATCAATCATAAGGCGGATGCCCCGCTCGAAACCGTGATTGAAAATACAGCAGAGATCTATTTTGATTTCAACGATGCCATCGTCACCAACACCACTTTCCACCGCTTGGGCGAGAACTTTGTGAGCGTTGGCCTTTGGCAGCCGGAGCGACCAGAATATGAAGTGCTGGTGTCGCCCAACCCGTTTTCTGAGGAGACTTTTTTGGAGGTAAAAGGGCTTTCCCGCTATGCGGGGCTGCGTTTGCAGGTTTTTGACTTGCAGGGAAAAACGGTCTTGGAAATGGAATCCGAAGGCGCGGTTTTCCATTTGAAAAAAGGGAATTTGCCCGCAGGGCTTTATCTTTTCAAAATCCAACAAGAAGGGAAAAGTGTGGGGGCGGGGAAATTGGCGGTAAAGGGTTGAGCGGGTTTCTGGTTTGGGGGTTTCTGGTTTGGGGGTTTCTGGTTTGGGGGTTTCTGGTTTGAGGGTTTCTGGTTTGAGGGTTTCTGGTTTGGGGGTTTCTGGTTTGTGGGTTTCGGGTTTGGGGGTTTCTGGTTGGGGGGTTTCTGGTTTGAGGGTTTCTGGTTTGGGGGTTTCTGGTTTGAGGGTTTCTGGTTTGAGGGTTTCTTGATGCAAGGCGATATCTTTTCAAAAGCAAGCCACAAACCTTCCCCTTCCCAGGATCTGTCATCCCGAACGCAGTGAGGGAACTGGCCGAGAGCGAAGTGGAAATTTCCCTCATTTGCATGGCCAGTTCCCTCACTGCGTTCGGGATGACAGATCGGTTGTAGGGATGGCAGATCGGTTGTAGGGATGACAGATTCAGCCCGCGCAAAACATCCTCTCCTAAACGCGGGCTAAACCCCCCACTCCCTAAAAACAGAAAATTCCAAACCCCCTGCTTTGATTTTTGAAAACAAAATCTACCTTTGCGCTCCGTTTTTCGGATAGCACAAATTTTTACAGAATAAGCGATGAAACGTACATATCAACCCTCGCGGCGCAAGCGCAGCAACAAGCACGGTTTCCGCACCCGCATGGAGTCCAAGAATGGCCGCAAAATATTGGCGCGCCGCCGCAAGCAAGGCCGTTGGAAACTCACCGTTTCCGATGAGCGCCGCCTAAAGACGAACGCGTAACTTTTGGAACCCGATTTCTTCGGGGTTCAACCGTCCAAAAGTCCAGACCTAAACAAATAAGACTTCCGAAGCCCCCTGCGGCCTCGGAAGTCTTATTTTTGTGCCTACCTCGGCGGGCAAAACTGCCAACTGCCGACTGCCAACCGCCACTGCGAAAATGCCCACCTTCACCCGACAAGAACGCCTCAAAAGCCGCAAGGCCATCGGCAGCCTTTTCAAAGGCGGCCACTCGTTTGTGGCTTACCCGTTGCGCGTGGTGTGGAAAGAAGCCCCAGTCCCGGCCAGCCAGCCCGAAAGCGAGGAGAAGTTCCTGCCCACAGAGGTCGTTGAGGGAGAAAAGCATGACGATGTTCGCGCCCAAATCGTCATCTCCGTACCCAAGCGCAACTTCAAAACCGCCGTGGCACGCAACCGACTCCGCCGCCAAATCCGCGAAGCCTACCGTTTGCAAAAGCACGAGTTCTACCACAAACTCGCTGCCTCCGACCTGCGCATTTCCATCATGGTCAGTTACATCGCCAAAGAAGCCTTGCCTTTTGCCGACATCTCCGCCGGCGTGGGGAAGTTGATTCGGAAGTTTCCGGGAATAAAGGCTCGGCCTGTCTAAAAGATTGGCTCCTGTTCTCAAGCAGCTAAAACGGCAGCCCCGAACTTCCCGAAAGTTGAGAACTTTCGGGAAGTTGGATTCCAAAACCAAAAGATTTATACGCAGGCTCGGCAGGTTTTTGCTCCGATACAATACATTTGCTGTCCATTCGCATCCCCGCATTCCCTGCCTACCGGCAGGCAGGCGAATTCCTCATTCCAAATTCCACGATATGCCACTCGCCCAACCGCTCGCCGAACTCCGCCAAAACCTCGAAGCGCAAATCCGGGAAAACCAACTCCCCGAAGCGCTCAACGCCCTCCTCGCCCAACTCCCCGACGGCTCGGAAACCCAGCGCATCGTGTCCGCCCTCATCGCCCGGCTCAATGCCGCCAACAAAGAGCGGTACCGCCAGACCATCTCCATGGAGGAATATTCGCGGCTCGTGTCGCAGGTGCGCGCCGATTTTCTTGACTTGCTGGGCGGGCTTGCGGAAGCAGATTTTTTACCCGCCGAAGCCTCGAAGAAAGAAGCCATAGCGGGCAAGACAGCCAAACGTGGAAGCGTCCTATACCGCGTTCCCCACATCATGCCCATCCAAAAGCCCACGCGCTGCACCATCCGCGTGGCCGTGGACGAGGAGGCGATACTCGAAAACATCGTCCTCGACGAACACGTGGAAATCAAGTCCCGCGTAGAAATATCCGACGTGATGAGCGCCGAACTCGTGGACCCACAGGGCGGCACCTTCCAAATCACGCCCCTCAACACCCGCACCCAACTCGTGCGCGACACCGGCTTCACGGAGTGGAATTTCAGCGTCACGCCCCTGCGCGAGGGCGTGCACCAATTGCTCGTCAAAGTGTCCATCATGGAAATCGTGCCAGGCTACGCCGAGCCGATTCCGCGCGAAGT
>JBJXFT010000449.1:0-4704 GCA_046155725.1 Saprospiraceae bacterium
GGTTCGGGTACAGCACCATCGCCTCCCCTGCTCCCTGCGGACTGCTACTGCCCACCGTCGACACCCACACCCACTTGCACTTCGTATCGCTCCCATACTGGTTGCTCACCGTGAGGCAGACCTCGTAAGCTCCCGGCGCGGAGAACGTGTGCGCGGGGTTGCGCTCGGATGTTTGGTTGGCTGCGCCAGAAGCGGGATCGCCGAAATCCCACCACCAGGTGTCAGGCTCGTACCAGGACACGGAAGTGAAGTCCACGGCCACGCCTTCGGCGTGGTCATACCGCCAGCCCGCGAGCGGGTGATTGTCCAGCCCCAGTGTGTCGCAGGGCGAGCCGTCCACCGGGCCGAGGCGGAAGTTGGGGAAGTGGGGGAGGTTGGCGTAGGAATAGGTAAACTCATAATAGCGCTGTTGTACTTCGCTGGCCATGCCGCCTCTTTCTGGGTGCTTGATGCGGTGCATACAAGATTGCCCCCCTAGAGAATTCCCATAGATGTACCCATCAGGGCCCAGTTCCAGATAAGCCAGGTAAACATCAAATGGACAGTAAACGCCCAAGTCTCTTTCGGCCACTATGATTTTGCTGGCAGCAATGTCCGCAACCCACATATCAAATTGGAGGATGCGCTTTATCTCGGCAGCGTACAGGAAATGCCCGTCTGCCGACCAGGCAAGGCCAGCCAACAGGTTATTGTCCGCATCGTCCTGAATGGGAATAAAGATTGGGTTGGAAAGTGTGCCGGTGCAGCGATCGAAGTCGAAGATGCGCAGGTCATCGCGGGTATTGAACCTGGCTAATTTAGTACCATCCGGCGAGAACACTATTTGGCCTCCTGCACCGCTCCAAGTTGACTCCCCGATGGTTTGTTCCATGACTGTTACACCTTGTGGAGAAAGCAGAACAAGATAATATTTGTTGCTCTTATTTTTTGCCGTCACAACCCACCAGTCTTGCCCATTTGCATGGCGAACTGCATGGATTCCATCCGCTGTTATTGAATCAAATACGGTTGGCTCGTTTTTAAAAACAGTTGTTCCCGCCCCTCCATTTTCAGAGAGATCAACCATGGTGTGTAGTAGATTTTTAGAGATACTGCCATTGACCGGTGCATGAAAAAAATGAAAGAATTTATTTGGCAAAAATGGATCGGGCAATAGGATCATATTTTGTGGCATATTGTACCCTATATTGTCGGCACAAAAAATATTATACATTGTCCCGGGGTTTAGCCCAGAGCTTCCCATTACTTCTATCCCATCGGCGTTCTCGACATAACACCCATTGCTATATAGGAGCAAATTCCCAGCAGAGTCAGAAATACAAGCAGATGAATTGGCAAAATCCATCGGTTTTGGCTCATAGATAATTTTCAAGGAGTCATCAAAATGAAAATAAATCCCGTTAGATAGAGAGTCCTCAAAATATCGGTATCCAAACACCCAGACATTGTCTTGCTTTTGTGCCTGTATTGGCAGAAGTACGCCTGCAAACAGCAAGGCGAAAAAAGTAAAGCGCAGCATGGCAGACATAGAAAAATACGGCAAGCCACCGCAGAGGTCAAAACCGCTGCGAAGCCTGCTGTATGGGTGAAGCAAATCAGTTTTTGAGCAAGGAAACCTTTTGGGCAGTCAGCAATGTGCCGCCTGTATCCATCATGCGGATGAGGTAAATCCCATTGGGCAGAGAATTCAAATCAATCTGTGAGTTACCTGCCGTCTGGTCTTTTACCAATACCCCAAGTTGGTCAAATATCTTGACCCGCACTGCTTGCCCTGCTGCCCCAGTCCATTGCAGCAGCCCATTGGCAGGGTTGGGGAAAAATACAATCTCGGAGGCCGCCATTTCTTTTTTCCCATTATCGCGTCCATGCGACGGGCGATTTCCACTTCCGCAGATGGTCGCATCGTCGTAGGTCTGCCCTGTTAGCCGTTCTACAATTGCTCTTGCCTCGTACACCGCATCGCCGCCTTCAATTGGGCATCGAGCAGCAATGGCAGCAAGCATCGTGAGGTTGGCAGGGGAGGGCTCGTTTTCGTCGGCAGCCAGCAGGTTTAGCACGATATTGTTCACCATGCTGTGGTTGGCTACATTGACCGTGGAAGTGCCTACCCCTGCATTGAGCGTCAGCAAACTTTGGATTTGTTGCTGGCGGGTAGCAGCCTTGCTTTGCAGGAAGGTAGCGTAGCTGGTCTCGTTGGTCGCTTTTTGTTGCACCAACGTGTTGTAATCTGTCATGTTTACTGTGGCCCCTGCTTGGAGCAAGCTGTCCATAGCGCGCAGATTGGCGGTTTGCTGCGCCAGACTGCTTCGGTAGTTGTCATCGGTTGTTTGGTCGGCGCTGCCGAGCGTGAACAGTTTGGCACGCTCTTCTGCGATGTAGGCTAATTTGCCACTCGGCAGGTTGGCCTGCGCTGCTTTGAAGCTGGCATATTGCGGGGCATAGTACTCCATGGCTGGCTGGCGCAACATTTTGCGGTACAAGCGATAGTTCCCTTTCCATGTCATGCCTGCGTTGGCACTAAGTGTGCCCGTTGCAATGGCATAATCCAAATCGGAGGGAACATAGTTTTCAGGCACACGAGGCGGCACACTTGCAAGGGGAGGGAAGACGCAAGCACTTGAACAAGTGAATGAGCTGCCGGGGTTGTTGAAAAACCAAAGAGTCGGCGGGTCAACGGGAGGATGTTCGGGATTTGATCCCATTGCGCCAGCCACATCAAAGCGTGATTGCCCTATGATTTGTAGTGTTGCCCCCCAATTTATCCCCCCAAATTCCCCCGCAGGTATCTGGCCCAGGTCCCAGAGGTTTCCGGTGTGGTTTTGGCGGCCAATGAAAGCGTCGCCCAGGCCCGCGTTTCCGAGTTGGAGGCCGGTGGTGTGGGTATTGAAGTTGTTGCCGCGCACGGCATTGGTAAAGTCCGCGAGGTCGTAGAACTGTGCCCCCACGTTGGTATTGTCAAGGCAGTTGCACTGGTAGGTATTGGCCGTTCCTGCGGCAGAGAATATCCCCTGTGAAGTGCCCAAGCCTGCCGAAAGGCTCTGGGTGATGGTGTTGCGCGACACGTTGGCAAAGATGTTGCCTTCGGTGAAGATGCCTGTGTAGTTGTTGGGCTGCGAGAGATTGATGATTGAATTACCGTCCAGTACCCCAGACACGCCGTTGCGGTAAAGTATGCCACGCCCGCCTATGTTCATCGTCACGGAATTTTTGGTGACAGGCCAGCCGCCGTCAAGGCTGCTGCCCAGCCCAGGCTCTTGCATCTCGATCCCCGTGACGGGCGTGAGGCCTCCGCCCGCAGTGGTGACCACGATGGTGTTGTTGGACATCGCGCTGTTGGGCGCAAGCGGCTCGTTCTGGAAGGAGCGGATGCCGAACCGGCGGGCGGTGATGTTGTTGCTCCTCAGCCGTATCTCCGCCCTCGGGCTTTGTGTCCAATCTATGCCTGTGGTCACGTTGGTCATCACGGTGTTGTCCACCTGCGCGGCGTAGTGGTTGGCGAATATGCCGGTTTTGCAGTTGTTGAAAGTCATGGTCGTCCACATTTCGTTGATGTGCGCCCAGTAAGAGCGGTTTCCCTTCCCTGCGAGGTGGATCCCAAAGCCTTCGATCGGGTAGGCTGCTGCGCCCACAGAATTCATGTCGTCGAAAGTCATGTTGCCGATGTTGAGGGTGCTTTTTGCGATCACCATGCCGTTGGCAAGCACACTGAAAGCATTGCCGCCGAACACGTTGAAGTCGCGGTAATCATTGAGCCTTATGCCGCAATAGCCTCTGGCTTCTACGGCTTCTGGCATACCAGGGAAAGGCGCGTTGATGGCCGCTTGCGCGGTGGAGAAGGTGTTGCCGCTGAGTGCGTTGATGGTAACACGTTTGTCAGCCTCCGGCGCACTGCTCATGTCGAGATTTAGGCCGATGTAGTTGTCGAAGAACCCCGTACCTGTCACAGAGATAGTGGCACCGGGTTTCGCATCGATGGCAAAACGCGAGTCGTTGAGGGTGCAGTTGGTGGCTATGAGCGTTCCGCCCGCCTCTACCACGATGCCTTGGGCAAGCACATCGCAAGTAAAAAGGTCTACGTTGGTCAGTGTAAGGGAGCTTCCCGCCCTTACTACAATTTGAGCGCCCCCGCCGAGGTATAGCGATGGCCGGTCGCTCGCGGGTCCATCAAAGGTGTAATTGGTGTTCACGTCCAGTGTGCCGTGGATGGTTTTTCTTTCCACTATGATATTGGTGGCCGGGTCGGGCAAAAGTCTGCCAGCAGCAACCAACGAAGTGACTGTCCCTTGGATGGGTGTTTCGTATAGAGAGGGTGTGATGGTAATGGATGACAGGGCAATCTCAATAGATTGAGATGGGGGGCATTCTGGCAGAGAAGAAAAGTGTTCCATCACGACGAGGTAGCTGTTGTCTAACCAAAAATCCTGAGGGTCTAGTGAGAAGGTGAAGTTGCTGGTCACTTCTCCCCCACCAGGTATTCCTGGGACCAGAATGGTAAAACGTTTAAAACGCAAGCCATTGATGCCTATGAAGTCTGTTCCCAGAAGTTGAAACGTACCCGTGTAGTTGAAACTTTGCACGTAACTACACAGGTTGTAGTTTGATGATGAGGTTTAGGCAAGGGAGTACCTCAACTTTACGTTTGCGCAGGGTATCGATGACAGATCGAATGACACAAAAAGGGTTTTGCCCGGATTTGAACTGGCC
>JBJXFT010000450.1:0-3674 GCA_046155725.1 Saprospiraceae bacterium
TGCCAGTCGGCTTTCAAAATCGTGCACCCCGGCAAAAAACTTTCGTTCAAATACACGACGGTGACGGGGGTGGAGGGGTTGTAGAATTTACCTTCCTGAATTTTTTTCAAGAAAGACCTACTTTTGAACTTGAAAATCAGTCCATCATGGAACATCTGCTCATAGAACGCAACCCTCAAGTGATGCTCGGCAAGCCCATCATCAAAGGCACGCGCATCACCGTCGAACTCATCATGCGCAAACTCGCCGACGGCTTCACGGTGGATGACATTATCGCCATGTACCCACACCTTAGCCTCCAAATGGTGCAAGCGGCATTCGCTTACGCCAAATGAAGAAGGCCACTTTTTCGTCACTATTGCAAGAGGCAGAATCCGTATGACCGAATTGTGAAATCACAAAATCGCCCGCCTCAAAAACCCCAACGTCCGCTCCATATCCTCGCTCAGCACCCGGTCGGCTTCCAAGCGCGGCACCGTGCGGCGGTATTCTTCCCTGATTTTTTCGATTCTTGGCGACGACTTCGATGGCCGGCGGTAGTCCAGCGCCTGCATCCCGACCATGAATTCGATGGCGAGCAGCCGTTCCAGATTCAGCACCACCCGGCGGGCTTTGGTGGCGGCGTTGGCGGCCATGCTGACGTGGTCTTCTTGGCCGTTGCAGCTCACGATGCTGTCGGTGGAAGCCGGGGCGCAGAGCGTTTTGTTCTGGTTGACGATGGCTGCGGCGGTGTACTGCGCAATCATCATCCCGGAATGCAGGCCGGGGTCATCGGTCAGGAACGGCGGGAGGCCGCGCTGCCCACTGATGAGTTGGTACACGCGGCGTTCGGAAATACTGCCCAATTCCGAGAGCGCGATGGCGAGGTAATCGAGCGGTAGGGCGAGGGGCTGCGCGTGGAAATTTCCGCCAGAAAGAATCAGGTCGTCGTCGGGAAAAAGGTTGGGGTTGTCGGTCACCGAATTCACTTCGGTCACCAGCATTTTTTCGATGTGGGCGAGCGCGTCGCGGCTGGCACCGTGTACTTGCGGTACACACCGAAAAGCGTAGGGGTCTTGCACGGCGGTTTTTTCAATCTCGGCTATCTCGCTGTTTTTCAGCAGTTCTAATATTTTTTTTGCCGTAAAAATTTGCCCTTCATGCGGGCGTATCTGGTGGATGTGCGCATCCAAAGGCGAAAGGCGGCAATGGAAAGCATCGAAACCGATGGCCGCGTTCAGGTCGGCCAAATCGGCCAAACGCCGGGCTTCGAGCAAACACCAAGTAGCATACGCCGCCGAAAACTGGGTTCCGTTGAGCAAGGCCAAGGCTTCTTTTGCCTGAAAGCGGAGCGGTGGCCAGCCGTGTTTTTGCAGCACCTCGGCAGCAGGTTGGCGGCGGCCTTGGTGCCACACTTCGCCGAGGCCGATGAGCGGAAGGCTGAGGTGGGCGAGGGGGGCCAAATCGCCCGAAGCGCCGAGCGAGCCGAGTTCAAAAACGACGGGCAAAACATCGGCGTTGTAAAAATCAATCAGCCGTTGCACTACCGCTTCGCGCACACCGCTGTGGCCGTAAGATAAGCTCTGGATTTTGAGCAGGAGCATGATGCGCAGCACCTCCTGCGGTACCGGGTCGCCCATTCCGGCGGCGTGGCTGACTACGAGGTTGTGCTGGAGTTGCTCCACGTCGGCCTCCGAAATGTGTACGTTGCAGAGCGAGCCGAAGCCCGTGTTGATGCCGTAGATAAGTTGATCGTTGTCTGCCAGTTTGCGCTCCAGATATTCGCGGCAGTGGCGGATGCGGGCAGTGGCTTCGGCGGAAAGGGCGAGTTTAGATGAGCCGGCGAGGATTTCCCCCACTTGTTCGAGGGAAAGGTGGTCGGGACTGATGTGGTGCGTCATTTTTCTTTGTGCTGAAAATTCGGGCGGCGAAGGTATTATCAGGCAGGGAACTGATGGTGCAAAAGCGGGCGTTTGGGCAAACTTCTTACTCAAACCATATTTCCATTTCTAAAAATGAACACACACGATTTGTACGAGCAGCAACTCCGATACATCTTCGACAAAGAAGTATCCGAACCCCCTTGGTTTGAATGCTACGGCATATTGCCAGACCCCTTTGAAGATGACGCGCTCCGGGCATTTGAGTTTATCGAACGGCTGTGCCAGCAGCCTCTCATTGACCTTGAGCCGTACTCTGACGCTCAAGTAGGCATTGGGTTAGATTATGTTTTCTGTTACCAATTGTCCAACGGTTTCAAAGAGGCGAACGTGCCGATAAAACGCCGCGAGCAAGCCCTGCGCGAACTGTTCACCTTGTTCCGCGATGTGCTCAACCCGCGCTGCGAAGCCAAAACTTCTGCGTTTTCAAAAGACCCTTCCTCGAAGATACAGTACATCTGCTACATGTTTTGGGATGTCTGCCCCTTGTCCACCTGGATGGATTTTTCTGGCATTGAAGTGGGGGATACCGTCGCCAGGGGCTTTGCGGGTGCCGACGCCGAAAAGATGGTGGCAGAAATACAGCGCAGGTATGCCAACCTGGACACCGAAACGGAGGCCTACTACAAAGCCATTGCCTCTGTCATGCAGCGGTGCCTGGGGCTGAGCAACCCCGCCTGTGTGGAAAGCGGCCTGCACGGTCTGGGGCATCTGGCTGCTTTTTTGCCCAACATCGCTGTGCCAATCATTGACCGGTATTTGGCAGGGCAAAAGGACAAGGATAAGGATTCTGACTTGGCGAATTATGCCAGGATTGCACGGACTGGGATGATTCTGTAGGATAGGGCCGTTAAATTCGCAAAAAGCGCGGTTAAGCCGAGGTTAAGGTGGGGGCTGAGCGAGCCGTTTTGCGGGGCATAATTTTTTGAGAACGAAGGGGTTGGTTTTTGTTTGCCAAATTTTTTTTTCAAAAAGAAACAACCCGCGAAAAGCATGCTGCATCAGAGCGCCGCCAAAAGCCGGGCGATGTCCTACTTTTGAGCCAAAATTGTGGGCATTGGGAAATCAAAATTCAAATCCTGCATCGCCCGCGTTTTCTCAACCAACATTTCAACCTACTGCCGACAGGCAGAAAAATCAACATTCAACTACAACAACCATGATTATTAAAAAAATCGCTTCGACCGCCCTATTCGTGCTCGGCCTCGTGGCCTTTTCGCAAGCACAGCGCATTGCGCACGTGGACGTCACCGCCGTTTTGGAAAGCCTGCCCGAATACCAAAAAGCGCAGGAGCAACTCGACAAAGTAGCCACCGCTTGGCGGCAAGAAATCGCGCAAGAGCAAGACAAAGTGAAGGGCCTGTACAGCAAGTTCCAAGCCGAGCAAGTGCTGCTCAGCGAGGAAATGAAAAAGACCCGCGAGGAGGAAATTATGGCAAAAGAAAAAGAGGTGCGCGAAATGCAGCGCCAGAAATTTGGCCCCGAAGGCGGCCTGTTCAAAAAGCGCGAAGAACTCGTGAAGCCCATCCAAGACAAGGTGTACGGCACCATCGAAAAATTTGCCCAAGAAAAAGGCTACGAGTACATCTTCGACAAAGGCAGTGCCTCTGGGATGCTTTTCGCCGAGAAGAAAAACGACAAGACCGAAGACATCAAAGCTATTTTGAAGAAGGGGTAAATTATGGGTTCGAGGGTTTCTGGTTTGAAGGTTTCTGGGTTGTGGGCGAACCAGAAACCGTCAAACCAGAAACCCTC
>JBJXFT010000163.1:0-10449 GCA_046155725.1 Saprospiraceae bacterium
GTTTTTAGCAGGATTACATTGGAAATCAAACTGTACATCCCGTCGCGCACCAGCCCCAGAAAATCGTTCGGTGGCTGGGTTTTCATCCATGCTTTCACTTTTCGTTGGGTGTCAAACTCGGGCTTGAAATCATAGCGGCCATCAGGGCGAGCCACCAAGAATTGCTCTGCCACCTGTGCCGCCTCTCTATTGAAAACCTCGTGCAGCACCGCTTCTGTGATATACGGACGGCACAATCGGTCGTGGTCAGAGCCAATCCCCGCCTTCCGAAATTCATCCTCGGTGACGGGAATGGCCGGAACAAATTGCCCCAAAATCCCCTCCACCGCATCCATCGGAATGCTCCAAATGCGGAAGAACCCGAGGATGTGGTCAATGCGAAAAGCGTCGAAATACAGGCTCATCTGCTCGAATCGCTGCCGCCACCAAGCAAAACCGTCGGCTTTCATTTGTGCCCAGTTGTAGGTCGGGAAACCCCAGTTCTGGCCTTTCTCGGCAAAATCGTCGGGCGGCGCGCCCGCTTGTGCATCCATGTTGTACAGTTCCGGCGCCACCCAAGCATCGCAAGAATAGCGGTAAATGCCGATGGGGATGTCGCCTTTCAGGGAGAGGCCCAGCGCGTGGGCGTAGTCGGCGGCGGATTTCAATTGCAAATGCAAATGCCACTGCACAAAAAGGTGCAGCCCGATTTGGTCAAAGTGCTTGCTCGTGGGTGCGAGGAGTTTGTCAATGTTGGCCTGTTTGAACTTCGAGTGTTTGCTCCATCGGCTAAAATCGGACGTGCCGTTGGCATCGCGCAGCCAGCAAAAAGCGGCGTATGGTGCAAGCCAATGTTTGTTCGATTCATAGTAGGCTTGGTAGCCTGCGTCTTTGAGCCATTCGGCTTTTTGCAGGTCGTAGAGTTGGCGGAGGATGCCCCATTTTGTTTGCAAGACCGCCTCGTAATCCACGGCTTCGAGGGCATTCAACTCCTTTTGCTTTTTCAAAAACGGCTTCAAAACTGCCGCGTGTTTTTTGCCTGCCACCTGCTCTACGTTCACATAAATAGGGTGCAGCGCGAAAGCCGAAATGGAAGCATAGGGATACGAATCCTTCCAAGTATGGGTGGCCGAGGTATCGTTGATGGGCAGGAGTTGGATGAGTTTGAGGCCCACGGATTTGGCCCAATCGGCCAGCAGTGGCAGGTCGGCGAACTCGCCTACGCCCCAACTTTTTTGGCTGCGCAAACTGAACACGGGGATGGCCACGCCCGCGCCTTTCCAGTTTTTTAGCGGAAAACGCGCGAAGTTGTCGTGGAGGACTGTTGACTGTTGACTGTTGACTGTTGACCTTTGACTGTTGACCTTTGACTGTTGACTGTTGACCTTTGACTGTTGACTGTTGACTGTTGACCTTTGACCGTTGACTGTTGAATGGCGTGGATGGCACGGTTTCCACCTTCTTCAAAGCCGAGAAACTTGTTTGTGCGCGTATTCCAAACCCCGTATTTGTAGCCCAAGGGGAATTCCTCTTCGGAAAGGTCGAGGCGGGTTTCCCACCATGCGCCCGTGTTTTTCAGGAGGATGGGCGCGGCGGTGTCCCAATTGCGCAATGCCTTGCCGTGGCCGAGCAGGCAAACCACTTCATCGGCTTCCAACATGGAGGCTTTGACTTTGAAAACGTGCGTGGCCGAGGATGGCTTTGCCGATTTGCTCTCCGAAAGGGAAACCTCGCGCGGACGAAACGGCTGTGTGGCGAACACATTTTCCAGCAAGCCCATCGGGTTGAAATAATCGCACACCGCCACGTCGCCCTCGAATTCGGAAAGGTGCAGCCGCCTGCCGGGGTCGGCTTCTGGCTTTTGGAGGCCATCGGCGGAGTGAAATTCGTAGGTGTAGGCCAAGCCATTGGTGAACTCCTCCGGGGCGAGAAAGAGGATTGCGTGCCAAAGTTCATCGCTCAGGTATTCGAGCGGAAGCCGTGCGCCACCTGTGAAACAGAGGGAAAAGGATTCGCCAAACTGGGTGGCGTAGCGGAGGTAGAAGTGGACTTTCATGGAAATGTGTGTGCGGCAAAGCATACTGGTTTAGAGTGGTTTGGAAAGTTTAGATGGTTTAGGGGCTTCGCGTTTAGCCGCCGAAGCCGATGGCTTCCTCGTTCACAGTTCATAGTTCCTCGTTCATAGTTCCTCGTTCACCGCGCATATCTTTCGCATAAACCCCCAGCGTCCGGTGGCCCTGCCACTCGTCTTCGCGGAGGTTGAAAACGAGGCCGAACGGCCCGCCCTTTACTTTTTCAAATGCCTTGCCAAGCCCGAAGCCGATGCCCGTCATCTCGACATTGTTGCCCGATTGGCGCAGCGAGAGTTTCACGTGGTTGTTGTCCAAGAGCCGGCTCCTGCCCGTGTCCGAAACATCTTCGGCCCAAAACACCGGGTTGCGGTTTTGCGGGCCGAACGGCTCGAAACGCCGAAGCATTTTCCAAAAATCTGGGGTGATTTCGTCAAACCTGATTTTGGTGCAAACATCAATGCGCGGGTTTTCCATTTCGGGCGCGATGCTGCGGCCCACCACTTCCTCAAAACGTTCGACGAAAGCCGCCACATTCTCCAATGGCATTTGCATCCCCGCCGCGTGCGCGTGCCCGCCGTAGGTGATGAACAGGTCTTCGCATTGCTGCAAGGCCGCGTAGAGGTCGAAGCCCGCCACCGAGCGGGCCGAGCCTACGGCCTTCCCGTTGCTTTCTGTGAGTATCACCGTGGGTTTGTGAAACGACTCTACGATGCGGCTCGCCACGATCCCGATGATGCCTTTGTGCCAAGTCGGCTCGAAAAGCACGGTGCTCTTTCGGTCGTCCCAATTGGCGAGTTCCATGAATTTCCGGTGCGCTTCGTTGGCCGTGGCGTAGTCTATTTCGCGGCGTTCCTTGTTGCGGTGCACGAGTTGGCCGGCATTTTCCAGCGCGCTGTTTTTGTCGACAGAAAGGAGCAGGCGCACCGCCTCGCGCGCGTCGGCGAGCCGCCCGGCGGCATTGATGAGCGGCCCGATGCCGAACACCACATCGCTGATATCCAGAGGGGCAGGGCGGTTGATGCGCTGGCAGATGGCCCACAGCCCGAGGCGCGGGGAGCGGTTGAGCCGTTGCATACCGAAGTGCGCGAAGATTCGGTTTTCGCCCGTCATGGGCACTATGTCGCAAGCGGTGCTGACGGCCACGAGGTCAAGCAGCGAGGCCAATTCCTCCGAAGGCGTGTTGTAGTGCAGGGCGAGGGCTTGGGCGAGTTTGAAGGAAATGCCGCAGCCGCTGAGTTCTTTGTAGGGGTAGGGGCAATCGTCGCGCTTGGGGTCGAGGCAAGCCACCGCGTCGGGCAGGCCGCCTTCGGGGAGGTGGTGGTCGCACACGATAAAATCAATGCCATAAGTCTTGGCGAGCGCGACGGCTGCGTTGGCTTTTATGCCGCAGTCCATCGCAATGACGAGCGAGCAGCCCGTGTCGCGGGCATATTCCACGCCGGCCATGCTCACGCCGTAGCCTTCTTTTTCGCGGTCGGGCAGGTAGTAGTCGAGGTTGGAATGCAGGCGGGAGAGGAAGGCGAACATGAGCGCGACGCTGGTGGTGCCGTCCACATCGTAGTCGCCGTAGAGGAGGATTCGTTCGTTGTTTTGGATGGCCGCATCGAGGCGCTGCACCGCCAAATCCATGTCCTTCATCAGGAATGGGTTGTGGGTGTTTTTCAAATCGTGCTTGAAAAAAGCCCGCGCTTCTTCGATGTTCAAAATGCCGCGCTGCACGAGGAGGCGGCAAAAGACGGGAGACAAATTGAGTTCGGTCTCCAACCGTTTGGAGGCGGCATTGTCGGCGGGGAGTAGGTTCCAGGTAGCGGGTTTCATGGCCCTTTTGTGAAAGTAGGTGGCTCGATTTTGAAACCCAAAACTACAACGAAAGTTTGGACTGCCCGATGGCTGCTATCGGGCGGAGCCACGGTTACTAAACCTCCAAGGTTTAGTAACCGTGCCGTCGGGCCGGTTTTCGGATAGGCTCTAAACACCATTGGACTTCAGTCGTGGGTATCCTCGTTTTTGCGCCCGCGCATATAGAACCACAAGGCGCCGAAGGCGACGATGAGGATGAGCGGGAACACCACCAATTTCCCAAGCGCAGCCTGCCCGGCCGCGAGCTCGACCGCTTCGCCTGTGAGGCCGCTCGCCTCTGCGCTTCTTTTGGCAGAGTCAATCCAGCCGCCCACAATGGGCTGCAAAAGCCCCGTGGCAAACATCCCTGCGCCCCCGACGACCGACATGCCGAGCGCGCCCGATTTGGGGATGTACTCGCCCGTGAAGCCGAGCATGGTGGGCCAGAAGTAGCAAACGCCCACGGCGAAAAGGATGGCCGAAACGTAGGTCATCGCCCCCGTTGTGTGGCCCAGCAGATAAATGCCGATGGCTGCCATGATGGCCGAACCCCACAAAACGCCCGTCGGGTTGAAGCGGTGAATGACGGGCCCGGCGTAGTAACGCCCGACGGCCATCAAACCCGTGGTGAGCGCGAGAATGATCATCGGCTGTGCGCCCGAAGATTTGAGCAGCGGGCCTACCCACTGTTGGGTGCTCAGCTCCGTATTGGCCGTCAGCACCATGCAAAGGAGGATGAAAAGGTAGAGCGGGTTGAGCATTCCGCGAAGGTTGTCGGAGAGTTTGGCTTGGCCTGCGGCGGCGGCTTCGGGGAATTTTTGGCCCCAAAAAAAGAAACCGTACGCGAGCGTGGGGATGAGCATGACCCCCACTTGCACTTGCCACGGCATGCCTGCGCCGGTGATGAACTGCGAGAGGAGCGCGCCAAGGAAGATGCCGCCGGGAAACCATACGTGGAAGCGGTTGAGCATGGTGGTCTTGTTGTTGGAATACATGGCCGCAATCATCGGGTTGCAGGCCGCTTCCACCGCGCCGTTGCCAAAACCGACGAAGAAACTCGACACTAACAGCATCTCGTAGCTGCCCGCGAAAATGGTGCTCACGATGCCCAGCAAGTGACAGGAGAACGCTATCCAGACCATGCGCTTCGCGCCCAATGCGTTGTAAAGGATGCCGCCCACGATGGTAGCGATGGGAAACCCGATGCCCAACACCATCTGGTTGATGAGGCCCAGTTGTTCGCCGCTGAGGCCGAGTTTGGTTTGGAGTTCGTTGAGGATGCCCGCCCGGATGGCGAAGGCAAATGCGGTGGTGACAAGGGCAAAACAAGAGGCCGTGAATAGCCTCGAAGGGTTGAAGTTGTTCATGGTCGCTGACTATTTTCGTTTTGAAAAGACGGCCAAATGTAGAAGGTTTTGCCTCGTTTTTATAGGAAAGCCTTGCTGATCGGATAACCTGCCGAGGGTGTTTCGAGGGCGGACGGATTCCGTTAGATTGACAAATTTAAGTGGGCCAAAATCCGGCGCACCAGCCCCGGCCCTTCGTACACCAGCCCTGTGTACACTTGCACCAAATCCGCCCCCGCGCCCAATTTTTCTTGTGCCGATGCGGGCGAGTCTATGCCGCCCACGCCGATGAGGACGGCTTCTTTGCCCAATTTTTCCCGAAGATGGCGGACTACGGCGGTGGCGCGCGGGCGCAGGGGAACTCCGCTCAACCCGCCCATGCCCATCGCGGCAATTTGGCTTTCTGGCGTTTCCAAACCCGCTCTCGAAACGGTGGTGTTGGCAGCGATTACGCCCGCCAAGCCCGTGGCCCGAACGATGTCGGCAATGTCGTCCAATTGGCTGTCCGTGAGGTCTGGGGCGATTTTGAGCAAGATGGGCTTGGGCGGTTTTTGCGCCCGGTTTTTTTCCTGCAACAAATCGAGGAGGCGCGTGAGGGGTTCTTTTTCCTGCAATTCGCGCAGCCCCGGCGTGTTGGGCGAGCTGACGTTGACCACAAAATAGTCCACCCAAGGGAACAGTTTTTCAAAGCAAAGGAGGTAGTCGCGGGCAGCCTCGTCATTGGGCGTAGCCTTGTTTTTGCCGATGTTGCCACCAATGATGGGGCCGTTGAGCGGGGCGGTTTCGCGCCATTTTTTCAAGCGTCCGGCCAGCGCGTCCAGCCCCTCGTTGTTGAACCCCATGCGGTTGATGAGGGCGCGGTCTGCAGACAGGCGGAACAGGCGCGGGCGGGGGTTGCCGTCTTGCTCGAGCGGGGTCACGGTGCCCACCTCGATAAAGCCAAAGCCGAGGCAAGCCAGCCCCTGCAGGTGCTTTCCGTCTTTGTCGAACCCCGCCGCGAGGCCCACGGGGTTGGGAAAATTTAGTCCTAAAACCATCTTTCCCAAACGTTTGTCGGGGTGGCAAAACAACTTGCGCAGCAGCCAGCGCGTGGGCCCGAATGCCGCCGCGAGGTCGAGCAACTGGAACGTGACGCGGTGCGCGGCTTCGGGAGAAAGGGCAAAAAGGAATGGTTTGAAGAATTGGTACATGGCCAAAAGTATCTTCTTTGAATGTTTTCAGATCTTCTTTTGACAGGCGGGGCTTGGGGGTTTGAATTTTTCAGAAATACATTTGCGGCTCGTTTTTTCAAAAAATCTACCCACCACTTCCTTAAGGCACGCTATGCAAAAATTGCACTTCCACGACTTTGTCGCCAAATTCCCCCCAGTGGCCATGCCGGCCACGCTCGGCGAAGATACCCACCACACTTTTGGCACCGAGAATGATCCGCTTTCGGATGCCATGGTTTCCCAGTTCATCCACCCGACCGAGGCGGTGGCTGCCGACGATGAGTTCACGGAGTACGTCCCTTGTTTTTCCATTGCCGGCACCGAACAGTTCATCGCCTTGGTGTGGTGGAAAGCCGAACTTTTGAACTACGAATATGTGCTTGCCACCTTCAGCGGCAAAGGCGAACTCATTGGCCGGCAGGTGATTGCTGGCACTACCATAAACGGCGGAGCAGTCACCCGCGCCGTGGCGGTCATCAATGAGGAGTGGGAAATAACCATCGGCGAAGGCACCTCGCCCGACGGAAACCAAATCTTTGACCCCAGCACTTCGCGGACGCGGAACATGGAGATATTGGTGAATGGGCAGATTGTGGAGGGATGATTTATGGGGCAAGCGACAAAAAGCAATTCACTCAGTTTTCAAATTCTCGCCGAATCCGTGCTGGACTTTGTTTGGTGTGATAGATAAAAAGGATGAAAATGTCAAAGCCTGTAAACTCGTAAACGATTTTGAAATTCCAGACGGGGAGGGCGCGATACGTTTGAGGAAGGTGAGCCAAATGCTTGTCAACTGGATAGCGTTCGGGCTGTTCGAGCAAGGTTTCTACGGCTTCCGCAATGGCCGAAGTAAAGCGTTCGGCTACCAAGACTGAGGCGTTTTTCTTGTAGTAATTGTAGTATTTGCGCAGTGCAGTGGTTGCTTTTGCATCCCAAGCAATGTCGAAGGTGCTTTCCATCACCAATCTTTTATTTGTTGTTTCAGGGCTTCATGCTGGATGAACTTGCCTGCCTTTACGCGCTTAGAGGCGGCCTGCACCTCGCGCTCCAATCCTTTTGCAGTCAAGGGTTTGCCATCCGCGTCAAAGCCGATGGCCGGGTTCTCGTGTACCATCATCAGGTTCATCAAAATCTGATAATAGGCTTCCAGAACGGTCGGGTCTGTCACCCCATTTAGAACTTGGTTGATGGATTTGCGTGCTTGTTGAGCCGTCATGTTTGCGGAATTTTGTACAAAAGTAGCCACTCCTTGGAAACTGTTGGGCATTTTTCAAAAGCCCTTTGCCTCACATATCGTACGTGATTTCCACCACCTCCGTTTCTGGGTGCGATTGGCAGGTGAGGATGTAGCCCCCCTTCACCTCCTCGTCGTCGAGCGCGTAGCAAGCATCCATGCGCACTTTTCCGTTCACCAGCTTTGCCATGCAAGTAGAGCAAGCCCCGGCGGTGCAGGAATAGGGCGGGTCATGCTTGGCTTTCACCAGCACGTCCAAAATCGTGGCGCCCTCTGGCACCGGAAGTTCGATGCGCTGGCCTTTGAGGTGCGCAATGACGCGCTTGCCGCCGCCCGATGCCCCTTCGGCGATGTCGCCAGGCACGTGGGTAGCATTCACAAAATGTTCCGTATGGATTTGTTTGGCGGCAATGTCGCGCCCCAACAAAGTGGCTTTTATCGAATCGGCCATATCGCCAGGGCCGCAGATGAAGTAGAGGCAATCGGACTCAGGGCCGTGCGCCAAGTTGTCGTCCAGAAAAGTGTTGGCGGTGCGCCCACTGATGCGCCCGGTTTTTCCCTGCCAATTGATGCTGCTTTTTTTGAACACGCCAAAGATGCCGCCGCCCGCGCTCTCTTTGCGGGGCTGGCTCAAAACGTGCTCTATGTGGAGTTGGCCGACGTAGCGTTCGGAAAGGCGGTCAAGTTCGTCGCGGAAAATGATGTTTTCTTCATTCCGGCTGCCATAGAGCAAGAAAATGGCGCTCATCGGCTCGGCCTCGAAGATGGTTTTGATGATGGACATCAGGGGGGTGATGCCGCTGCCCGCGCCAAAAAGGTAGTAGGTGCGTCGCTTGTCGGGGTTGAGTTCGCTGAAAAAACGGCCAGCAGGCGGAGCCATTTCGAGCGTGTCGCCCACTTGTGCCTCGTCGTGCAGGAAAGTGGAGACTTGGCCGCCGGACACTTTTTTCACCGTGACGGCGAGGCGGTTTTCCAAAGGACTGGACGACATGGAGTACGACCTGCGCAGTTCCTGCCCGCCCAAATGGAGGCGCAGCGTGAGGTATTGGCCTTGTTTGTAGCTGAACAAATCGCGCAGTTCGTCCGGGATTTCCAGCTCGATGGTGGTGGTGTCGGGGGTTTCGGGGGTCTTGCTTTTTATGGTCAGTTGAAAAAAATCCATGGCGCAGAAAAGTGAATGGAGCGTTCTTATTGAACTTGCCGCCCCAAAAGAAAAGGGCAAAATGAGCCGCCTAAACAAGCCGGTGCGCTAATGGTTGAAGGAAGAAAAAGCCGAAAACAGAAACCTTCCCGAAAATTTTAAATATCCAAAACAACTACCCTTACCTTAGCCTCTGAAAATCAGCACTTTTAACCTTCTAAACGCAAGACAAGAACAGCATGAAAAGCAATAGCCTTCTCACCTACATCCTCTACGGTCTCTTGGGCCTGTTCATTCTCGCCGCCAGTTACTACGCTTGCCAAAAGCAAAGAGAGAAAAAGGAAGCTGCCGCTCGCGAGCAACTCGAAATGGACGAAACCGTCGACAAGTACGGCTACGGCGCCACCGACTCCACCACCAATGGCAGTGTGTATACCAGCACCGATTCGGTGCCCAAAACCACTGCCACCAAGCCCACCACTACCACCACCAAGCCAAACACCATTACCACGGTGAAGCCCACCACGACTAAACCCACTACGACAACAAACGTCACTAAGCCCAAACCAAAAGGCAAAGGCGTGTCGGTGAAAGGCCCGGGCTCAGGCCGTTGGGCTGTGCGGGCCGGCACATTTGACTACATGGAAGGCGCGCGCCGCCGCTTGGAGGAAGTCATCAGGGCGGGCTACCCGAACGCCGAGATTTCCAAAACTGCCGAAGGCAAAGCCGCCGTGGTGGTGTTCCGCTCGAACGACAAAAACGCCGCCATCCGAATCGTTGACGACCTCGAAGAGAAGGGCTTTGACGCGGCGGTTTTTGCTCGGAAATAAGGGAACGATGAGGGATGAACGATAAACGATGAGCGTTTTTACACCGAAAGCGCAAAGGCCAATGATGCCTTTGCGCTTTCGTCGTTTTGGCTGCGCACATGTTCAGCGGTGACTTCAAATCCGCGTTACCACACCACAAATTCTGTCCGCCTATTTCTTGTCCGCCCTTCCGGAGTGTCGTTCGAGCCTACGATGGGCTTCGTTTCGCCAAAGCCCTTGAACCGCAAGCGCTCCGAGGAAACGCTTTTGCTCAGCAGGTAATCGTGCACCGCTTTGGCGCGGGCTTCGGAGAGGTTTTGGTTGAAAGCATCGTCGCCCACATTGTCCGTATGGCCGTTGATTTGGATTTTCAAAGTCGGGTTTTCCGCCAAAAGTTGGGCGAGGCGCTCAAGTTCGGCGAGCGATTCGGGGCTTTGGCAAAAAACCGGGAAAAAAATTTGTATGTGTGCGGGGGGATGTTACTTTTGCTGCTGCTCGCGGGGAGGGAGGCTTCAAGGCTGTGCGCCCGTAGCGAGCATACGCGCCCGCGCCCGGCAGGCTCTAATTGGTCAGCAGGTGGACAAAGCGAAAATAAACGCAACTGCTGCTATAGAGCGGGCTGACGGGTAACAGGAGATGGCGGCAACTAAGAATTATAAATTCACCGAAACATGAATAAAATAGAAATCAAAACGCAGATTCAACAATCAAATGCAACGGGCGGGGGCGATTGAGGGTTTTTCTGTAAGAACTCTATTGGTGTCAAAAAACCGAGAGATTTTCGGGGCCTGTTGTTGAGTTTGTCTTGCGCGGTTTTG
>JBJXFT010000467.1:0-6714 GCA_046155725.1 Saprospiraceae bacterium
TTGAAAGCCCTGCACGGCGAAATTCCCTCCCTCCCGCTCAAAGACGCGGTGACACACGCGCTGGAAAACCTGCCCGACGACACCTCCGCCGCTGTGGTCATGGAATTGACCCGATTCGCCATAGAAAGATGGGAAGCGATGGCAGCAAAGGAACTGGCAGAAGCCTAAGCACATTTTACTTTCACGCAAAAGGGATTTCACAGCCGCCGCGCTGCGAAATCCCTTTACTTTTGCCCCTCACATTTTTACAAACCGCCCCCGCCGTTCGTATGGCGCACGGGCACCCGACTCTAGTATGGCCGGGCTAAACACACTCTTTTTTTATGATCAATGTCACATTCCCCGACGGCAACATTCGTCAGTATGCCGCCGGAACCACTGCGCTCGACGTAGCGAAAAGCATCAGCGAGGGCCTCGCCCGCGTCGTGCTGGCCGCCAGCGTCAACGGCGAAGTACGCGACCTCAACCGTCCGATCACATCCGACGCGAGCATCGTTTTCCACAAATGGGAGGACAAAGAGGGCAAGCAAACCTACTGGCACTCCTCCGCCCACCTGCTCGCCGAAGCCTTGGAGGCACTGTATCCCGGCACCAAATTCGGCATCGGCCCGGCCATTGACAATGGCTTTTACTACGATGTGGACACGGGCGACCGAATGCTCACGCCCGCCGACTTTGCAAAAATTGAGCAAAAAGTGCTCGAACTGGCGCGAAACAAAAGCGAGTACAAGCGGACCGAGGTTTCCAAAGCCGATGCGATCCGGTATTTCACCGAAAAGAACGACGAGTACAAACTCGAACTTTTGGAGGGGCTGGAAGATGGCAGCATCACGTTTTACCAGCAGGGAAATTTCGTCGACCTCTGCCGAGGCCCGCACATCCCGAACACGGAAAACATCAAGGCCGTCAAAATCCTCAACCTCGCCGGGGCTTACTGGCGCGGCGACATCGAGCGCAAGCAGCTGACCCGCCTCTACGCCATCACTTTCCCGAAGCAGAAGGAACTCGAAGAATACCTGACGCTGCTCGAAGAAGCCAAAAAGCGCGACCACCGCAAACTCGGCCAAGAGTTGGAACTGTTCATGTTCTCCGAAAAAGTAGGCTCCGGCCTTCCGCTTTGGTTGCCAAAAGGCACGGCCGTGCGTCAGCGTTTGGAGGATTTTTTGAAAAAAGAACAGATCAAGCGCGGCTACCAGCCCGTCATTACGCCCCATATTGGCTCGAAAAAACTCTACGTCACCAGCGGTCACTGGGAGAAATACGGCAAGGATTCGTTCCAGCCCATCATGACCCCGCAGGAGGGCGAAGAGTTTATGCTCAAGCCGATGAACTGCCCGCACCACTGCGAAATCTACGGCCACCGCCCGCGCTCTTACCGCGAGCTCCCCGTGCGCATCGCCGAATTCGGCACCGTGTACCGCTACGAAATGTCGGGCGAACTGCACGGCCTCACCCGTGTGCGCGGCTTCACGCAAGACGATGCGCACATTTTCTGCACCGAGGATCAGGTGAAAGACGAGTTTCTCGGTGCGCTGGACTTGACGCGATTTGTGCTGGCCAAATTGGGCTTTGACACCTTCACTGCCCAAATCAGCCTGCGCGACCCGCACGACAGAGACAAGTATATCGGTACGGACGAGAGCTGGCAAAAAGCCGAACAGGCCATCATTGACGCCGCAGCCGAGGTGGGCCTAAACACCACAACCGTACTGGGCGAAGCCGCCTTCTACGGCCCCAAACTCGACTTCATGGTGAAGGACGCGCTCGGTCGCTCCTGGCAACTCGGCACGATTCAGGTGGACTACAACCTACCCGAACGTTTCAACCTGACCTATATCGGTGCCGACAATGCGGAGCACCGCCCGGTCATGATTCACCGCGCGCCATTTGGCTCGATGGAACGGTTCATGGGCGTATTGATCGAGAATTGTGCGGGCAAATTCCCGCTTTGGCTATCGCCAGAGCAGTTTGCTATCCTGCCCGTGTCCGACAAGTTTGTGGAATACTCCTACCAAGTCAAGCAGGCGCTCGAAGCCGAAGACCTGCGCGGCGTGGTGGACGACCGCAACGAAACCATCGGGCGGAAAATCCGCGACAACGAACTGAAGCGCATCCCGTTCCTGCTCATCGTGGGTGAAAAAGAAGTGGAGGCTGGCACCGTCAGCGTTCGCAAACAAGGCGAAGGGGATCAGGGGGTGGTGAGCGTGAATGAGTTTGCGGAGATGGTGAAGGGGTTGCTTTGATTGGACCGATTGATTCGATTGGTTCGATTTTTCGATTGATTCGATTGACGGCGCGGACGGCTTGGTGGCCTTTCGCGCCGTTTTTTACATTTGCACCTCAATTTTTTAGAAAATGCGCCTGATCCAACACATCAAAGCCTCCAACCTGCTCTCCTTCGGCCCCGATGGGCTGGACTTGGAACTGCACGACCTGAATGTGCTGATCGGGCCGAACGGGTCGGGGAAGTCGAATTTTTTGGAGATTTTTGAGCTGCTGAAGTCGCTGCCGAGGAGTGAGGAGGACAGTAATAACTTGAATGCGGTGATTAGCCGGGGAGGGGGGATGGAAGAGTGGATTTGTAAAATTGAACGCGCATCAGCGTTTCGATTGCAAGTGGTAGCGGGAGTCGAAGCGACTTTTTGGGAACCGACGATTGAACATTCCTTGACAGTTAGCAAACACACTCTAATTTACAAGGAGGAAATCCGCGAAATAGAGGATAGTGGGAACGTAAAATTTGTGCTGTTTTTGAGAGATAACGATCTCCTTTCCTTCCCAAATCCGTCCTCAAAAAAGTTAGATGATGTGAACGGCCTTAGATTGGGCGGGCTGTCCATATTGTCGAGGCGTTCAAATGGTGATGTCATTGGCTCTCTATCTCTAACCTACGAGCGCATCCGCCTCTACCGCGAATGGTCATTCGGCCGCAACACCATCTTCCGCACCCCCCAACGCGCCGACCAGCGCAACGACCGCTTGGAGTCTGACTTCTCCAACTTGGGGATGTTCCTCTCCCGCCTGCGCAAAGACCCGTCCACTAAACGGGCTTTGGTCGCTGCCCTCCAAGAACTCTACGATGGCATCACCGATTTTGAGGTGATTACCGAAGGCGGCGCCATCCAGATTTTTTTCACCGAAGGCGACTTTTCCTTCCCCGCCACCCGCCTTTCTGATGGCACCCTACGCTACCTCTGCCTGATCGCCCTGCTACTCGACCCCACTCCACCGCCGCTCATCTGCATCGAAGAGCCGGAACTGGGCTTGCACCCCGATGTGCTGCCCCAACTTGCCGACCTGCTTGTGGATGCCTCCAAACGCACCCAACTCATCGTCACCACCCACTCCGATGTGCTGATCGACGCGCTGAGCGAGCGGCCGGAGTCCGTGCTGGTGTGCGAAAAGCACGAGGGCCAAACCCAGATCAAGCGGCTCAAACGCGAAGACATCGCTCATTGGCTCACAGACTACCGCCTCGGCCAACTCTGGATACGCGGCGAAATAGGAGGTACAAGATGGTAAGTATCAAAATCTACATCGAAGGCGGGGGCGAGGGCAATGACTTGGACATTCGCTTCCGTAGAGCATGGACCAAGTTCTTCCAAGCCGCAGGCTTGCTAGGGCGTATGCCCCGTCCTTCGCGTGGCAAAGGCGAAGAGATACCTACGACCAGTTTTGCACAGCCTTCAAAAATCGAAAAGCGGACGAACTCCCACTGCTGCTGCTCGACAGCGAAGACGCTGTGACAGAAGGCGATACCACATGGCAGCACCTGAAAAAGCGCGACCAGATGGACAGACCGAAGGATGCCGCCGACCATCACGCCTACCTCATGGCACAAGTCATGGAAACGTGGCTGCTCGCCGACCCAGCCGCACTCCAAACCTATTTTAAGAGCAAATTTAAAGCAGATAAAATACCCGCTTGGACGGCCTTCGAGTCAGTACCCAAGCAGACAGTCTATGATACACTGAGTGCTGCGACTGCTGAATGCGGCGAGAAACAATATAACAAAGGAAAGAGTGGCGCAGCCGAACACTCGTTCAATGTATTGGGGCTGATCAGCCCAGAGAAAGTGAAGCAGAAGTGCCCTCACGCCAAGCGTCTGTTGGACTTTTTGGCTCAGTAGAAGATCAATTGCACCATTTTCGCGCCGTCGTTATTGATCAATTTCCTGCAAGACATAGCCTTCCCACGACGCACCGAGCGAAGGGTGCCGCTGCAGGCGGTCGAAATCGGGGATGCCCAACAGCGTGTGCAAAATGCTCTAAATCCTGCAAATCTTCTTCAATCAAATTGCAGACCTTTTCAGGGTCAATCCGAAAGTATTGATGCCACGTTCCTTACCTGCCAATTTGTTGTCTGCCGGCATCCGCGCGTTTTTTTAAAAAAGTATCCATAATAACTTGCCGCTCTTGGGCGAAGCGCTGGTAATCAGACAAAATGTCGGCCTCAAAACCTACGCAAAAAGCACGGTCAGCACAAAAAAGACGCTTGCGCCCACGCAGCACCTCGAACTGAAGGACGATGGGCAGCGACTGCATATCCACTAGATTTACCCCGCTGTCCGTCAGCCCAGCCAATTCCAATTGCAAGCGGAAAAACACATCCTTCCCTTCCAACGGAGCAGCAGCCAGCACCGCCACATCGTAGTCGCTGTCGGCGCGTGCTTTGCCCGATGCACGGCTGCCGTACAGGTACACGGCTTTCAGGTCAGGTACTGCGCTTTGGATGCGCGAGAGGAAATGCGATTCGAGGGTCATACTTTATTGAATGGGTGCAAAAGTATTTTTTTTTGAGGCAGATGGCAGAATAGTTCGGCGCGGGTTTTCGGCTACTGCTTCTGTACCGGCGGCTTTAGCCGCAGGATGCTGCGTGTGGTTTCCTGCGGCTAAAGTCGCCGGTACAGTTACTCACTGCTTCTTCAACTGCTCCACGATTTCCTTGTACCCCTGCTCACCCCGGATGTTTTCGAGGCTATCGTCGGTCTCTATCCATTTCAGGCTGTTATAGCCGAGATCAAAAGTGGGTCGGCCAGCGGCTTGGTGGCCGCCACGATTTGGTGGAGCGCAAGGTCGGTACGGCCCCGTGCCACGAGGTTTTTCAATGCTTGCTTGGAAGAAAGCATGGCGGGAATTTCGTTTTCCGAAAGGCTCAAAAATAGGCAACCCTCCTTTTTATCCCCACTTCATTTCCAAAATTTTCAAACTCAAACAAACTCTACGCCTCATCCACCTGCGCCGGCTTGGCTTTCTTCCTTTCTTTTCTGAAATAAAAAATGGTTTTCCCGATGGGCGGCATCGTATCGCCCAGCAAAAACCCCCAAGGCTGGAGCGGCTCTATGCGGTCAAAGATGACCTTGACAATCGCCGTGAGCGGTATGGAAAGGAACATCCCAGGTATCCCCCACAAAGCGCCACCTATCAGCACGACCACGATGGACATCAGCGCGTTTATCTTTACCTTCGATGCCACGATCGTCGGCATGATAAAATTGTTGTCAATCAACTGAATGATGATGTACGCCACCATCACCCACCCCGCGGCTTCGGGCGATTGGGTAGCCAACGCGACCAAAGCAGGAAGGGAAATGGCAACAAGACCGCCGATGTAAGGGATGATGTTGAGCAAAGCCCCGATGATACCGAGCAGGATGGCATACTCCACGCCGATGATCAGCAAAGCCGTAGAATTCATGACAGCCACTATCACCACTTCCAATATCAACCCGATCAGATAGCTCTGGATCAGCGCTTTCGTTTCATTGAGCACCTCCACGACGGCCAAATGCTTGTCGCGCCTAAAAAGTTGGCCGATAAAATCCAGCAGCAAAGGCTTGTAGAAAAGGATCATAAAAATGTAAACAGGCACCAGAAAAACAACCGCAAGCAAGCTGCCAACCGTACTGAGCGTGCTTCCAATGACAGCCGCACTGTTGTCCATTCCTTGGCTCTTTGCCTGCTCCACCCAATCGTATATTTTTCTGGACTTGATGTTGAACGTCTCGGATATCCACCCGTACGTTTGTTTTATCAGCACCGCGAATTTCTCCTTGAACTGGGGCAAATTCTCGCTAAAAGTAGCCAGCTGCGTAGAGAGCAAATAGATCAGCCCGCTCACCACGATCAAGGCCAAGACAACGGCCAGCATAATAGACACCACCCGATTCATGCCCTTAGCGCACAGCCAAGTCACGAAGGGGTTCAGGAGGATAGCAAAAATGATGGCGTACAGCAGAGGCAAAATGATGGCCTGGCCGATGTAGAGAATGTAGAACAGGATAAATATCGCAATCGCAATATTGGCCAACTTGACATAGAGCGGGTACGGGGTGTTGTTGTCGGTCATGTTTGTGTTTGAGTTGAAAACGTTGCGGCAAGACGAGCGCTAATGCTGAAAGAAAGCAATCCGGTTGACCTACCTGACATTCCAGGCAGCCGACCATTGGCAAAAAAAAGAACAAACCCCGTACCGACGCAGCGCCTTTCCTTATGGGAAATATGGAGGCCGAAAAACCCCAATTTGGGGAATTTCCCGAAGCAGCCTTTTCAAACAGCGCAGCCCTGGGCAATCCCCGTTTTGGCAAATCAACCCACGATTTTAATACGACTTTTGCACCGCGCCTCAAAGGGCGAAACTTGTCCAGTCCATCTTCCTTGCCCTCTTGATGAAAGGTTTCGACAGGCCACCGGTGGCGGCGGATGCGAAGTATCC
>JBJXFT010000002.1:0-3449 GCA_046155725.1 Saprospiraceae bacterium
TTCAAAGACACGGTGGAGGAGGTGGAGAAGAAACTGAAGATGAGTTTGAATATGTGAGAAGAGACCCTTTTGGCAAAACCTCACATTTCCCAAAAGCCCCTTGTGCCATCGCAAGATGGATGGGGAATTCCCATCTCCCTCAAACAAGGCTTGACCCACCCTTGCGAAGTACCACAAACGCAAACGCACCGTGCCGGCCCAGATATCGCGGGTATCGTTCCTCCAGCCGCAGCACTTGGCACAGCAGCCAAGCACCGCCCAGTCCGTTATGGATATAGTACTTGATAAAATCTTGGTGAATGCTCGTCAAGGGGTGAAAACGTACCTGTACGTTGCGGTTTTGGCTTGCCAACCGTTCAAACCACGCAGGCGGATGCGGATAAAAATACAAACCGCCCGACAGCCAGCGATCCTTTGCGCTGACCGTGCAGTAGCGATACAGTCGTTGGGATGCTTTCAATATCCGCACTGGTAGCAGCAAAACATTCATCAGCCAGCTGTGCCATGCCCAATTGTACAGGATGATGATGTTCGAGTCCGGCTTGCACACCCGGATGAGCTCCGCCACCGCAGCTTCCTGCAACTCGCGTGGCACATGGTACAGCGTATGGATGCACATCACATTGTCGCAGACTTCTGTGGCTAAGGGCAGATTGGTAATGTCGCCATGGATGAAAATGCCGTGCTCGTCGCCGACATTGCGCCGCGCTTCGCGCAGGGCTTTGATGGAAATATCAACACAGATACGTTTTTCAAAATGTCGGGAAAAGGCTTGGTTTTCTGGCTGAAAAACTGGGCCGGAGGCTACGTCGAGCACATATTTGCCAGAAGGGCGCAGAAAACGATGCAGCCGCTCGGTCGTTTTGGTATAGTATTCTTGCGCTGCCGATTTTTTTTCGATGAACAAGCGGCTGTCGTTGAAACGGCCCTGATCGTCCTTCTCCCAGCCAAATTCGTTGTAAAAATTTCGGACGCGCTGCACATTAAAATCAACCCTGTCCGCAGCACTGGCATCCGGCAGCATACAAATAATGCCCTCCACGATGGGATAAAAACAGGTTCCTGATGTGTTTAAGAAGCCGTGTTCGACCGTCTGGCCATCCAAAAACTGTTTATAGTCGCTTTGTTTGTCTGTATATCGCACCGATTCCTTGGTCATCGGGCATTTCAAAATGCTTGCGTAATCGGCGTAACTACTCTGCATACCAAGGTCGGATATCGGATGGGTTAAGGCGCTTGTCCACGCCGGGGAATTTCTCGAAGGAAAACAGGAGGGTCATGCCACCGCAAAACCCGTGTGCGGGCGGGCATAAGAAGGCTGGAATCCCAACACGATGTCTTTACGGTCTACGCCCCGTTCTATCAGTTCGTCTGCTACGAACCGTTCGGTGTTGTTTTGCTGAATCCAGATTTTTCCGTCAATGATGTCAAAATGAAACGTGGCGGCAAAAATGAAACTGGACTTTTGCCAGCCCACAGAAAGTAACTGAAAATGGTTGTTTTGGGTGTCAACTATCAACTTTTCTTCAACGCCAGAGGGATTGGCATCAGGTATGGAGGCATACTCTCGAAGATAGTCTGCAAGGATTTGCTGGTACTTGGTTATCTTATCCATCTGACAATAGTTTGATTCTCGACATCAAATACGATGATTTTTGCCCCTGCGCGTTTGAGGGTTTTCTGAATGATTCTCTTGACAAAAAATGACTCGTAGATAGCCTGTGGCACTGCGATAAACAAAACGCGGTCGGGTTCTTCCTCTTCCAATGCTACCAAATAATCCAAAAATTGTCCAATAGCCGTATGAAAAGCGTGTACAGTGGACTGCTCCAAAAAACTCTTGATTTCGACCGCGATTTTCTCTCCATCTTTTTCTGCACCCAAAAGCATCTCTGCGCCGAGGTCAATCTCATACCTCACATCCTCAATCTTCATCCGGTATGGATCATGTGTGATGAGCCACCCCTCATTTTGAAGGGCTGATTTTACCAAGTTGTGATAGAGGTCGAGCCGCGCCATTTTGGTTACAAAAGTAGGCTTTTAGTTGTACAAATACATGCTCCGGTTCCGCTCCAACTCCCTGAAATACGGGTCTTTCAAATCCTTTATGAAGTAAATCGCTTCGCCTGTGCTTTTCATTTCGGGGCCGAGCCGCTTGTCCACGCCGGGGAATTTCTCGAAGGAGAACACCGGGATTTTGATGGCGTAACCCTCCAATTTTTGTACGATCTTGAAGTCCTTTAACTTGTGCGTACCGAGCATGACTTTGGTAGCGATGTTCAGGTACGGCACCCCGTAGGCTTTGGCGATGAACGGTGTGGTGCGCGATGCCCGTGGGTTGGCTTCGATGACGTACACTTGGTCGTCCTTGATGGCAAACTGGATATTGATCAGACCCTTGATGTTCAGGGCGCGGGCGATTTTTTCCGCGTGCTCCACCATGCTCTGGATGACGATGGGGCCGAGCGAGTAGTACGGCAGCACCGCCGACGAGTCGCCAGAGTGGATGCCTGCGGGTTCGATGTGCTCCATGATGCCCATGACATGGAAGTCGTCGCCGTCGAAAATCGCGTCAATTTCAGCCTCCTTCGCGCGTTCGAGGAACTGGTCAATCAGCACCCGGTTGTCGGGCAGGTGCTTGAAAATGGTGAGCACTTGGCGTTCGAGTTCGTTGTCGTTGATGACGATTTTCATGCGCTGGCCGCCCAGCACATACGAGGGGCGCACCAGCAGCGGGTAGGGCAGGCGCTTCGCAATGTCGAGCGCAGCGTCCACATCGTGGGCTACGCCAAATTTGGGGTACGGGATGTCGAGTTGGTGCAGCAGTTCCGAAAAGCGGCCCCGGTCTTCGGCGATGTCCATGCTGTCGTAGCTCGTGCCGATGATGTTCCAGCCGCCCTTGTGGAGGTTTTCGGCGAGTTTGAGGGCCGTTTGGCCACCGAGTTGCACGATGACCCCGTCGGGTTTTTCGAGTTCGAGTATTTCTTCCAAATGCTCCCAGTACACCGGCTCGAAGTAGAGTTTGTCGGCCATGTCAAAATCCGTCGAGACCGTTTCGGGGTTGCAATTCACCATAATTGCCTCGTAGCCGACTTCCTTGGTGGCCAGCAGCCCGTGTACGCAGCAGTAGTCGAACTCGATGCCCTGCCCGATGCGGTTGGGGCCAGAGCCGAGCACCACGATTTTTTTCTTGTCGGTGACGATGCTTTCGTTTTTGGCTTCCACATTTACGAAACCTTCGAGGTTTCGTAAACGTCCATCCTGCGCCCTCTCTTCCACGTTTACGAAACCTTCGGGGTTTCCTAAACGTCCATCCTCAGCCCCCTCAAAAGTCGAGTAGAAATAATTCGTCGTGCTCTCGAACTCGGCGGCACAGGTGTCCACCATCTTGTACACCCGCCGGATGCCGCGTTTTTTGCGTTCGCGGGTCACGGGCTTTTCGTCAATGC
>JBJXFT010000005.1:0-3792 GCA_046155725.1 Saprospiraceae bacterium
GGGCAGGAGGCGCACCTGACCTTGTTCGTGGCCGATTACGCCACCAACCGCCCGATTGAGAAGGCTGTGCTGACCGTCGGCGCAGCCGAAAACCCACAGCAGGTTTTCGAGGTACATCCACTCTCGCCAGGCGTGTACGAACTGCACACCACCTTTTTGGAAAACAAAACCTACACCCTCAACGTGCAGGTGGCGCACCCCAACGGGGCCGACCTCATCGGAGTGGAGGGCGTAGCGGTGGGCCAAAAACTGACCGCAGCTGCGGCCATCGCTGCGGAACCGCACACGCACGGCTGGATGTGGTTTCTGGGCGGCTTGGCGCTAGGCGTGGTCGGAATGTGGTTCCTGAGCCGTCGCCGGAGCCGGGTGCTGACCGCTGTGCTTTTGCTCGCCAGCGCGTGGTTTTCTGCCCCCAACTGGACTCCGGCCTTCGCGCACGGCGACGAGCCGCACGGCCCCAATTCCGGCAGCAGCGGCTACGGCAAAACGGTAGACGCCCCGAAGGAGACGCAGTTTTTGTTTGAAATCCTGACCCAGCCCATCGCGGTGGGCGACTACCAATCGGCCACGACCATGTTCGGCACGGTCGTCCCGGCATCGGGCGGGCTGGGCGCGGTGCTGGCCCCGCAGGGCGGGCGTATTGTGCGGGTGAGTGTGGCCGTGGGCCAAACGGTGCGGGTCGGGCAGGTGCTGGCGGTGTTGCAGCAAAGCATCGGCACCTCCGACCAGGTCGGCATCGCGGCGAACAACGCGGAACTGGCGCTGCAGATCGAAGCCGCGAAGGTCCGCGTGGCGGCCACCAAGCGCGAACTGGAACGCCTGAAAAAGATCGAGGACATCGCCGCCGGGCGCGACGTGCAGGCCGCTGAGGCGAACTACAACGCGGCCATTGTCGAACTGCAAACGATTGAAAGCAAGGCCATTGGTGCCAACACTTCGGCCAACAGCCGCAGGGTGTCGCTGGTGTCGCCGATTGGCGGGGTGGTCGGCGCATTCACGCTAACGCCCGGCGCGGAGGTGGTGGGCGGACAAACTTTGTTCACGGTCACGAACCTGAGCAAGGTGTATGTGGAGGCGCAGGTCTATGACCGCGACGTGCCGGCGGTGCAGGCGGGCAATAAATTCTTGGTCACTTGCTCCAATGACGACCACAAGACGGCGGAAGTGCGGCTTCTTTCGCAGGCCCAGATGATGAACCCCGGCAACCAGAGCCAGCGCGTGCTTTTTGAAATGGACAATCCCGGCGGCGATTTCAAGATCGGCGAGTTCGTGACGGTGAAGGCACTGAACCAGCAGACCAACCGCCAAATCTCGGTGCCGAACTCGGCCCTGACGGAAATCAACGGCAAGACCGCCGTTTTTCTGAAACACGCGCCGGAGGAATTTGAATTGGCTTACGTCCAGACGGGCGAGGACGATGGTACGCGCACCCTGATTTTGAAGGGCATCGAGGAAGGCGCGAAGGTGGTGGTGAGCGGGGCGTATGAGGTGAAGATGATGTTTTTGAATCAGTAATTTTCAAACGCAGTCGAACGATGAAAAATAAGCGTATTGCCCTTTGATCGGGCATCGCGCATCAACATTCAAATTCAGAAACATCTGGAATCGCTAATGTTATCCCCCTGAGAGAATGAACCGTTACATGCGCCGTTTCTAAGCTATTTTACCATTCACCCTCCAAACATTTTTTTCCAATGCCAGCAATCGAGCAAAAACTCATTACCAGCATCAACCGCCCCCATCGCAACCTCACCAAACTGAAAGGCGTGGTGGTGCATTACACGGCCAATTACAGCCGAGGCGCCAATGCCATCGCGCACTACAACTATTTCAACCGGACTATCCGGGTGAACGGCGTGATTCGCAAGGTGTCTGCCCACTATATGGTGGACGACGAGCGCGTGCTGCAGCTGATTCCCGACGCAGAGGTGGCTTTCCACTGCGGGGCGGTGTCCGGGCTGCCGTACACTGACTTGGCAAACAATGTCATCCGGGAAAGCGGCTTGTCGGCCAACGAGTTTCTCATCGGCATCGAGATGTGCGTCAATGTGGACGGATTGTGGGGCAAAACCTACGCCCATACAGTGGAACTGACCGGCGGTTTGTTGCGCAAACACGGCCTCGGCTTAGACCAGCTGTACCGCCACTACGACATCACCCATAAGTTGTGCCCCAAGATGTTCGTGGAAGCCCCGTCGCTGTGGACGCAGTTCAAAAACGATGTGCAGTTCGTGGCCAAAGGAAACAACGTCAGCCAAATCCGGCGGGCGGTGGTGGTGCCCAAAGAACTCAATGTGCGCAGCAGCCCGCAGTTCGACCCGCAAAACCCGAACTTCAATCTTGTGCGCCGTATTCCCACCAACGAAGTGGTGCACATCTACGAACAAGCCGATGGCGGCTGGTCGCACATCGGCATCGGAGAGTGGGTGAAAACCTCTTTCCTGCGCATTTTGATTGATTGAATACCTATGATGAAGGCACACACTTACGACGCGCAAGGCCGCCAACGCTGCTACTCAAACAACAATGTGTGCAACACGCCAAAGAGTACGCCTATAACTGCGCCCACCATCACCTCATTCTTTTGGTGCCGCCGCAGCACTATGCGCGACCATCCGATGAGCGGGGCAAAAAGCAATAGGCCGAGGCCAGCCCAAATATTGGCAGGCATGACCAGAAAGCTCACATAAAAGGCCATGACAGTATGCTGGGAGACTTTTACCCTGACATTGATGGCGTAACAAACGGCAATCAGCAATCCGAAAAAAAGTGTGTCGCCGATGAACGGCTGCCGAAGCAAATACAAGGCAGTCGCTGCCGCAAATACCAAAAGCAGAATAGGTTGGTAAATATTGCTGGAACGCTGTGTTTGCACAGACACGTCCCAATTGGAAATCTGGCCTCTTTTTTTCCTGAAATACAGGAACACGACCATGATAACGAAGCAGCAAAAGATGGCAGCAATCGTGGGCCAAGATTCTTCGAATGGGAGTTTTCGAACGGTCAGCCACGCCAAGATTAGGGGGAGCAGCACGAATGGGTGGCCTATGGTGGAGATTAGGGCGGCGGTGTTTTTTGTCATGGTGTTTGTTTTCAATTCCGCAACGGCTTCCCATTCTCCAGCATATACTGAATCCGATGCAGCGTTTTCAAAGCGTGACGGTTTCGCTCAGCGTCAATTTTGCTACCCAGTTGCCAGCGTACTTTCTTGCCACTTGCCTCAAAGCCTCCTCCTTTTGGGAGTTGATCTTCGGCACTTGGCTGTTGGCACCCGGAAAAGGAACCGCAATCCCCATTGGCTGGGCAATTGCATAACCGTGTTCCCCCAATGCAGCATCCAGCAGGGCCTTTGTTCTGGGGATTTTGTTCCGAACAGCATCCTCAAATTCCTGCTTCCACTTATCGCCTCCGACCCTCATTTTCGCCTCTACGAAGTAGAACACGGTATCGTTGAAAAGCAGGTTGTCGCAGCGGGCCATGGAGTTGGACTTTTGGCTGGTCACCAATCCTTCGTCCACACAGACCAACCAAGACTTTTTGGCCTTGCCGTCAGACCCTGTACTTTTTACACCGAACGGCTGCCCGCCTTTCAAGTTTTGGGCTGAAAAGCATTCGTTGCCTCCTTTGTCCAGCACCCAGTAGGCTACCTCCGTGCATTCTCGGCTGCACTGCGCGTAGGGCAGTCCTTTTGGGTTGGAAGCCAAGCATTCGCCCAATTCCCGGTGCAGTTTCTCCCCTTTGGTTTCAGGCTGTTTCATGGGCTTCGGCTTCTTTGACGATTTCTACGAGTGC
>JBJXFT010000045.1:0-21476 GCA_046155725.1 Saprospiraceae bacterium
CATCCGATGACTTTGAGTCATCGGATGACTACTCGGAGGGCAACGAAAAAAAGATTTACAGTTTTGGATGGCGAAGTATGGTTGATAAATTGGTCAGCATTTACAATGCCTTTTGTCTGTTTGTCAACATGCTCAAATCTCCTTTTCAATCAAATACGAGTTCCGAATCGGCGAATTCCGGTTGATCATTTCGGCCAAAAAACCCGTCAGGAAAAGTTGTGTGCCGATGACAAGGGCCAAAATGCCAAAGAAAAAAAGCGGCCTTTCGGCGATGCCCCATTCGTTGTACACCGTTTTGGCGATGCTGAGAGAAACCAAAATGCCAAAGCCGATGAGGAACGAAATCAGCCCCAGCGTGCCAAAAAAGTGCATGGGTCGCTTGCCGAATTTGCCCACAAACGAGATGCTCATCAAATCCAGCGGGCCATTGATGAAGCGCTCGAACCCGCCGAATTTCGTGACCCCATACTGCCGGGCACGGTGTTCCACCACCTTTTCGCCGATTCGCGCAAAGCCCGCCCATTTGGCTATGACCGGGATGTAGCGGTGCATCTCGCCATACACCTCGATGGTTTTCACCACATCGGAGCGGTAGGCTTTGAGGCCACAGTTGAAGTCGTGGAGCGGGATGCCGCTCATCCAGCGCGTGGCCGCGTTGAAAAGTTTGGTTGGCAGGGTCTTGCTGATGGGGTCGTGGCGCACTTTTTTCCAGCCGCTCACGAGGTCGTAGCCGTCTTCGGCGATCATGCGGTAGAGCGCGGGGATCTCGTCGGGGCTGTCTTGCAGATCCGCGTCCATCGTGATTACCACGTCGCCTTGTGCGACTTGGAACGCGGTGTGCAGCGCGGCTGACTTGCCGTAGTTGCGGCGGAATTTGATGCCGCGCACACATGGGTTGCTATCGTGCAGCGCGTTGATAATCTTCCATGAGCGATCGGTGCTGCCGTCGTCCACCATGATGATTTCGTAAGAAAGGTGGTTGGCTTCGCATACGCGGCGAACCCAGGCTTCGAGTTCGGGGAGGCTTTCTTCCTCATTTTTGAGCGGGACGACGATGGAGAGGTTCAAGGCAAAGCGGTTATTTTGTGCATTGTTATTATGCTGCGCTTGCCGTCAGCGCGAGCCGCTCTGCTTCGATCATCTTGGCCAAGTCGTCGGGCTCATTGATAACTCCCTGCTCGGAAAGTGCATAGGAATAGCCTGCAAAATCGCCTTTAAGTACCTTGTCGTCTTGACTCGAAGGCTTGTGGAGTAGTACGATGGAGTTGTGCGCATCGCTGACAAATCGAAAGCGATCGCCCACCGATTCATCGCGGAAGCCGAGTTTGCGAAGCAGGGTGGCAAACTCACGATAGGAGACTTCTATTTCTTTGTAGATTCTGAAAAAAATCATGTTTATTCAAAGATTGTGCTTGCTTTCAGTCTTTGCATCGCTATGCTGTCGAAGACATTGGTAAGCGGGATGTAAACCCGGACAAATTTACGGACATCCCTCAATGCCATTCGGTTTTCTTCAAAATAATCGCGTAAGTCGGTAAAATAAACCATGTTTTTGGCGGCATCATACAGGAACAGTACTACTGGTTGGGGGCTCAAAAGCCAAAGTTCTAAATCTCTTTTTGACAGGTCAATCGCACAGGTTTCGCCGATGGCCTTCAACTTGTCGGTAGACTTCAATTGAAACTTGATAAACCCATTGGCATACTCCCCCCGTTCATTGTACAGGTGAATGAATCCGTCATACCCATAGTCATGGAACATCCTCTGAACTGTACAGCCGGCAAGCAACACTTGTCGCTCCACTTGGTTGAAGCCGAGGTCTTCGATAATGTGCTGCCGGGTTCGGAGTTTTCTCATTTTTCAAAGTTCAAAATTCGTCAAAGGGCTGGGGCTTATTTGTTGCTTCGGCGGCGCGGCAGGGTCTCGCTCTACGTACACGGGGAGCAAAGGTGCGGAATCTTTGCCTATCAAAATCGCTTGCTGCTGGTGCCACGTTTTCTCTTTCAACATGGCCGCCCATCGCTCGAAAAGTTGTTGCTGCTGCGCTTCGCTGAACTTGCTTTTTTCGCCATAAAAACCCTGCGCCTCGCGCTGCCGCCGCGCCTCGAAAAGCGTGACCGCGCAGGCCACCGAGATGTTCAGGCTTTCGGCAAAACCAACTTGCGGGACGGTAAAATTGCCGTCGCACAAAGCCAGGGCTTCCGCGCTAACGCCTTCATCTTCATTGCCAAAAAGGAACGCCGTAGGCTGCGCAAGGTCGAGCGCATACAGCGATTCGCTGCGTTCGCTCCCGCCTGCCAAGCCCTGGCGGGCAGGGAGGCTCGTGCCAAGGATGCGCCCATAGCGTTCGCGCACCCGCCTGAAGCATTCGGCCAAGTCCTCAAAAACGTACACGTCAATCCATTTGAACGTGCCGCCCGAGGTGCGCTTGCCCAGCACGAGGCCGCGCTTGTCGAGGTATTTTTTGGTGTAAATGACAAACACCTCGCGCACGCCCACCGCGTCGCAGGAACGAAGCGCCGCGCTGATGTTGAGCGGGTCAAAAATGTTTTCCAGCACCACCGTCAGGTCGGGCTGCGACTGGCGAATGACGGCACGGATTTTCTGTTCGCGGGAAGGGTTCACAGTAATTTGATAATGGGATAATTTGACAATTTGATAATCGAATCAATCGGATCAATCGAACAATCGGATCAATCGAACAATCGGATCAATCGAATAATTTTTACTCCACGGGCACAAAGCCGAATTTTTCAAACTTCAAGATGTGGACGAACGTGTTCTCCAGATAATCAGGCGTATTGCGCCCGTCGTCCACCGCCCCGCTGCCGAAAATTTTGGAGAATGAAAACCGCCCGCGCAAAGTCGTCGCCGTTTCGTCGTCCAAGCGTTCAGGGAACGAAAGGCCGTAGCGCGCCAGCATCCGCCCGACGAACAGCGTCACGTCGTAGCCATTGAAGCCATCTTCGTCGGGGATAGTGCCGGTGGAGTCATAGAATTTTTGCTGAAAATCCTTCACTTCCTGCACCGAGTAATCGAGCCAAGAAGCCGCACTGACGTGGGCGTTCAGGCTGCTCAAGTATTCGGGGTCAATGGCATCAAAGTTGCGCCATTGCGGCATCCCGTACACCTCCACACGGTTGCTCCCTTTCGAGTCTTTTAGTTTTCGGAGGAAGGCCATCACGAAATCCTGGCTCGCCCAAGTAGGCAGCACGAACACAGAAGTGCGCCCCGCGTGCAGGTGTTTTTTCAGATCCACCTTGTCAAAATTGGCCGTTTCGTCTGGCACGATGATTTCCTCGAACCCGGTGCTGCCGCCAAGCGCAACATTCGCGTCCTGAAAATAAGTCAAGCGGTCGGCCTCCTTTTCCTTGCACACGAGCGTGACGGCATCGGGGCGGTTTGCCCTACGAATGTGGCGCGTGATGGCTTCGCAATGCGCCCGCAGCGAGGGGTTCGTTTGCAGAAAATCGGGGTTCCGTGTGGTCAAATCCGCACTGGGGCTTTCGGGCGAAATCAGGATTTTGCGCCGTTCCTTTGCCCATTCGGCAAAAGCCTGCACATGGCTCGAACGCACTGGGCCGATGAAAACGGAAGATTCTTCGAGGCGAGGGTTGGCCATGAGTTTTTGAAAATCCACGTCGTTGGCCTGCGTGTCCCACACATCGGCCACGAGATTGATGCGCTCCTCGCTGCTCAATTTTTCGAGCGCGATTTTTGCGCCGGCGTAGAATTGCAGGGCGAGGCGGCTCTTTTCCGGCACTTCGGCGCCCGATCTTTGGCCGCTCAAAAACGGGAGCATGAAAGCGATGTGGTAAACGTCGTCCGATGAAGGCCGCTCGGGCCGGTCGGGCGTAGTGCCGATGGGCGGTTTGCCGGAGTTGTTCGGAGTCCAACGCACGGTGTCCATGGGAGCAGGTTTGCCGGGCGTGGGGCGGCTGGGCTGGTTGGGCCGTGTGGGGCCGCCGGTAGTGCTGCGCCGGGCAGGGTCGCAAGCAGCGAAGGCGAAGAGTGCGAACAGAAAGGCGGAGAGCGAGGGAGTGTTGATTTTCATTTTATCTACTTTGAACAAAAATGCCACAGTCATGAATTTCACCGATCAAATGGGCCGCCGGGTAGCATTGGCGCATTGGCCGCCGCGCCGAATCGTCTCGCTCGTGCCATCGCAGACGGAGTTTTTGGCCGATTTGGGTTTGGAAAACGAGGTGGTCGGTATCACCAAGTTTTGTGTCCGACCGTCGGAATGGTTTCAGTCCAAGCCCCGCGTCGGCGGCACCAAAACGCTTGACTTTCAAAAAATAGAAGCCTTGCGCCCCGACCTGCTCATCGGCAACAAAGAAGAAAACGAACAAAGCCAAATCGAACACCTCGCCCAAAGATACCCGGTCTGGATGAGCGACATCCTCACGCTCCGTCACGCGCTCGACATGATGCAGCGCGTGGGCCAACTGACCGGGAAAAGCGAGCCAGCGAACAAACTTGCTTTCCAGATAGAAATCGAGTTTGCGCATCGTTCATCGTTTATAGTTCATCGTTCCAAAGTGGTTTACCTCATTTGGCGCAAGCCCTACATGGCCGCCGCAAGCGGCACTTTTATTGACGACATGCTTCGCCGGGCGGGTTTTGAAAATGCGTTTGCCCATCTGTCGCGCTACCCCGAAATCTCGCCCGAACAACTTGCTGCCGCCCGCCCAGATATCCTGCTCCTCTCCTCCGAGCCATACCCATTTTCGGAAAAACACTTCCCCGCGCTCCAAGAGATTTGCCCCGATGCCCGCATCCAACTCGTTGATGGCGAAATGTTTTCGTGGTATGGAAGCCGCTTGCTCCATGCGCCCGCCTATTTTGCAAAATTGTAAGCCAAGTACGTCGCCAAAATTAGTTTAACCTAAAATATGCGGCATCTTGGTGGGAATTAGCACATTAGCAGATTGGCTAATTATCACATTCTACTTACTCTTCGTATTTCAACAAAAACTCCGGGTTCACGGCTTTGAAAGAAACCCGCCCAATCATATCCTGCCGCTCCGTGAGGGGGCGAATCACGATGCCCTCGCGCTGTGCATCGGCATTCAAAACAGACTTGCCGACGGATTTTTCCACCAGCACCGCGATGTCGTTCGAGAGCGCGTAGCCCGTTTCCAGCACCGGCACCGAAGACAACCCCAAGTGCAGGAGCATCGCCTGACATTCGGCAAAATCAAGGTAGCGGTAAGCATCAATATCAAACACGTTGAAGAAAAACACTTGCTGGCCGCGCAGCCTGTATTTGTTTTTCTGAATGGCTTCGCCCACGATTTCGCCTTGCAGCGCATAGTCCTTGTCGAGCGCGGCGAGTTTGTTCTCCAAATCCAGCGCACGTGCCACCTGCCAGATGGAGTTGTCAGGGTCTTCCAGCAATTCGAGGTTCCGAGAGCACACCCCAAAGTGGCCTTTTTTCGTAAAATACGTCACGCTGCTGCCGTCAAGTTTTTCGGCGACGTAGCACAGTTCGCCTGCGTATTTGTCCAGCACCTCCTGCATCACCTGCACACGGGTTTCGTCGGTTTTGGGGATGAACGAGGGGAACGGCCCAAGGGCAATGCCGAGCAGATTGGCAGGCATGGGCGGCTCGTATTTCGTGACGCCGAGCGCGTCGGTCACGTCCGCGCCCTCTTGAATATCAGTGCCTTCGGGCAAAAAAGAGAGCGGGAAACAGATGCCCTGAGAGATTTGCCCGCGCAGCCGAACGGTGCGGATGCGCATCTTGCGCGGGCGCAGGAACTCGAATTCCGGGCGCTCGGGCAGCAGGCTGTCTATCTCGCAATAGATGCACAGGTCGCCGACTTGGAACTCGTCTTTTTTCACCACCAACTGCCAACCAAGCACGGTGGCTTTCGAGATGGCATCGGCGTTTTCGATGGGTTCTAGGGCTTTGATGCGTTGGATGCTTGCTAACTGGCGCATGATATGGTTGGGTTGAAATGCTTGAAAAACAAAGGGCGAGTTTATCGCTTCGATAAACTCGCCCCTTCGATTCAAGACTTTCCAAGTTTCTAAAACTTGGAAAGTCTAAGAAGCGAGTGCCTACGCCCCAAGGTAAGTCTTCAGCAATTTGCTCCGGCTGGTAGCCCGCAACTTGTTGATTGCCTTGTCTTTTATCTGGCGTACCCGCTCACGGGTGAGGCCGAATTTGTCGCCGATGTCTTCCAGCGAAAGCGGGTGCTCCACCCCTATGCCAAAGTAAAGTTTGATCACGTCGGCTTGGCGATCGGTAAGCGTGCCGAGCGAGCGTTCTATCTCGCGGCGCAGCGAATCGGCGTAATCGAGGTGCGAATCGGTGCCGGGCATGGTGTTGTTTTCCAGCACGTCGAGCAGCGAGTTGTCTTCCCCTTCCACAAACGGCGCATCCATTGAAACGTGCCTGGCAGCCACGCCGAGCGTGGTTTCCACCTCATCGGTGGATATCTCGAGCAATTCGGCCAATTCTTCCGCGCTTGGCTCGCGCTCGAATTCCTGTTCGAGTTGGCTGAAAGCCTTGTTGATTTTGTTGAGCGAGCCTACCTTGTTCAGGGGCAGGCGCACGATGCGGCTCTGCTCGGCCAAGGCTTGGAGGATGCTCTGGCGAATCCACCACACCGCATAAGAAATGAACTTGAATCCGCGCGTCTCGTCGAAGCGTTGGGCAGCCTTGATGAGGCCGAGGTTGCCTTCGTTGATAAGGTCAGAGAGGCTGAGGCCCTGATTTTGATATTGTTTTGCGACGGAAACGACAAAGCGCAGGTTGGCTTTCGTCAGTTTTTCGAGGGCTATTTGGTCGCCTTGCTTGATGCGTTTGGCAAGGTCAACTTCTTCTTCGGGGGTGAGGAGGTCCACTTTGCCAATCTCTTGGAGGTACTTTTCGAGCGACTGGCTTTCGCGGTTTGTAATGGACTTCGTTATCTTTAACTGCCTCATGTATTGTGCTGCTGAGTTATTTTTCGGTGCAAAGTTAAATTTTTCAACCCGTTGCTGCCCTATTTTTTTCAAATAAGGCGCAGGCGGAAAAATTGCTCGCAAAAATTTTTAGGAAAGAGCGGTTGAAACGGCTTGAGATAAATTTTGTTCAGAGGGGGCTGATTTTGTTTTTTGTGGAATAAAATTTTTCAAGCCTTCAATCGGCTAATTTCCCCCAACACCCGGCCAGCAGCCTGCTCCGCCGCAAGGTCAAACTTTTGAATCTGCTCAATCTCCAAGTCCAGCAACGAGGGGAAACGCTCGAACGAAAAATCCAAAACCTGCTTTTTCAATGCCGTGCGAAGGCCATTTTGGGGGAATGCAGATTCGGCAATGCTTGCTCCCCGGCCACTCACCAAGCCTTCGATATGCTCGAAAAGCCCGCCGATTTCTGACTTGCAAAGCGCAAGGTGCTGCTTTAGTTGGGCATCGCTCAGGTTTTGAAAATCAGGGATTTGGGCGAAGCAAAAGGCTTGCACGGCCTGTGCCAACTCGCTGACCTTGCCTTGGATGGCAATGTACTGGCGGTTGGCCTCCATCTCCTCGTCGAGCGAGCCAAAAGTGCCGCGCTCGCCCACGCGCTTGTCAATCCAAGCCCCGCTCTCGTCGTAGCGTTCTTCTCGGAGCCATTCCTTTTTCTGCTTTTTTCGGTTGCGGAGGCCGAGCACGATCAAGGCGATCACGAGCAGGCCGAAGAGGATTTCCATAAGTGTTGATTTGACAATGAGCTGATGTAGCTACGTTTACTAAACCTCCAAAGGTTTAGTAAACGTAGCTACGGGCCGGTTTTCGGATAGGTTCTTAGCCTCAAAAGTAGGAAGCCTGCTTTGGCAGTCGCACTTTTTGGCGCAAAAACTGCGTTTCTTTGTGCTTCCCAACGACACGCATGACAGATACTCCCGACACACAAGAGCAGATTTTGCCCCCCCAACAGCCCGCCGCCTACGCTTGGCGGCTGCTGAAAAATGCGCTGCGCCGTGTGGAGAACTCCCTTTTTGGCATCGCCATCGTGCTTACCGTGCTCTATTTTGTGCTCCAACTCCCTGCCGTGCAAAACTGGCTCGTACGCAAGGCCAGCACCTTTCTTTCCGAGGAACTGGGCACTCGGGTGGAATTGAAAAGGGTGGACTTTGAGTTTTTTGACAACTTGGTGCTGGAGGGGCTGTACGTCCAAGATTTGAACGGCGACACGCTTCTTTTTGCCCAAAAATTCACCGCAGGTCTGTCGGGCAATTTCTTTTCTGCGTTCGCTGGCCGCCTGGAATTCAACGAGATAAGCCTCGCCCATGCCCGCGTGCGGCTCCACAAAATGGCCGACCAACGGCGCGGCAACCTCAACGCGCTGCTCAGCAAACTTGACGAGATATTTGGCTCCGGAAAGCCGAAAAAAAACAAAAAGCCGACGCCGTTCTATTTCAAAATCAAGAACCTCAACCTTTTGGACGTAGCGTTTGTGGACGAACGCTACTCGTTCCGAGAGGGGGAAATACGCGGCAAAATACTCTCCTACGAGGTGGCAGAGGGCAATGTGAAAATAAACAACGTTGACCTCGCCAACAATTTCGTGGACGTTCGCTCCGCGCTCCTCAACGGCTTCCAGGTGACTTTTGAAAAAGACCGGGCCGACCCGCCGCCAGGCTTTGTGCCTTACCTCAAACCGGTGGCGCTCAAGACTGACACGCTCAAGATTTCGCCGCCCCTGCACCTCATGATTGGGCAGATTACGATCCAAAACAGCGGGGTGCGCTTCGACAACTTCCGCGCTTCGCCGGGCAAACAGACCCCGCCAGAGGTGATGGACTACGACCATTTGGACATCCAAAACATGGACGGCCAGGCCGAAAACTTAGAAATCTACATTGGCGAAAAACCCGCCTTAGACGCGAAGGGAAGGCCGACTACGGAAGATGTTTTTGACATCGCCGGCACGCTCCGCCACCTCTCTGCCTTTGAAAAAAGCGGCTTTGCGTTGGCGCACGGGGAGGCGCAGCGACTTCTGCTGACCGACTCGCTGACCGCGCTTTATGGCGCGAAAATCCAAACCAATGGAGGCTCCTCGTTGGGCGACACGCTGATGTTCCGCTACGACGACACGCCCCAAGACGACCCATGGCTGGACCTTCTTGCCGATTTCAGCGACAAGGTGACGATGGACATCCGCCTTGCTCCCGGCTCGAAAATCCGCCTCGGCGATGTCCGCCATTTTCAAACCAATGTGTTTGAAAATGAGTTTTTTACGACCAACAAAGACCTCGTCGCCGATGTCACGGGCAGGATGAGCGGACGCTTGAACGCCAAAGTAAAAGCCGACGAATTGGACATCAGGGTGGGCACTTCTACCCGCTTGCTCGCCGACTTTGATGGCCGGGGGCTCGGCGACAATGACGAGCCGATGGTGCTGAATTTTGATTTCAAAGAACTGCTGACCGATATGAGCACCATCGCCCGCGTGGTGCCGGGGTTCAGGCCGCCCAAGCAGTTTCTCAAACTTGACAGGATTTCGTTCAACGGCAGTTACCAATTGTTCGACGGATTCGACCACGTGCTGTACGGCAAATTCGCCACGAGCCTCGGCCCTGGCCAAGTGGATATGCAACTCAACCTCAAAGATGGCCCCGAAAAAGCCATCTATCGCGGCGACTTGAAGATGCAGGGGTTTGACTTGGCGACTTGGACGGGCGACCGCGATTTTGGCCCCAGCACGTTCAGCGTCAATGTGGCCCCAAATTCCACGGGACTCACTTTGCCCACCATCAATGCGCGGCTGAGCGGGAGGATTGACACGTTTTTTTACAAAAATTACCCCTATCGCAAGGTGACGTTGAACGGAAAGTTTGAGAAGCATGTGTTCGATGGCAAGGTGGAGAGCGACGACCCGAACGTGGACTTTGTGTTCGACGGCACCATCAACCTGAAAGATTCCATCCCGGTTTTCGACTTTTCGGCCAAGATCCGCCGCCTCGATTTGGGGGTGCTGCAATTGGTGAAACAAGATTGGGTGCTGGTAGGAGAGGTGAAGCAACTCCAACTTCGGGGCCGGAACGTGGACGAGATAGTTGGCTCCGCCAATTTGCAAAATTTCAAAATCCTCGAAGACCGCGAAAACTGGTACAACCTTGATTACCTGCGCTTCAACTCTTATTTCCGGCCGGATGGCAGCCGCTATTTTGGCATTGACTCGGATGTGGCCACGGGCCAGATGACGGGCGACTTTAGCATCGCCCGTGCGCCCAAAAACCTGTTGCGCCTGTTTGGGAGGTACCACCCGGCGTTTGCCCAAAAACTCGGCCTGCCTCCCCACGACTCGCTGCCTATTTTTGACAATTACGACCTCAATTTCCAAATCCGAAACTCCCGCAACCTTGCCCAACTCTTTGCTCCCGGCCTCGACACGCTGCGCAACCTGACTGTGACGGCGAACGTGAACGCCCGCCGGGGAACTTCGCATTTCGTGGTGGAGGCTCCGCTCATTAAGTATGAAAGCATCGAATTTCGAGACCCCAGCCTGCGCTGGGACAGCGACCGGGATTCAGCCTGGATTTATGTCCGACTCCCCGAAACCCAAGTGGGCAAGAAAAGCAATATCCCCGCCATCACCCTCGGCGGGCCTATTGTAGGCGATATTTTTCACCTCAAATTGGAAGCAAAAGACGAGACTCCGAACAGTGTGGTGGAGAGCATGTATCTCGACGGCGACCTTTCGGTGACCGACTCGCTTTGGCAATTGACTTTCAATGCTTCCAAAATCAAACTTTTCAGCCAAGAATGGCTCATCGAAGAGGAGAATTACATCCGCTTCGGCGCCCAATATTTTGAAACCAAACAGCTGGAGTTGTTCAACGGCGACAAGCGCATCTCGCTCGAAAGCCAAAATAATGGGCGCGGGCTCAAATTCGCCCTTACCAACTTCGACCTCAGCGAGGCCAACCGCTTTCTCGATCCAGAGCAGATCAGCCTTCGGGGCAAAGCCTACGATTTTGAAATCACTGTCGGCGACGTGTTCCTGTTGCAGGGCATCAAGGCCGACTTCCTGACCGATACTTTTTTTGTCAATGAAAAACCTTACGGCGAGGTGTTGAGCAGTTTTGAACTCCCCGACTTGTCAAAACCGCTTACGGGGAAAATTTTCTTGCTGGATCAAAACACCCAAAAACAACTCCTGCGCGTAGCCGGAGCATTTTTGATTGATGGAGATGAACCTGAGGAGACAGAAAAAGAAGGAGATATGATGCTTCGCCCCGGCGAGTTTCAGGCCGAACTGACGGCGGACAGTTTCCCCTTCCAGGTGATTGAAACCATTGTGCCGGCCATTTCGCAGACGACCGGACGCTTCGGAGCCAATCTTTTGGCAAAAGGCGATTTGGACCACCCGACGGTGGAAGGAACGCTCTTGGTGCATGAAGGGGAGTTTCAAATTGATTACCTCAAAACGTTTTTCTACTTCAAAAACCAGCCGGTCATTTTTTCCAAGAACAAGATTTCCGCCGAAGGCGGCACGATCTACGATGCCTCGCGCCAACATTTCGCACGGGTGTACGGGGGGCTTGAACACGAATATTTCAGCAAGTGGCAAATCAACTGCCGCATCAAATCGGACGACCCCAATTTTTTGATCCTCAACACCTCGCGCAGCGACAGCGATGTTTACTACGGCCGGGCGGAGGGCCGTTTTGTCGCGGATTTCAGCGGCTCGTTCAACCGTACCAACATTGCCATCGAAGCCACCACGGGGCCGGACACCCGCCTTTTTGTCCCCTTGTCGTCTGCCTCTGATGTGCAGGAGAACAACTTTATCAATTTTGAAAAAGACACGGTGAAAGTCGCTGACCGGAAAACGAAAAGTTTTGTGTTCAACGACCTCAAAGGCTTGAACTTTGAGTTGGATTTGTCGGTGACCGATCAGGCGGAAATCCAGATGATTATTGACGAACAAACGGGCGACATCATAAAAGGCCGGGGCGAAGGGAACATAAAAATGGGCATCAACCGCGAAGGCGAATTCACGATGTATGGCGGCTACCGTATCAAGCGCGGCGAATACCTTTTCACGCTGCTCAATTTTGTGAACAAGCCTTTTGTGGTCACGGATGGCGGCACCATCAATTGGTATGGCGACCCTTTGGGCGCACAAATAAGCCTCGATGCCACGTATGAGATAAACACCTCGGTGTACAACTTTATCAAGGAAGAGTTGGAACTCCTCCGCTCTGTGCGCCCGCGCTTGCTCGATGAGGCCGCCAAAGCTACCCGCGTGGTGGTGAACATGCACTTGTCGGGCGATCTTTTGAAGCCGAACATCACGTTCGGGCTTGCTTTCCCGAACGTGACGAGCGAACTGAAATCGGTGACGGAAAACAAGTTGCGCCTCTTGCGGCAAGACCAAGCCGAACTTTCCCGGCAAGTGTTTGGCCTCGTAGTCATCGGTTCGTTTTTGCCGCCCTCCAATGCTGGCCTCATCCAAAATTCCGATTACATCGCTACCGCATTCAACACGCTGACCCAGATGATCAGCAACCAGTTTTCCAATTACTTGGGAGGGCTGGCCACCGAGTGGTTTGGCGGCAGGGTGTCGAGCATTGACTTTGACATCGCGTACAGCGACTATCAGAACGACGTGCTGTCAGACCCCAACCACATCGGCGGGCGAGAGGTGAACGTGCGCCTCAGCAGCGGTTTCAAAAATGACCGGGTGACAGTGCAGGTTGGCTCCCAATTTGGCATTGGCCGCCCAGGAGTCAGCACTTCCGACGGGTTTCTCGGCGAAGATGTGACGGTGCAAATCGCGCTCACCGAAAACCGGCAATGGCGGCTCAAAGTGTATCAGCGCACCGAACCCGATGTGTCCGGCCAACGCAGCCTGCGCTTTGGCCTCGGCATCAGTTTCCAGAAAGACTACGACACTTTCGAGGATATGTGGCGGAGTTTTGGCGGGCGTTTTTTGAAAAAAAATAACGGATGAATTCCCATCACTTCATCACCCATCACTTCATCACTTCATCACCCATCACTTCATAAATTGACCCAGCCAAACTTCCTCCGCCTCGCCAACACCTCTTGGAAAATGCGGCTGTTCCTCCTGAGGAAACTCCCCGCCGCGTGGTTCATGGGCATCCGTGTCCGCTCCTGCGATCTGGAAAAATGCGTGGTGCAATTGCCCTACGGCTGGCGTTCGCAAAACCCATTCCGCTCCACCTATTTTGCTGCGCAATGTGCGGCGGGCGAACTTTCCACAGGCCTGCTGGCCATGGCGCATTTGCAGGGCAAACCCTCTGTCTCGATGCTCGTGACAAACATCGAAGCCGATTTTCTGAAAAAAGCATCGGAAACGCTGACATTCACCTGCTCCGACGGAGCAGCCTTGGAAGCCGCCATCCAAAAGGCTTTGGACACAGGCGAAGCGCAAACTTTTCAAGCCGAATCCATTGGCCGGCTCCCAGAGGGTGTCGAAGCAGCGCGGGTGAGGATCACTTGGTCGTTCAAAAATAGGTAGCATGCCCGAAATACTGATTTCGCTCAAACCCCAAAATTTAACACGCGCGCAGGCTGGCATTCAAAAATGCCGTGCTACGTTTGCCTCGCCCAACGGCGCAGGCAGGGCCCGCGCCGCGAAGCACGAAATTTTCCCTCCACTTTCATTTTCACAATCTTCTAAGACATGAAAAACTCCCCTCAAAATGTGGTGCTGTGCTTGACGCACACACACAAGCTGCCTGTTCTTGAGTACCTCTTCAGAAAAAAAATGGCCTTTGAGTTGAACCTCAAAAAATGACACTTTCCATGGACTACTGCAAAAACATCCTCCAAACCATCGGCAACACCCCGCTCGTGAAACTCAACAACGTGGCCGCCGACATACCTGCGCTCGTACTGGCAAAAGTGGAAACCTTCAACCCTCCGAACCATATCTTTGCAAAAAAACACTGGCATGACCAGCCCAAAAACCACAAATCAAAATTTGAAAAATGACAATGAAAGAAGATGCCCTCCTTTTGCCCTCTCAGGACGAAATCGGCACAGCGCTTCGGGGTTTGCTCCCTGATATCCTCAACCTGCCCGTTTGGGACAAGTTTAAACTTATCAGTGTCCTTGCTGATGATTTGGGTCGCCCCAAAAATGAAGCGGAGACTATCATCCCGACCAATCAACTCTACTACGTTTATACCCCTGAATTCGAACCGGGGGCTGCTGAACAACTGATGCAATTGCTCGAAAAAACCGAAAAGGGCAATTACGATGCGCTTTAATTATTCCGTTCTTCATCCCGGGCAAGATGCCTTGTACAGTTTGCCTCGGCTTCCCGTTTCGCTTCGATCTGGTACACAAATCATCGAAACCGTTGGACTGGTTGACAGCGGTGCCATGCTGAATGTCCTTCCTTTCACGGTTGGTCAGCAACTTGGTTTTGTTTGGGAAGACGCAAATGCTTCGATTGGTTTGGCTGGCGCATTTAGCGGCGTGAAAGCAATTCCAGTGACGGCCATTGCTTCCATTGCAGATTTTCCGCCTGTCAGGTTGGCTTTTGCATGGGCTTCGAGCGACAAAACACCAATGATTTTTGGGCAAATCAATTTCTTTCAAGAATTTGAAATTTGCTTTTTCAAAAAAGAAATGGCGTTTGAGTTGAACCTCCAAAAATGACACTTTCCATGAACTACTGCAAAAATATCCTCGAAACCATCGGCAACACGCCGCTCGTGAAACTCAACAACGTGACCGCCGACATACCTGCGCTCGTGCTGGCCAAGGTGGAAACCTTCAACCCCGGCCACAGCATCAAAGACCGCATGGCGGTGAAGATGATTGACGACGCAGAGGCTCGCGGCGACTTGCGCCCCGGCGGCACCATCATTGAATGCACTTCTGGCAACACCGGCATGGGCCTCGCCCTCGTGGGCTGTGTGCGCGGCTACCGATGCATTTTCACCACTACCGACAAGCAGAGCAAGGAAAAAGCGGATATGCTCCGAGCACTCGGAGCCGAGGTAATCGTGTGCCCTACGAATGTGGGGCCGGAAGACCCGCGCTCCTATTATTCCATCGCGCGACGGCTAAGCACAGAGATTCCCAACTCCTTTTGGTGCAACCAATACGACAACCTCTCGAACCGCCAAGCGCACTACGAAAGCACCGGGCCGGAAATTTGGAAGCAGACGGATGGCAAAATCACGCACCTCGTAGTGGGCGTTGGCACGGGCGGCACAGTGAGCGGCGTAGCCAAATTTTTGAAAGAGCAAAACCCCGACATTCAGATTTGGGGCGCAGATGTGTACGGCTCGGTGTTCAAAAAATACCACGAAACGGGCGTGTTTGACCAAAAGGAAATTTACCCCTACGTCACGGAAGGCATTGGGGAGGATATCCTGCCTGCCAATGTGGATTTCAGCCTCATCAATTTGTTCGAGAAAGTGACGGACAAAGACGCTGCCCTTTGGACCCGCCGACTCGCCCGCGAGGAAGGGATTTTGCTCGGCTATTCTGCCGGGAGCGCGATGGGCGCATTGTGGCAACTGCGCGGAAAACTCAAAAAAGACGACGTTGTGGTGCTGATTTTCCACGACCACGGCAGCCGCTACATCGGAAAAATCTACAACGACGACTGGATGCGCGAGCGCGGTTTTCTCGAAGACGAACTGAAAATCAGCGACCTGATTGCCCGCAAAAAAGATCGTCGCTTTTTCGGGGTGCAGGTGGGCGAATCTGTTCGCTCGGCTTTCAACTTGATGAAATCGCACGACCTGAGCCAATTGCCCGTACTGGATGGCGAGAAGATGGTCGGCTCCATTACCGAGACGCAGGTGCTGCATTTCCTTTTGGAAAACCCGATGCAAAACGCTGAAAAACCGCTCCGACAAGTGATGGGCGAGGCTTTTCCGATGGTGAACGACGACCTGCCCATCAGCCAACTCAATCGCTACATTTCAAAAGAAATCCCCGCCGTCATCGCCACCGACCGTTCGGGCGGGCTGCACGTGGTGACGCAGTACGATTTGATTCAGGCGATTTGAAATCGGGGGAATAACTCCCCCGGATTTCCTCACCTTTGCTTTTCATTTTTTAATCCTTGCCTCACACAAACCCACCCGTCCTGATTTCTGAGGTTTACAAAGCACACTGTTAATCGTTTTGTCGGGTGGCAGAAAGTTAGAGAGCAGCCGTTTTTGCGCCCGGCAAATCCAAAACCGAGTTTCTAATGGCATTGAAAACACACACTTTGAAATTTCTCGCAAACCCCAAAGCCGCCCTCGCAACCTTCCTCTTTTTCCTGCCGATTTTCTTGTTCGGGCAGACTGAGAACTGCACCAATGGCCTCGACGACGATGCCGACGGCCTCATTGACTGCTACGACACGGACTGCACTTGCACGGGCCAATGCGACGACTTTTACTACACCACTTGCAACGCCGACTGCTATTATGTGCCGCCCTGTGGCCAAGTCTCGCTCGGCATTCAATGGACTTCCGATGCCGAAACAGGGACTTACTCTCCGCTTGTGGCGGGCGATATGGACGCAGACGGAATCCCCGACGTGGTGACCACCCGCGTGGAAAACCCCGACCTCTACATCATTGACGGAGGCACGGGGCTGACCAAAATCCATGTGGTGAACCCAAATACGGTATGGCCCGGCGGCACTGCCCCTGCCATTGCGGACCTTGACCACGATGGCTTTGGCGAGGTAGTCATTGTGGGCTTCGACCGCTTGCTTTATTGCTACGAACATGACGGAACGCTCAAATACACCAGCGCGATTCAGGTGGGATACCAAGACCGCTACCGCTATTCGGTGCCGAACATTGCCGACTTTGACCACGATGGTTGGGCGGAGGTAAACATTGGGAATCAAGTTTTTAACGGGCAAACGGGCGCACTTTTGGCGCAAGGCGGCCCCAACGTTTCGTCGGGCGAACACCCTGCCCGCGTGGCCGTGGGCTTTTCTTTTGCCTCGCCCGTGCCGATGGATGTGCTGCCCGATTCTTTTTGCCCCGACTGCGATGGGCTGGAAATCGTGGCTGGGAATCAGGTGCTTTCGGTAGACCTCGCCACAGGAACCGTAACCCCGAGGGTCACGGCTGCCGCTCCATTCACGGATGGCTTCACGAGTGTGGCTGACTTTGACCGCGACGGCGATTTGGACGCGATTGTGCAGGGCCGGCGCAACGGCCAGAACATGGTGTATTGCTGGGAAATAGAAAACCCGACCATCATGCGCCAATACCAATTGCTCAACAACTGGCCAGAGGGCGCCTCGCGCGTAAATGTGGCCGACCTGGACGGCGACGGCCAGTTGGAAATCAGTTTTGTGAGCCACCCACGGCTCTACGCGCTCCGCAACAACTTCACCGCGCTCTGGATTCGCAACATTGTGGACGTTTCCTCCATCACCTGCTCCAGCGTTTTTGATTTTTGTGGCGATGGCTCGGCGGACATTGTGTACCGTGGGCAAGACAAGTTGCAAATCCTCAATGGCGCCACGGGGGCGATCACTTGGGAAGACGATTGCCTGAGCGCAACGCACATCGAAAACCCGCTCATTCTGGACGTGGACGCAGACGGACAGACGGAAATCATCATCGAATGTGGCACGAATGGCACCCAAGATGTGGGCACGGTCATCGCCTACGAGGCCATCGGCACGCCCGGCATCGCTTCGCGCAAGGTGTGGAACCAGCACGCTTATTTCAACACGAACATCAACGACGACCTGAGCGTGCCGCGCTATCAGCAAAACCCGCACATCATCGGCGACTCGCTGCGGATGAACACGTTTTTGAACCAATTCTTCAACCCCACTTTCCCTTCGCCCGACGGGGTTTTGAATTTCCAAAACGTGGTTTGCGACCGCGATTCGCTGATTTTGACCGTAGAAATCTGCAACGTCGGGGACAATATTTTCCCACAGCAAACCCCCATTTCGGCCTACATCGGCAACCCGCAAACAACGGCGGCACAGTGGGCGGGCGCAACGCCCATCGGCTTCGACGTGGGGCTGGGGGAATGCCAAACGTTCACATTCCGCATCCCGCGCATCACCAACGACTCGGTTTTTTTGGTCCTGAACGACGACAATTCCACCCCGCCGCCTTTCAATTTGAACAGCGATTTCCCCGTCACCGCCATCGGCGAGTGCGGTTTTGGCAACAACATCGCTTCCTTCTTCATCCCGTATCTGCCCGACACGATTTCGCTCGGCCCAGACACGGCCATTTGCGACAACACCATCCTGCCGCTCAATGCCAGCGGCTTCGATCTCATCGGCTGGCAATGGACGGGCGGCACGACGTTGTCCACGTTCACCGTCCAAAGCCCCGGCACTTATTCCGTGACCGTGACAGACGTGTGCCTCAACATCCAAATTGACAGCATCGTGGTCGGCATTGACAGCAGCACGGTGGTGACCATCGGGCAAGACCAAGCGATTTGCAAGGGCGAAACAGTTGCGCTCGGCGAGAGCGGTTTTGATTTTTACAACTGGACTTCGAGCGCGAGTTTGAGTTGCCCCAACTGTGATTCGGTCACCGTTTCGCCTTCCAATTCTGCTCTGGTGGTGCTGGAAGCGGGTTTTTTGAATGGTTGTGTGAACCGCGATTCGGTGTTCGTCACGGTGTACGACACCTTCAACTACGCCGTTGACACCATCATTTGCTATGGGCGCACGGTGCTTTGGAACGGCCTGAGCATCCAGCCCGACAGCAGCCATTTGTTCCCGCTCCAAACCATCCACGGCTGCGATTCCACGGTGCTGGTGCGGGTGCACGGCACGGGCCTGGGGACTTACAACATCACGGTGGACACAGCAGTGTGCCTTGGCACTACGCTTTCCATCCACAATGCGGAAATAGCGCCAGATGGAGAAATGTCTTTTTCGCTCGTGGCCAGCACGGGTTGCGACTCCACGGTGTTGGTGCGGGTGGCACCGCTCGATACTTTTTACCTGGTCGAGACCCGCGTGATTTGCTACGGCGATTCTTCCAATATTTTTGGAGCGGAGCAAACGACGACTGGCGATTACAAAGGCTCGTTCACTGCCGCCAATGGCTGCGACTCCACACACTTGGTCAGCCTTTTCGTGCTGCCGCAAATCCAAGTGGACATTGGAACAACCGTGGCGTGTTTTGACGAAGCCGATGCCTCGCTCACGGCTACGGTGTTTGGCATTGCGCCGCCATTTTTCTACGTCTGGAATTTCTTTGGGAACCACGTCCCGCAGGTAGACAATTTGCCCGCCGGGAATTACTCGCTGACGGTGACGGACGCAAACAATTGCACAGAAACCGAATCGGTCACTATTGAGGAGCACCCGCAAACTTTTTTTACAACGGAGATTGATTCGGCCCAATGCTTCGATGAGTACACCGGTTTCATTGGCATCCGGACAGACGACCCCACGCTGCTTTTTGAATTCAATGGCAGCGCGTTTGACCAAACTTATGACCATCCGAATCTGCACGCAGGCACTTATTTTGTGGTGAGCCAAGACGTTTTTGGCTGCTACGATACCATAGCCGCCACCGTGCTGCAGCCGCCCCAACTTTCCATCAACCTGCCCGCCGACACAAGCATCCAGCTCGGCCTTTCGCTCCCACTTCAAATTGACCTCGGCGGCCTCACGCCCGTGCAATGGATTTGGAGCGACACCTCCTATCTCAGTTGCCTCACTTGCCCCGACCCGGTGGTGCAAACGCCTTTGGAAACCACCCGCTACACCCTCACCATCACCGACAAAAATGGCTGCGAAGCCTCCGACGACCTGCTTTTGATGGTGGAGCAAATCATCGGCGTATTTATCCCCAACGCGATTGGCGGCACGGATGAAAATGCAAACCTCCAATTGGGCTTCAACCCCGCCGTGCGCCGCGTGGGCCTGTTCCGCGTGTTCGATCGTTGGGGCGAACTGCTACACGAAACCCGAAATGTCCTGCCGGGCGATGCCGCGCTGACTTGGGATGGCCGCTTTCGCGGAAAACTCGTGAACCCCGGCGTGTACCTCTGGCAAATCGAACTGGAACTCGTGGACGGCTCCGTGGTCAAAAAGGTGGGGGACTTGACGGTGCTGCGCTGAAACTGTTTTTGCGCAGGTGTGCGTGTCATTCTGAACGAAGTGAAGAATCCGAGTGAGAATGCCCTACGAGAAATTTTTTCAGATTCTTCACTTCGTTCAGAATGACACGACTTTGTGTGGATTTTGACTTTCGCAAGAAGACCAACCTCTTACATTCAAAAACCTCCCTGCGTTTTGTCCGAACAAGCATCCAGCGTCCAACTTCCAAGCGACCACGTTTCGTTCTCCATCATCACCGTAGTGTTCAATGGCGAAAGCCTCTTGGCCGGCACAATGGAAAGTGTGCTGCGCCAGACGCACCCGCAGATCGAATACATCGTCGTGGATGGCGCATCGAAAGACAGCTCGTTGAAAATCATAGAAGAATACGCCGCCAAAATGCCCCACCTGCGCTGGGTTTCGGAGCCTGACCGGGGACTGTACGACGCGATGAACAAAGGCCTGCGCATGGCCACAGGTGATTTCGTGCAATTCCTCAACGCTGGCGACTGGCTTCATGCGCCCGATACGCTGGAGAAAATGGCCGCGCTCGCCAGCCCCCAAACGGGCGTTTTGTATGGAGAAACGATGCTCGTGGACGATGCCCGTCAGCCCCACGGCACCATGAGCGAACTCAGCACCCGCCGTTGCCCGACCAAATTAACTTGGAAAAAATACCTCGGCGGGATGCTCGTGGTGCATCAGTCCTTTGTGCCGCGCCGCACCCTCGCGCCAAAATACCGGATCTCTGCCGGGCTTTGCGCCGACTACGATTGGTGCATCGAAATCCTGCAAAAGAGCAAAGAAAACATCCATGTCGGCGGCATCGTGACGGACTACCTGATGGGCGGGCTTTCCAAAACGCGCCACCGCCAAAGCCTCCGCAATCGCTTCGATGTGATGTGGTGGCATTTTGGGCTTGCGCCCACACTTTTGGCGCACATTTGGGTAGTTGGCCGCGCGGTTTTGCACCGCCTCAAAAGATGGGGTAGGGAGCGGTATTGATATAGTCGAATGATTCGATTTTGGAAGATTAAGTCCGATTGATTCGATTGGGAATCCGTACTTGAGCGAAGTTCATTTTTCAAAACCCTGTCTGCCGACCCGCCTACCGTCAGGCAGAGAGGGCAGGCAGGCACCTTGCGTTGACTATAATTGGAGGTTCGACTTTAGGTCGAGCCTCCAATCGTCTTAAAAAATGTCACCGCTTCACCACGCTGCCCACGAACACTTTCCCGCCTTCGTCCCTCAACGTCATCAAATACGCCCCGCCCGGCACCCCGCTCAAATCCAAGGTGCAGTCGCCCGCGCCGCCGGGCAACAATTCTGACAGCAACACCCGCCCCGATGCGTCCGCCAGTTCGGCCAGCCATTTGCCTTCCAAATTTCCTTGCCCGCCTTGGCCTGACAGGTGGGCCGGCAGCACGATTTTCAGCCAGTCCGCCGCAGGGTTGGGGTACAT
>JBJXFT010000058.1:0-10603 GCA_046155725.1 Saprospiraceae bacterium
TTGAAAAGAAGATAGATGTGTCGGGTGGGTTCGTTTGGCCGCCGATTGAAAGTCGGCGGTTACAAGATGATAGATGTGATTTGCTTTTTACTTTAACAATCTGCCCATAGGAAGTCACGAAGAACCACCCTAATAAACCTTACGAACCAGCCATTTTCGAAAAAAAATTCAATAAGATGAAACAACATAAATTATTCCTCCTCCTCGCATTGGCAGCCATGCTTCCCAATGCTTGCCAAAAAGATTTCCTGGATCGCAAACAAATCGTTGGCTCATCCGAGGAAAACTTCTACCGCACCCAAGCAGATGCCATCGCTGCCGTGAACGCCGCGTACGCTCCGCTGCAATTCGAGATTTCGCCTGCCGGGCACTTCCGTTGGTTCTGGGGCGACATCATGTCCGAAGATGCCACCAAAGGCGGCTCTGGCGACAACGATGCCAACGAAATCCTTCAACTCGAAACCTTCCGTGGGCCGACCAACACCGACAACCTGGAAAGCGAATGGTCAGCAGACTACGAAGGCATCTATCGCGCCAATGTGGTGCTGGAGCGGGTGCCGGGCATCGAGATGGATGGCGCGCTGAAAGCCCGGATTTTGGGCGAGGCCCACTTCATTCGGGCCTGGTTTTTCTACAACCTTGTCACCGTATTTGGCGGTGTTCCCTTGGCCGACCATGTGCTTGCGCCCAGCGAATACAACATCCCACGCGCCGACGCTGCACAAGTGTGGGCGCTCATCGAATCCGATCTGCAATCAGCCGCCTCCAGCCTTCCGCTCCGCAGCGGGTACGCGCTGGAAGACTTGGGCCGCATCACGAAAGGAACGGCACAGGCACTTTTGGCAAAAAGTTATCTCTGGCAAAAACGCTGGGCAGAAGCCGAAGCAGTGGCAAACGAGGTCATCGTTTCCAACGAATATCAGCTGGTTGCGGACTATGCTGCCATCTTTACCCAAGCGGGCGAAAACAACACCGAGTCTGTTTTTGAAATCCAGTACATGAACGCTTCGGGCGGCAACTGGGGCAAGAACAACGCCAACGAAGGCACGTTCACACCAGTTTTTCAGCGGGCGCGCGGCCAGTTTGAAGGCTTTGGGTTCAATATTCCAACGGAAGATTTTGTGCAGGAATTTTTCCAAGAAGGCTTTGAAGACCCGCGCCTGAGAAGCACGGTATTCCGGGTCGGCGACGCTATGGGCGACCGGGGCATTTTCACGAAAGAGGCAACAGGGGGCTTCTCCTACGATTACTATCCAAAGAAATATTTCAGCTACAAAAACGAAGACGCCCCTTTCGGCGACCCAAGCCCGAACGGCGGCACAAACGACCGCGTCATCCGATTCTCCGATGTGCTGCTGATGCACGCCGAAGCGGCTGCTCAAAATGGCAACGAAGGTGCTGCGCGTACTTCGCTGAATCGGGTCCGTGCCCGGGCACGGGGCAATGCAGCAGGCATTCTGCCCGACATCGCGGCTTCGGGCCAAGCACTGCTCGATGCCATTTACCGCGAGCGCCGCATTGAGTTGGGGCTGGAAGGCCACCGATTTTTTGACCTGGTGCGCACGGGGCGGGCGCAGGCAGTGCTGGGGCCATTGGGCTATCTGGAAGGAACGCACAACTTGTTTCCGATACCGCAATCGCAGGTGCAGGCTACGAATGGGGCGATCCGGCAGAACCCGGGGTATTGAAAACCCACGAACATCACCAACACACCAACCCCCACAGATAAATCTGTGGGCTGAGACAGCGCAAATCATATTTCACCCCCCCCCACTCAACCCACCCCCCAACCCACAGATTTATCTGTGGGCATTCGGGAAGATACCTGTCGCAAATAGAAAAATTATGAAAAAACTATTCCCATTTTTCGTTGCCCTGCTGGCCTTGGCCGCGTGCACACCTTTCGAGGAGAATGACATCGAACTGCCTGCCCAGCCGGCAGCCCCCAATTTCTCGCTCGAATTTTTAACCGGCGACTCCAACCGAGTAGTCGTAACGAATCTTTCCACGGGCTTTTTTGACCACACCTTCGACTTCCCCGGCGGCATCCCCGCCAAGTCGAAACGCGGGGTGGACACGGTGTTTTACACCAAAGCCGGCGACTTCGTGCTGACGCTCCACGCGGCTGGCGAAGGCGGCGGCGGTGTTTCCAAAAGCACCAAAATTGTCAGCATCTCCAAGGACGCAACCGCGTTGTGCGACCCAATGGTGAGCTTGCTGACCGGCGACTGTGAGGCTCCCGGCAAATGCTGGACTTTCACCCACGCTGCCGAAGCCGTCCGAGTCGGCCCAGTGCCGGGTTCGGAAGAGTGGTACAAGTCGCCCGTAAACGGCCTGCAGGACGCGCAGTACGACGACCAGTTCTGCTTCTACTTCGAGGGCGCTAAGTTTGAATACAACAACAACGGCTTCTCCGTTGACCCCTGGAACGGGTATGCCGTGGTGCCGTTCGCGCCGCCAACGAACTTGACCTGGCTGCTTCTAAAAGGCACGGGCGACGGCGGCAAAGACCAGATTGTGTTGCCCGACGGCGCGTTTATCGGCACTTGGGACTCTGGCCCCGTGTACGATATCGTCAGTTTGACAGAGACAGAACTGGTGCTGCGCTCGCCCCTTCGGAAACAGGATGGCACACCTGCTGACGGATGGTTTGAATTTACCTTAGTGAAAATCTGAGCCCACACGTCATGGATTATTTGTTCAAATCGCTGCTTTTGTTCTCCTTTTTTGGATTGCAGGAACAATGCGCGTTGCTCCAAAAATCGGTTTCCCCTTCTGAACGAAGGCTCGTATGGAGCGACGAATTCAATGGGTCTGGTTTGCCAGACAGCACAAAATGGGGCTATGATTACGGTACCGGATGCCCCCAATTATGCGGTTGGGGCAACAACGAGTTGGAGTTTTACGCTGCCCGCCGCCCGGAAAATGCCCGCGTGGAGAATGGCCTGCTCCTGATCGAAGCCCACCGAGAAAAGTGGCAGGACAAGGACTACACTTCTGCCCGACTGGTGTCGAAACACAAGGGCGACTGGGTCTATGGCCGTATCGAGGCAAGGCTTAAATGCCCCAGCGGGCGCGGCACCTGGTCAGCATTCTGGATGTTGCCGACGGATTGGAAATATGGAGGCTGGCCGCACAGCGGCGAGATTGATATCATGGAGCACGTTGGTTTCAAGTCGGACACCGTGTACGCAACGGCCCATACCGCCACCTTCACGAACAACAAGGGCACGGAAAATACGCGGGGCTTTTTCCTGCCGGATGCAGAATCCGCCTTTCATGTGTATGCAGTGGAATGGCGGGCAGATCGGATGGATTTTTTTGTGGACGACGTTCAGTACAACACTTTTTTGAACCTGCACAAGACATCCGAAGAGTGGCCCTTTGATCAGCGTTTTCATATTATCCTGAACCTGGCTGTCGGTGGCAACTGGGGCGGGGCGAAAGGGGTGGATGAGACGATTTGGCCGAGAAGAATGGAGGTGGATTATGTTCGGGTGTATGCGTTTTGAAATAGACTCCAAAACATGACTCATCTCGAATTTTTGACAAAGAGCAATGAAGCGCTTTTCAACCCACGATTTCAATCGTGGGAAAGCCAACCGGGCATCTATACGAACGGTTTTAACCGTTTACGGGTGGTTGGCCAGTCCACACAAACCGTTAAAACGGTTTAATACCCTATACTTTCTCTCCTCCCCACAATTGAAATCGTGGGTTGAAAAATGCAAGATGACTCATGTTTCCAGGAGTTGCACTAATTTCACAAAAAATACCAACCACATGGTTTTCATAAAAAATACCACAGCCCTCTTATTGGCTTCACTATGCGTCCTCGCTGCTTGCAAAAAAGACCCCGACCCCGTGCAGCCGGCGCTCCCATCTCTTTCAATCGCCGATGCATCAGCATTGGAAGGCAATGCAAATGGCAGCCTGTCTTTGAAAGTTACCCTTTCTGCGGCCTCCAGCAACAACGTGCTGGTCAGTTATGCCACACTTGACAGCACCGCAAAAGCGGGCTCGGATTATGTTGGAAAAACGGATGGCGAACTGGTCTTTTTGGCCGGGGAAACCCAAAAAAACATCGTAGTCCAATTGAAAGGCGATGAGGTGCTGGAGCCAGACGAAAAGTTTGTGATCTTGCTGCTAAATCCCATCAACGCGACCCTTGCCCGCGAGCGGGCAACCGTGACCCTCCGCAACGACGACGCGGACAACCCTTTCAATATCCCTGCGACGGGCTATTCAACGCCGGAAACCTACGCGGGCAAAGCGCTCGTCTGGCGGGACGAATTCAACGATACTTCTCTGGACCTAAATGCCTGGGCTTTTGAAACGGGTGCTGGTGGCTGGGGCAACAACGAGCTGCAATATTACCGCCCGGAAAACACCTTTCTCTCTATCGGAAACCTCATCATCGAGGCCCGCAAAGAAAACTTCGGCGGTTCGGCCTACACCTCCTCGCGTCTTGTGACGAAGGGTAAAAAAGAGTTCAAGTTTGGGCGCATAGATATTCGTGCGGCCTTGCCAGAAGGTCAGGGTATATGGCCAGCCCTTTGGATGCTCGGCGGGAATATCAGCACCGTCAACTGGCCTGCCTGCGGCGAGATTGACATCATGGAGTTGGTCGGGCACCAACCCAACCGAGTGCACGGGACGATCCATTATGGCGCGGACAATAGCCAGCACCAGTTCATCGGAAACTCAAAAGCCCTCGCTGGCACCGCCAAATTTGGGGATGAATTCCACGTTTTTTCCATCCTCTGGGAGCAGGACAAAATCACCTGGCTGCTTGATGATGTGCCGTTTTACCAGATAATACCCGCCGATATTACGCCGGCAGCCTACCCTTTCAATCAGGATTTCTTCTTCATCTTCAACGTGGCAGTGGGCGGCAATTGGCCCGGCGACCCGGACGGCAGCACCAATTTCCCACAGCGGATGATTGTGGACTATGTGCGGGTGTTTCAGTAGAATTGCTTTTGAAGCTTTTAATATTAAGTCACAGCGAACGGGGCCCCCATACTACTGGACACCCCCGAAACTTTCTAAACTTTTCTGAGCGCCCTCTTTTATGGCCGACGCAAGGCGGTTTTGAACAAAACGACCTGTCAACTGATTGGGTTTCAATCGAATCAATCGGGCTTAATCTTCAAAAATCGAATCATTCGGCTTTACCTTCGCGCCATGTCGCGCACAAACAAATACGTCTGCATCCACGGCCATTTTTATCAGCCGCCCCGTGAGAATGCTTGGCTCGAAACGATAGAACAGCAAGAATCCGCCCACCCTTTCCACGATTGGAACACCCGCATCAACCACGAGTGCTACGCGCCCAACGCGGCGGCCCGCATCTTGGACAGCGAGGGCTGGATTGTCAAAATCCGCAACAACTACAACCGCATTTCTTGGAACTTCGGCCCCACGCTCCTCTCCTGGCTCGAAGCGAACGACCCGGATGCCTACTCTATGCTCATCAGGGCCGACAAGCGCAGCCAAGAACGGTACGGCGGCCACGGCTCGGCGGTCGCGCAGGTACACAGCCACCTCATCATGCCCCTCTGCAACGCCCGCGACAAGGTGACGCAGGTGCATTGGGGCATCCGCGATTTCGAGCGGCGTTTTGGCCGCTACCCCGAAGGTATTTGGCTCGCCGAAACAGCCGTGAACACCGAAACCCTTGAGGCACTTGCCTCGCACGGCATTCAGTACACCATCCTCGCGCCGCGCCAAGCGAAGACAGTCAGGCAGTGGGCAGTGGCAGAAAGCAGTGGGCAGGAGGCAGAAAGCAGTGGCAGGAGGCAGGAGGCAGAAGCAGGGGGCAGTGGCAGCAGGCAGCAGGAGGCAGATTTACCAATTCCCAATCCACCAATCAGCAATCAACAATCAGCAATCAGCAATCAAGAATCAGCAATCAGCAATCAACAATCACCATGGCGCAGCGTGGATGCCGATAGCCTCGACACCCGCCACCCCTATTGGTGCCTGCTGCCCAGCGGGCGGCGCATCGCGCTCTTTTTTTACAATGGAAGAATAGCCCAAGAGGTAGCGTTCGATGGCATCCTGAACAGCGGAAAGGCATTCTCCCAACGGCTCACAGGGATTTTTGACAACAACAGCGAAGCCCAACTCGCGCACATCGCTACCGATGGCGAGAGCTACGGCCACCACCACCGCTACGGCGAAATGGCTTTGGCCGATTGCCTCAATTATGTGGAAGATGCTGGCCTTGCCACGCTCACCAACTACGGCCAATTCCTCGAACTCCACCCGCCCACTTGGGAAGTGCAAATCCACGAAAATTCTTCTTGGAGCTGCGTGCACGGCGTGGAGCGCTGGCGCAGCGATTGCGGCTGCAAATCCGACCCGAACGGGGGGCACCAGCGCTGGCGGAAACCCTTGCGCGATACGCTCGACTGGCTGCGCGACCAACTCGCGCCCATATTCGAGCGCGAAGGCGCACGGCTGCTCCACGACCCTTGGGCCGCCCGCAACGATTACATCGAAGTGATGCTCGACCGCTCTGATGCTGCGGTGGAGGCATTTTTGAAAAAACACGCCCGCCGCGAACTCAGCCATCTGGAAAAAGTGGCGGTGCTGCGCTTGCTCGAAACCCAGCGTTTTGCGGTGCTGATGTACACCAGTTGCGGCTGGTTTTTTGACGAAATATCGGGCATCGAGACCAACCAGATTTTGCAGTACGCCCTGCGGGCAATGGACTACACGCTCGATGTGACGGGCAAAGAACTGCACCCTGAGTTCACCCGCCGCTTGGCTGCTGCCCCCAGCAACGTGCTCCCCAACGGTGCCGAAAGTTTCCTCAAAAACGTGGTGCCCACCCGCGTCACGCTGGAGCGCGTGGCCATGCACTTTGCCGTCGCCTCGCTTTTTGAGAACGACCCGGAGGGGCTCGATTTGTTCAACTACACGGCCTCTGTAGAGTTTTTTGAAAAAATAGAGGCCGGCACCCCACAGTTCGTGGCCGGTCGGCTGCGCATCCGCTCGCGGCTCAGCCACGCCGAAAAAACCTTTTGCTTCGCCGTGCTGTACCTCGGCCAGCAGCACATCATCGGCAACATCAGCGGCGAGATGCTCCGCTCGCAATTCGAGGAAATGTACGCCCGCACGAGCCGCGCTTTCCGCGCCGCCAACATGGGCGAGGTCATCGGTGCGCTGCAAGAATATTTCGGCCCAGAGAAATTCACCCTCTCCACCCTTTTTGCCGACGAGAAAATCGAGATTATCCGAAGAATTACCGATTCGAGCTTAGCGGGCGCAGAAGCCAATTTCCGCAGTGTGTTCAATGAAAACTACCAGCTCATGGCCGGCATAGAAGAGGCCAAACTTCCCTTGCCCGCCGCTTGGCACAGCATCGCCGCTTACATCCTGAACGCCGAACTGCGCAAATTTTTTGACACACCCGAAGTGTCCGACACGCGCAACCTGCTCCGCATCGGTGCCGACATGGGCCGTTGGCACATCGAGCGCACGGACGAGGACGCGCTGAACCTCGCCATCGGCCAGCGCGTGTTCCGCGAAATCGAGAAAATCGGCCTCGACGAATCTTCCCTGCCGCGCGTCCGATGGCTCGCCGACGTGCTTTCCACGGTGCAGGAAATGGGTCTGAAGCCCAGCATTTGGCGCAGCCAAAACGTGTTCTACCTGCTCACCAAAGGCCACCGCAAGGGGCAATGGGTGTTTGTCAACAAAGAATGGGAAGCCGCGTTCGGGCACTTGTCCACCCTGCTGAAAGTGCGGCTCAGCGCGGGTTGAAATGGCCTTAGGCAACAGCCTTTTCTGTGCGCTTTTTATGGGCGCAAGCAGCCGCCAATGGCTGTTGAGCAACTGCTCATCTCCGAATTCACGGTAACTTCATGTAGGCTTAACGGCCTTTCGAGGCCAATGAGGGCAATTTTGTGCCGGTTAGCAAAGCATGATTTTGCCCGCGCCCGTGCTCTCTCCTTTCTTTTGCCTGCGTTCAGTCGCCCGTTAATTAGCAGTCACCTTTCAGGCAAAATGCTTCCCCGGCGCGGGCTTTTTTGAACTTTAAATTCTGTTGCGATAAAGCCGTTCACTACGGCCGGCCAATTGAAAATTGGCTTTACTTTTTGCCAACCAAACGTTGGCGCTAATTTCTGAAAATGAAACGCGAACTCGACATTGTGGTAATTTCTGACGTGCACCTTGGTACCTACGGCTGCCATGCCCGCGAATTGCACAATTACCTGAAAAGCATTGAGCCGGGTACGCTGGTGCTCAACGGCGATATCTTCGATATGTGGAATTTCAAAAAAAGTTTTTTCCCGAAAGAGCACATGGAGGTGGTGCGCCGATTGCTGAAAATGGCCGTGAACGGCACGAAGGTGTACTATCTGACGGGCAACCATGATGACGTGCTGCGCAAATTTGGCGAGATGTCGCTCGGCCTCATCCACCTGCGCAACAAGTTGGTTTTTCAGGTGGACGGCAAAACGCACTGGGTTTTTCACGGCGACATATTCGACCCTTCGGTGGAGCGGGCGCGGTGGTTGGCTAAGTTGGGCGGCCATGGCTACGATTGGCTCATCCGCATCAACCGCACCATCAACAGGGCGCGGCAATTGTGTGGGCTAAAGCCCGCTTCGTTCTCGGCCAGGGTGAAAAAAGGGGTGAAAGGAGCTGTGCGTTTCATCGGCGATTTTGAGGACATCGCCATTGAGATAGCGGCGGAGAACGGTTACGACAGCGTCATCTGTGGGCATATCCACCAGCCTCAAATGCGCGAAGTGGTGGCAAAAAACGGCCAAACTGTTCGTTACATGAACAGCGGCGATTGGGTGGAGCACCTCACCGCGCTGGAATGCAGGGCTGGGAAATGGGAGCTTTACCATTATCACAAAGCGGATTTCTCTACCCCAAGCCCACTGCTGCAAGTGCCGGAGCGCGACCGTCAAAATATGCACGTCCTTCGGGAAGAGTTGATGGCAAAATCGCACGGCATTGCGGCATTTGAGTTGGTGTAAGCCAAGCTGGTTGCTCTTGCTAATTTTGTTTCAGCACCTTTATTGCCTGAAAATTGCCCCGTTCCGTGGTTTCCAACTGAACGTAATAAAGCCCATCCGGCAAATGCCCGCCATCAAAATTGACCCGATAATCCCCCTCGGGCATTTCCTTCTGTAGCAATGTCGCCCACGCCTTTCCAGTCATGTCAACCAAGCGCAAGGCAACCGACCCGGCGCTTGGGTTGTAAAATTGAATGGTCGTTGCCTCCGAAAAAGGATTTGGATAGTTGCTCAACCAAATCGCAGCAGCCTCCGTGCCCGGTTGTTCTGCCCCGCTGACCATGTTGGGAATAGCCTGTTTAAACACCCCGATATCGCTGGCAGCATAGATGAGCGGGCCGACCACCAGAAAATCTTTGACAAAATTTGGCAAAGTCATGTTGCCAAAAACAAAACCGGTGTTATCGGCCGACCAGTTCTGGCCAGCATCTAAGGAACGATAGGCACCACCGAAATGGGTTCCGTAATAAACCGTTTCGCCTACTATTTTAATGGCCCGAATGTCTCCATTGTAACCGCCCACAGGCACCCAATTGTCTCCGTTGTCGGTACTGCGGAACAAACCCACATCATCCGTGCCGGCAAACACGAGCGAATCGTTGGCATCCATGGAGAAAACTTGTTCCAGGTGGACACCGTTGCGGATAAACCCGGTGTTGATGCGATTCCACTCCGTTCCACCAAAAGTTGTGCGATAAGCCACCCCGGTGTCGGGGAGGGCATCAATCCCTTGGGTTCCTGCAAATAAGGTGGTAGCATTGTTCGCCAGCGCAAAGACCTTCTGATCGTCCATGCCCAGGTTGTCATGCAAGGTGCTCCAGGAATTGCCCATGTCGCTGGAGTAAAAAACGCCGCCGCCGTAAGTAGCTGCGTATAGAGTATTGCCTACCGCGATGAGGTCTTGGACGGATTTGTTGAGCAGTCCGTTGGTGAGCAGCACCCAAGCTGTATCGTGCAAGGATGTACGGAGAACACCCTTGCCTATTTGCCCAACGAATAAAAATGTGTCAATGACCGCCATGCTTCCGGCCGTGGTTTGCAGGAATGCAGCGTGTGGAGGCATGGGCTGCCAACTGTTGCCGTTGTTGTCGGATTTATACACGCCTGCTTTGCTGGTGCCGGCGAACAAGGTGGTACCGATTTGAGCCAGCGAAAAAACGATTTTATCCTCTGGCAAACCTTCTGAGCAACGGGTCCAGTTGGTTTGGGCGTTTAGGGCTGTGGGGTAGAGCAGGGTTGCCAGGCAACAGCAGAAAAAAGGTAACTTCTTCATCTTGGTGCAATTTTAGTGAACGATTGTTGGAAGCACGGCGAAAAGTACACCACACTTTGAACATCTTTGCCTCCACAAACATGAAAAAAAGTAGCACCGAAATCAAGACCTACCAACTCGATACCGCCCTGTACAACTTGCACAAGAACGCCGCCGTACAGAGCGATTTTGGGCTCGACAATTCGAGCGAACTCATTGACGGCGGTTTTGGCCTGTACTCCTCGGCCAATGTGAGATCCAGCATTGGCCCCATCAAGACACAGTATTACCGGGTCTCGCTCGTGCGCGC
>JBJXFT010000059.1:0-2912 GCA_046155725.1 Saprospiraceae bacterium
GGCTTCTGGCTTGGGATTCAGTTCACTAATCGCTGTTGACAGGGACACGAAACAGCGACAAAAAGACACCACCATGGAAGAAGACAACACCCGCTACAAAGTAGTCGTAAACCACGAAGAACAATACAGCATCTGGCCCGCCGACCGCGAAAACGCCCTCGGCTGGAACGATGCCGGCAAGGAAGGCAGCAAGGATGAATGCCTTGACTATATCAAGGAAGTGTGGACGGATATGAGGCCGCTGAGTTTGCGGAAGAAGATGGAGGGGGATGAGCGGAATAGAGGAGGGGAATAGTCTATAGACGGATAAGCAAGGCCACAAAAAAGCCTCGCTGACGAAAGTCAACAAGGCTTAGAAGAAGAGCCAGAAGGATTCGAACCTCCTGCCTTGGTGAAAGGCTTCAGTCAATGACCGATACGACCAACGTCTTGGCTCTAAATAGTGACACGAAGGTAATGCAATTCATCATGTTACGATGCAAATGCAAGACGGGAAAATTTGAAACTCTTGATTCGCGGCCTCACTTGGCGAAAAACCAATTGTAGCCGAGATCAGAAGCCAAACTAAACCACTCACTCTGCGTGTGCGCTTGGTGAAAATATCAAGCGTGGCGAAAAAAAGATATCATGCAAAACGAAGAGATTTCCTTTACTCCGATAATTATATTTATCGCTTTGGTGGCAATCCCAGTTGTAGCCGGTCATGACACATTTGGTCTCGGCGTAGTCGGCTGGACAATTACTTCGGCTATTGTAGGTGCGGTAGCCTTCTTGATAAACCGCCCCAATACACCTCTGCTTAGTATGCTCTGCGGGGCTATCATTGGAATAGGGACACAACTAACTGCCTATTACTATTTCAAAGACCGGGATTCTTTTTTTAGAATTGAGGTAGTTGTGCCGTTCGTTGTTGGAGCCTTACCGGGGGTGCTGATTTACAATATTGGCCTTGGCCTCGCGGACTTTTTTTCTTTTTTGAAAAAAGGACCAAGATAATTTCATCTCCTGCTCGCACGAGGCTCTGCCTCCTGAAAAACCATCCCAACTCAACTCATAACCATCCACTACAATCGATCTAATCGAATCAATCGAAAAATCGAAATCATTCCAATTCATGATGCAAGTAATCAAACGCAGCGGTCAAAAGGAGGAAGTGTCGTTCGACAAGATAACGGCGCGCCTCCGCAAAATGACGTATGGCCTCGACACCAACTACGTCAACCTTTTCGAGGTTTCCAAAAAGGTCATTCAGGGTCTTTACGACGGCGTGACCACCGTCGAACTCGACAACCTCGCGGCGGAAACCGCCGCTACCATGGCCACCATTCACCCGGACTACGCCTTGTTTGCAGCGCGTATCGCCGTGAGCAACCTCCACAAGCAGACCGAAAAGTCCTTCTCCAAAGTCGTGGACGCACTCTACCATTACGTGGACCCAAAAACGGGAGATCGCGCGGGCCTCATCGGCGACGACACGCAGCGCATCGTGCAGCAGCACAAGTCCCGCTTCGATTCGGCCATCATCTTCGACCGCGATTTTGAATTCGATTATTTCGGCTTCAAAACCCTCGAGCGCAGTTACCTGATGCGCATGAACGGCAAGGTGGCGGAGCGTCCGCAGCACCTTTTCATGCGCGTGGCGGTCGGCATCCACGGTGAAGACATTGACGCAGCCATCGAAACCTACAACCTGATGAGCGAGCGCTGGTTTATCCACGCCACGCCCACGCTGTTCAACGCCGGCTCGCCCAAGCCGCAGATGTCGTCCTGCTTCTTGCTTACCATGACCGACGACAGCATCGCGGGCATTTTTGAGACCTTGTCGCGCTGCGCCCTCATCAGCCAGAGCGCGGGCGGCATCGGCCTGAGCATCCACAACATCCGCGCCACGGGTTCGTACATCAAAGGGACGGGCGGCACCTCCAACGGCATCATCCCGATGCTGCGCGTGTTCAACGACGCTGCCCGCTACGTGGATCAAGGCGGCGGCAAACGCAAGGGCGCGTTCGCCGTGTACATCGAGCCTTGGCACGCTGACATTTTTGAGTTTTTGGAATTGAAAAAGAACCACGGCAAGGAGGAAAACCGCGCCCGCGATTTGTTCTACGCCTTGTGGATCAGCGATTTGTTTATGGAGCGCGTGAAATCTGACGCCGACTGGTCACTCTTCGACCCGAACGAAGCACCGGGTTTGTTCGACGTCTACGGGGCAAAATTCGAGGCCCTGTACCACCAGTACGAAAAGGAAGGCCGCGCCCGCAAAACGGTGAAAGCCCGCGACCTTTGGAACGCCGTTTTGGAAAGCCAAACCGAAACCGGAACGCCGTACATCCTCTACAAAGACGCGGCGAACATGAAGAGCAACCAGCAAAATCTGGGGACGATTCGCTCCTCGAACCTTTGCACGGAGATCATCGAGTACACTTCGAAAGACGAGGTGGCGGTGTGCAATTTGGCATCCATCGCGCTGCCGAAATTTGTGGTGAACGGCCAATTTGACTTTGACAAACTCGTGGAAATCACGAAGGTGGCTACCCGCAACTTGAACAAAGTCATTGACGTGAATTACTACCCGATCCCCGAGGCGCGGAACTCGAATATGCGCCACCGCCCTATTGGTTTGGGCGTACAGGGCTTGGCGGATGCGTTCATTTTGATGGGCATGGCCTTCGACAGCGAGGCGGCGAAGCAATTGAACAAGGACATTTTTGAAACCATCTATTTCGCCGCAGTGACCGAATCGGCCAATCTGGCCGAGAAGCATGGCGCCTACGAAACGTTCCAGGGTTCGCCCTTGAGCAAGGGGATGTTCCAGTTTGATTTGTGGAGCGTAACGCCTTCCAAACGTTGGGATTGGGATGGCTTGCGCGAGCGCGTGAAGCAGGTCGGGGTGCGCAATTCGCTGCTCGTGG
>JBJXFT010000061.1:0-33294 GCA_046155725.1 Saprospiraceae bacterium
AGCCGGGCAGCGTCTCACCCAACCCCCCGTATCTTCGGCGCGTATTCCCCATACTTTCACTTTTCAAACGCCTATTCTTTTTATGAAAAGCCGATTTTCCCTCGCCTTATTCCTCCTCCTTTCCCTCTTCGCCGCCCCGCTCTTTGCCCAACAAGACAGCATCAAAATCACAGGCTATGCCCAGCCCACTTGCGGTTGCGATGGTTTTATTGACATCACAGCCACGGGGATATCCAACCCGCCCACCCAATATGTCTATTTCTGGGCAACTGGCGCAACCACTCAAGACATATTTAACCTTTGCCCCGGCCAATACTGCGTCACGGTGGTCGGTAATGCCACCAACAGCACGGCTACCGAGTGTTTCATCGTCGAACCACTCCCCTACAACCCGCTCAACATTGTTTCCAGCAACTTCGCCCCTTGCAATATGGACAGTACGGGCATCAGCAGCATCTGCGAAAAAGTGTGCCCCGGCACCAGCGTCACCTACTCCGTATCTTACCAAAACCCCAGCGGCGGCACCAACGCGCCCCTCAATTGGCAGGTATCGGGCGCGAGCAGTTGGACACAGAACAGCGGCGGCTCGCCTTTTCAATCCAGCATCACCGTCACTTGGGGAGCACCCGGCACCGGGAGCGTTTCGGTTTTTGCCGACAACTCATTGGGCTGCTTTGGAGAGGCCGTTCGGTGCATCACCATCGTGGACGCGCCAAAAGCCGATTTTGAAAGCAGCCCCGCCGCCGCCATTGCGGGCGGCCCGCTCCAAGTTTGTCTCGGCCAAACCGTAAGTTTCCAAAACCTCAGCACAGGCGATGCCGATTCCTACGAATGGTTTTTTAGCGACAACTTCAGCATCAGCTCGGCCGAAAACCCGCAGCATACCTACCTCATTCCTGGCACCCACACCGTCCGGCTCATCGCCCGCAGCAATTGCCTCTGCTCTGATACCACCACCATGACCGTGGAAGTGCTGAACGCCCAAGCCCCCACGCTCGAATGCGTGGCCACCGTTTGCCCCGGCGAAACCGTGACCTACACCGCCTCGAACGGCTGTGCGCCTTTTTCTTGGACCGTAAGCGGCGATGGCACGGTGCTGAACGGCGGAACGCCCACATCCGACACCATCTCCGTGCAATGGAACGGTGGCCCGGTCGGCACCATCACCTTGGGCGCGCAGCCCTGCGCGGGCGCGGCCTGCCCCGTAGCGGGCGTGATTGAAATCCCCATCATCACGAACAACGCCCAGATACGCGGCGAAGCCCGCGTTTGCCCCGGCGCGACGGAAGTGTACACCATCGAACCCTTTGGCGGCAGCAGTTTTGTGTGGACGCTGCCCACTGGCGGCACCATCACCGAAGGCCAAGGCACCAACCGCGTCACGGTGGAATGGAGCACTTTCCCCAACCCCGCGCCCGCTGCCGACCATTCGCTGTACGTCCAATACGACAACTGCTACCTCGGCTGCGGCGGCGGCGATTTGATTCACGTGCGCATCCTTCCCTCCTTCTACATCCAAGGCCCTGTAGAACTTTGCGAGAACGCAAGCAACAATTTCGCCGCGAGGTTCGACCCAAACACCTCACCCGTCCTTTGCAATTGGACGCTCACTGCCCCCGACGGAAGCACGGCTTGGACATCGCCGGCAGCCACGGGCGTGCCAAACGTGCCATTCTTGAACGGCCCTGGCACCTACCGGCTGTTCGCCACGCCCGCCGACCCGAACGTGACTTGCTCGGATCAAGCCGATTGGGCAATCACCGTTCGCGCTTTGCCCGCCGACCCGACCGCTGTTTCGGGTGAAAAAAATATTTGCCCCGGAACCGCCTACACCTACGAAGCCACGGGTTTGCCCGCAGGGAGCAACATCAAATGGACGGTGAAAAACGGCGCGGGCGCAACGCAAACTTTCAACGGAAACCCGCTCAACGTCACTTGGGGGAATACCGGCCCCTACTGGCTCACCGCCGCCCAAGTCAGCAGCGACGGCCTCGGCTGTCTTTCCGACACCGTGGGCTTGGAGGCTACGCCCATTGCTTCGCCCGGCATTGCTGGAACGCCCGTTGTTTGCGAAGACACGAAGGGGAATTACTCCATGTTGAACCTTCAAAACGTGGACATCCAATGGAGCATCAGCCCGCCAACGGCGGGCGCAATCGCCAACGGGCAAGGCACGAGCAACGTGGAAATCTTTTGGAGCCAGCCGGGCGGCCACGTCGTGAACGTGGCGGTGTGCAGCCAAAGCGCCATGTTGCCCGTCACCGTTTTGACCAACCCTGACCCTGTGCCGCAGCACCCCGTGGGGCTTTGCCCCGGCGCGACGGCGATGGTGCAGACAGCTTCGCCCTACGCCAGTTATGTCTGGAAAGACGATTCGGGCAACACAATCAGCACGGCGGCGACGCCGGTGTTGGGCGCGGGCGCGTATTCCATCGAAGTCATTGACGCGAACGGCTGCACGGGCGTGTCGGAGTTCAATATTGAAACTTGGGACGCGCCCGATGTGTCGCTCACCACTTCCGACCCGACGGGTTTTTGCAACAACTCCTACACCGTGTCGCTCACCGCCCTGACCAATACCAACGCGAACTACACCTACCAATGGTTTCGGGATGGCATTCTGCTGGCAGGCGCGGCAGGTACGCCTTATTTTACCAATCAATACGGCGACTACACGGTACAAGCCACCAATGCCAACGGCTGCACCGCTACCGATGGGCCTATCAACTTGTTTGTAGCCTGTGGCTCCGGCGGCCCCGGCGTGTGCAACATTTGCGCTGGCGGCTCCTATTGCCCGCCCGGTGTTGTCCAATGCGTGCCAGACCTAACGCCGCGCTGCGATTCGTTTGTGATGGTTTTGAACGACTATTCAGGATTGTATGTGCCCGGCACTGCCGAATGGAGAACCGGCATTTCTGGCGGCGCGCTCCTCGGCACGTCCACAGCCGAAAGCCCCAGTTTCGTGTACCCCAATGCCGGCAAATATGTGATAACGGTTCGGGTAATGCTTTCCGACGGCACTTTCTGCAATGCACTCGACTCGCTGGATGTGGAGGCCGTGGCGCGGTTCGACGAGCTCGTGGGCTGCCCCAGCGCGATGACCGACTTTGAAAACACGAGCGAACTCTTGCCCGATGCCAGCATCACGAATTACGTTTGGAATTTTGGCGACCCAGCCTCCGGCGCGAGCAACCTTTCCAATGCAGAAAACCCCGCGCACGCATTTTCCCCTTCGGGAATTTACGACATAACGCTCACCGTCACCGCCGCAAGCGGCTGCACATCGAACACCACAAAACAACTGGAAATACCGTCCAACGACCCGCCCACTTTTGCCGACCCAGCCTCCAATTGCGCCGGCAACGCCCTCGAATTCGCGGCTGCGCCAAACCCCGACATCCTCGAACTCTCGTGGGATTTTGGCGACCCAGCCTCCGGCCCCGCCAACGACGCGACGGGCAACACGGCGTACCACAATTTCCCCTCCGGCACCTACACCGTGACGGCCACTTCCAACACCGTGCACGGTTGCACGGCCACATTCACGCGCAGCGTCGTCATCGCGCCCAACCCGCTGAGCGGCAACATAACGCCCGCCAGCCCTGCGCCCATTTGCGAAGGCAGCAGCATCACGTTCACCGCCCCAGCGGGCGCGGTCAGTTACCAATGGTCTGACGGGAGCAACACGACCACCCAAACCCTGACCGTGGGCGAGGAAGGCACTTACGAAGTCACGCTCACCGACGCGAACGGCTGCACCTATTCGCCTCCGGCGGTAAAAGTGGAAATAAATCCAGCCCCCGACGCGCTGATAAAAGCCTTGCTTTTCAACGAATTGGGTCAAATCATCGGCACCTCCTACCCCACCCTGACCGTGTGCCAAGGCGAAGATGTGGCGCTTCAAGGCATCAGCAACGGCTCGGGCAGCTACACCTGGTCGGGCGGCAACGGCAGCGACCAAGTGGTGTTTTTCACCGAAGACCGTGGCTCACTTTTGTCCGTCGGGACGCACTTGTATTCGGTGACGGTGACGAGCGTTAGCACGGGCTGCACGGCCGTGTCCGACCCCTTCTTGGTGACAGTGAATCCCGTCCCAGCCAACTTTTTTATCAGCAGCCAAACTTTCTGTGCGGGCGCCCCGAACGTCATTACCTACAACGGCCCCACCCCCGCGAACTGGCAATTTTTCTGGAACACCGGGGCGAGCGGCAATACGCTGACGACCGAAGAAGCGGGCAATTATTATCTCCGGGTCATCAACGAATTTGGCTGCGAAGCCAAGAGCAACGTGCACCCCGTCCTGCCCGGGCCGCCCGTCGGGAGCTTGCCGGCAGGCTGCCACACGCGCTGCAAACCCGACACGCTTTGCATCCCCGTGCTGCCCAATATCTCTTCGTGGCAATGGTTTATGAATGGAAGCCCGATTCCCGGCGCGACTTCTGCCAACTTTATCGCGCAGGAAAGCGGGACTTATTGGGCAGAACTGACCGATTGGTACGGCTGCTCTGCCACCAGCGACCCGCTCTCGCTCAACCTCTTCGATGGCTACGGGAACATCCTCGGCCAAGTGTGGTCGGACGTAAACAGCAACGGCGTGATTGACGCGGCGGACACGCTACTCGCCGGCGTGACGGTGGTGGTGTACCAGAACGGCACGCTGTTCGACGCCGCCACTTCTGGCGCGGGCGGCGAATTCGCCATTACCAATGTGCTTTCCACGAACTACACTTTTTCGGTGGACCCCTTCTCCCTGCCGCCCGGCTGGTCTATTGTCATCGGGAATGACCAGACTACGCTCTCTGGCTGCAATGTGGTGGGCGACGCGGATTTCCTTTTGGACTTTGGCTGCAATGCGTTTGGCACCTTGCAATTGCAGGCTTGCCCCGGCGGTTTTGCGACTTACAACGGCACGAACATCTCGGTGGGCGGCTCGCAGAGTTTCCAATTGACAACTCCCACGGGTTGCGATTCGACGCTGGTGGTAAGCGTGGTGGCTTTGCCGACCGATGCCAGTTCGCTCACGCTGACGGCCTGCCCTGGCGGTTCGGCGAATTACGATGGAACAATCATCCCCGTCGGCACGACGCAGGTTTTCACTTTGGCAAATGCGGCGGGCTGCGACTCGCTCGTGACGGTGACGGTGGCTGCGCTGCCGACGGATGCCAGTTCGCTCACGCTGACAGCCTGCCCCGGCGGTTCGGCGAATTACGATGGAACAAACATTCCCGTCGGCACGACGCAGGTCTTCACCTTGGCAAATGCGGCGGGCTGCGACTCGCTGGTAACGGTGATGGTGGCGGCGCTGCCGACTGATGCCAGCTCGCTCACGCTGACGGCCTGCCCCGGCGGTTCGGCGAATTACGATGGAACAAACCTCCCCGTCGGCACGACGCAGGTCTTCACGCTGGCAAATGCGGCGGGCTGCGACTCGCTCGTGACGGTGACGGTGGCTGCGCTGCCGACCGATGCCAGTTCGCTCACGCTGACGGCCTGCCCAGGCGGTTCGGCGAATTATGAAGGAACAAACCTGCCCGTCGGCACGACGCAGGTTTTCACGCTGGCAAATGCGGCGGGCTGCGACTCGCTCGTGACGGTGACGGTGGCTGCGCTGCCCATTTCAAGTTCCGCATTCAGCGTGGGCGTTTGCCCCAACGAAACCTACCCTTACGAAGGCACGGCGCTGAGCGCTGGGACGGTGCAGGATTTTACGTTGAAAAACCTTGCGGGCTGCGATTCGGTGGTGACGGTCACGGTGTTCCAGAAAAACGTGTCGGTCAATGTGATCGAGGTAAGCGTTTGCCCCGGCACAACTTATCTCTATGAAGGCGAGGAAATCGCGCCGGGCGATTCGCGGGAGTTCCATTTCCTGAACTCGGAAGTTTGCGACAGCACGGTGACGGTGTTCGTGTCGGCATTCCCCGAAACGGTTTTTGCGCTGAATGCCGAGCCGTCGTGCAGCGGTTCGCCGACGGGAGTGTTGGAAGTGACTGGCATTTCGGGCGGCCTCGCGCCATTCCTTTTCTCTTTGGACAAGGTGGATTTTCAAGACAGCACCCGCTTCGTGGGCATCACGGCAGGCGCGTACACGGTGTATGTGGAGGACGCGAACGGCTGTGTTTTCGAGCGCGGCACGGTGCTGCCAGAAATCCCGAAATTGGAAATCCAATTGGCCAACGGCATTCTCCCCTGCGACAGCGCGGGCGTGAGGCTCGATGCTGTAGTGCTGAGCGGCGACACTTCTGCGCTGGATTTCAACTGGTGGAACGGCGGGCGCGAAGCCACGAGCATCGCCACGGAAGCCGGCCAAGTGTGGGTGGAAGTGACGGACGAATGCGAAACGGTGCGCAGCGAGGCCTCGGTGCAATGGGCCGACCTGGCGGAAGATTTTGATTTTGTGTACATCCCCAACGTGTTCATGCCTTCGGCGCAGGATCTGGCGAACACGGAGTTCAAGCCATTTTTTGCGGCGGGCATCACGCTGCTGGGTTTCCATTTTGAAGTGTTCGACCGTTGGGGCAACAAACTGTTCGAGACATCCAACACGGCGGATGCTTGGGGCGGCGTTTTCCGCGACCAGAACTTCAACCCAGGCGTGCAGGTGTGGCAGTTGGTAGCAGATATTGCCATTTGCGGGCGGGTGCTGCACATGGAGCGGAAGGGGGATGTGACGGTGGTGCGGTAATTTCGAAAGAACAATACCCGTGTTTCTAAAGCGTGTCCTCATTTTTGGGGACACGCTTTTTTTATGAGGGGACAGGCCGCTGAAAAAGCGGCGATCTATAGGTGGGCATAGCGGGCAAGAATTGTATCCATCCCCCAATTTTAATTTTGAATGCGCGATTGGTTTTTGGCGTTCGCAAAATTATCGGCGGAGGCCGAAATTCTTGTCAAAAAAAATCCGGCAAAAGTTTGTGGGTTTTCTGATTCTTGTTTTTCTATCTTTGGCGGCTTTTTCGGAGGGGTGTACTGGCCCATTAAATTTTAAACACTCCTTCGATTGATTTTTTCAGGGCCAAAAGTTGGGTTCGCCCAATAAAAAAACGATATTATTCAACGCACAAAGAAGATGCCTGCAATTGCTACTGGCCACGACGCGCTTATTGAGAGCCTCCAAAAATATTTTGGTTTCGACGCTTTTAAGGCCGAACAGGCCGCCATTATCCAAAGCCTCCTCGACGGAAAAGACACTTTTGTTATCATGCCCACGGGCGGCGGCAAAAGCCTTTGCTACCAACTGCCTGCCCTTATGCTGCCGGGCACGGCCATCGTCATCAGCCCGCTCATCGCGCTGATGAAAAACCAAGTGGACAGCATACGCAGTTATTCGGAAGAAGACGAGGTAGCGCACTTCCTCAACTCCTCGCTCACCAAGGTACAGATGAAAAAGGTGAAGCAGGACATCACGGACGGCCGCACGAAAATCCTGTACGTGGCACCCGAAACCCTGACGAAGGAGGAGAACATCGAGTTTTTTCAAAACTCCGAAATCTCATTTGTAGCCGTAGACGAGGCGCACTGCATCTCCGAGTGGGGCCACGATTTCCGCCCAGAATACCGCCGCATCCGCGTGATGCTCGACGCTGTGGCGCGAGATGTGCCCATCATGGCGCTCACGGCCACCGCTACGCCAAAGGTGCAGCAGGACATCTTGAAAAACTTGGAGATGACGGAGGACAGCACCTTCGTGTCGTCGTTCAACCGCGACAACCTCTTTTACGAGATTCGCTCGAAAATCAAGAAGGAGAGCACCATCAAGCAGATCATTCAGACCATCAAAGAGGAATTCTCTGGCGAGTCGGGCATTATCTACGTCCAAAACCGCAAGACGGCAGAGGACATTGCCGAGATGCTGATGGTGAACGACATCAAGGCTGCGCCTTACCACGCGGGCCTTGACCCTAAGACCCGCGCCAACACGCAGGACAATTTCTTGATGGAAGATATTGACGTGATATGCGCCACCATCGCCTTCGGCATGGGCATTGACAAGCCCGACGTGCGCTTTGTGATGCACTACGATATGCCAAAGTCCATCGAAAACTATTACCAAGAAACCGGGCGCGCCGGGCGCGACGGCTTGGGCGGGAAGTGCATCGCGTTCTACAATTACAAAGACATCCTGCGCCTCGAAAAATTCCTGCGCGACAAGCCTGTGGCAGAAAGGGAAATGGGCGCCCAGCTGATGCAAGAAGTGGTGGCTTATGCCGAAACGGCCGCTTGCCGCCGCCGGTTTTTGCTGCACTATTTTGGCGAGTCGTTCCATGAGGCGGATTGCCACAAAATGTGCGACAACTGCAAGAACCCGAAGGAGCGCATGGAGGTGAAGGCCGAAATAGTGGCCGTGGTGCAGTCCATTCTCGACCTGAACGAGAACTATCTGATGAAGACGGTGATGGATTTCATCATGGGCCGCGAGACAAAGGAGATGAAGGATTTCCGTTTCACGGAAATGGACAATTACGGCGTGGGCGACGACCGAGACGAGAACTTTTGGAGTTCCATCTTCCGCCACGCCATGATCAACAACCTGATCTACAAGGAAATTGAGCAGTTCGGAATCTTGAAGGTCTCGGAAGCAGGGCGCGAATATTTGAAAGACCCGCAGCCGCTCCAAATCACGATCAACCACGACTACGAGGACGGCGAATATGACATAGACGACGAAAAAGGCGGCACGGCGGTGCTCGACGAGCCTTTGATGAACATCCTCAAAGACCTGCGCCGCCAAATCTCCAAGAAGCACAACCTGCCGCCCTACGTTATTTTCCAAGACCCTTCGCTGGAGGAAATGGCCACGCAGTACCCCATTTCGATGGACGACATGTCCAAAATAGTGGGCGTGTCGCAAGGCAAAGCACAGAAGTATGCCGAGCCTTTTGTGGATGCCATCAAAAAGTATTGCGAGGAAAACGAGATAGAGCGCCCGATGGACATCACGATCAAAACGGTGGCGAACAAGTCAAAATCAAAGGTCAGCTTCATTATGGCCATTGACCGCAAGATCGGCCTGGACGAGATCGCCAAGACCAGCGACATGAGCATGCCCGAATTCTTGGAAGAACTCGACGGCATCGTGCAGTCGGGCACCAAACTCCGCCTCGATTATTACCTGAACAAAGTGGTGGACGAGTATGTGCGCGATACGGTAATTGATTATTTCAAGGAAGCCGAATCAGACTCCATTGACGAGGCATTCCAAGAACTCAAAGACGACGAGATCACTTGGGAGGAAATACAGTTGATGCGATTGAAGTTTTTGAGCGACTACGCGAATTGATTTTTAATGTAAAACATAACTTTGAGCCATGTCTGCGTCATGTGCAACAAAGGCACTTTGCACCCCGGCAAAGTGACCGTGACCCACGAAAAAGACACTTTCTTTATCGCCATCCGCGATGTGCCAGCGCGTGTGTGCGACCATTGCGGGCATTATTTCCTCTCGACTGAAACAGCTTTGCGCGTCGAGGCGGAAGTCAAACAAGCCACGGCAAAAGGCGTGGATGTGGAGGTGATGCGCTTGCAGGCGGCGTGATTTCACACCCCATCGCTTGGAAGACGATGCCCTGTTTTATCATTCATCATTCATCATTAGATAAGTGCTCAACGACTTCGTAATCCGCTTTGCCAACGTAAACGGCACCGGCTCCGCCAGCGCAAACGATATGTTTGCCAAGGCCATCTTCCGAATGGGCATCCCCGTGTCGCCCAAAAACATTTTCCCTTCCAACATCCAAGGGCTACCCACCTGGTACGAGGTGCGCGTGAGCGAGAAAGGCTATCTCGGCAGGCGCGAGGGCGTGGACATCATGCTTAGCGTGAACCCACAATCCATGCCCAAGGACATCGCCAACGTAAAGCCCGGCGGCTATTTCCTCTACGACAGCACCAAGGAGTTGCAAAAGGATTTTATCCGCGACGACATCCACTACCTCGGCATCCCGATGATGCAGATGTGCATGGACAAGTTCCAAGACCCTCGCCAACGCCAATTGCTCAAAAACATGGTGTACGTGGGCGCGCTCTCGGCTTTGCTCGACATCGAACTGGAGGTGCTGCACCAGATTGTAACCGAAAAATTCAAGGGCAAGGAAAAACTCGTGACCGCCAACTACGAGGCCCTGGACATGGGAATCCAGTACGTCCACGCTAATTTCAAATATCCGCTCGAACACCGCCTGGAACGCCGCGACAAGGTGGGCGACTGGATTATGATGGACGGCAACGCCGCCTGCGGACTCGGCGCGGTGTACGCGGGCGCGACGGTCTTGGCCTGGTACCCCATCACGCCCTCCACTTCGCTGGCCGACGCTTTTGGCAAATACGCCAAGAAGCTCCGCGTGGACCCCGAAACGGGCAAGAACAATTTTGCCATTGTGCAGGCCGAAGACGAACTCGCCGCCATCGGTGTGGTCATCGGCGCGAACTGGAATGGGGCGCGGTCGTTCACTGCCACCAGCGGCCCCGGCGTGTCGCTGATGAGCGAGTTTTTGGGCTTGGCTTATTTTGCCGAAATCCCAACGGTGCTCGTGGACGTGCAGCGCGGTGGCCCCAGCACGGGGATGCCCACGCGCACCCAGCAGTCCGACATCCTCATCGCGGCCTACGCTTCGCACGGCGACACGAAGCAGGTGCTTTTGTTCCCCAGCACCCCGGCAGAGTGCTTTTCTATGATGGCCGATGCCTTCGATTTGGCCGAGCGGCTGCAAACTCCCATCCTCGTGATGACCGACCTCGACCTCGGCATGAACGACAATATGTCGCCCCCGCTGGTGTGGGACGACAGCCGTGCCTACGACCGGGGCAAGGTGCTGACGGCGGAAGAATTGGAGTCCGCCGCCGAGCGTTTTGGCCGCTACCTCGACACCGACGGCGATGGCATCACCTACCGAACCATCCCCGGCACGCACCCGACGAAGGGTTCGTTTTTCACCCGTGGCACCTCGCGCGATGAGTACGCGGTGTACACCGAGGAAGGCCCGGCCTACGTCCGCAACATGGATCGTTTGGTGAAAAAATGGGAAACCGCGAAGCAGTACGTCCCCGGCCCGGAATTTTACCAAAAGGAAAAACGGAGCGCGTTCGGGATGCTGTTCTTTGGCACGACGACCTACGCCGCCATCGAGGCCCAGGATTTGCTGGAAGAACAAGGCATCACGCTCGACGCGATGCGGGTGAAGGCGTTCCCGTTCAATGGCGATGTTCTGAAGTTCATTGACTCGCACCAACGGGTTTTTGTGGTGGAGCAAAACCGCGACGCGCAGTTCAAATCTTTGCTGGTAAACGAATTGGAAATAAACCCCGCGAAATTGACCTCGATTTTGAACTACGACGGTTTCCCCATCACGGCGGATGTGATTCGGCAAAAGATCTTCCAAAACCTGATGGGGAAATTGAACCCGGCATTTGCGGAGCACGAGGTGGGCGAGCCGAATATGTCGGAGGTGAGCGAGTGAGAATTTGATAATGAGGGGAATTGGATAATTTGATAATGGGGAGAGGGGAGCGCAACGACAGAACGAAACCAACCAACTTTTTCATTATGACAAAAGCATCGAAAAGCGTCTATTACTTTGGTTTTTACCTCTTGGCCACGGGGCTAACGCTCATTTTTGTGCCGAATATGCTGCTCGTGATGTTCGGCATCGAACCGACTTCCGAAGTGTGGATACGGGTGGTGGGTTCTTTGGCTTTTGTCATTGGGGCTTATTACGTCTTCACTGCCCGAACCAACAATGAGGCATTCCTAAAACTCACGGTGTACAATCGGGTATTGATTGCCGCGTGGTTTGGCTTGTTCGTTGCAATGGGCTGGGTGCAGTGGCAACTCCTGCTTTTTGGCGGGGTGGATTTGCTCGGCGCACTTTGGACCTGGAGCGCGATGCGGAAGAACAACCAAGCATAACCAAGAGTTTGCAGGGTTATAAGACTTGCGCAAAGCAAATGACACTCCACCCAGCAATCGGGAAACGCAAATCACCAAATCACCAACCACTCAAATCAACAACAAAAAATGACCTTCGTCCGACCCACCTTCCGCCACCCCGACTCGCCGAAAAACGCGCTCGGCTACACCAAAAAATTCTACGAGGGCGCGCTCTCCACGCTCTGCGCAGGCTGCGGCCACGACTCCGTGAGCGGCGCCATCATACAGGCTTGCTTCGAGATGGCCGTCGAGCCGCACCGCGTGGCGAAACTCTCCGGCATCGGCTGCTCCTCCAAAACGCCGACGTATTTTCTGGCAAATTCGCACGGCTTCAACTCGGTGCATGGGCGGATGCCTTCTGTGGCCACAGGCGCTTACCTTGCCAACCGCGACCTGATGTACATCGGCGTTTCGGGCGACGGCGACTCGGCCTCCATCGGCATGGGGCAGTTTGTCCACGCCATACGCCGCAACCTGAACATCACCTACATCATCATGAACAACGGTTGCTACGGCCTCACCAAAGGCCAGGATTCGGCGACTGCCGACGTGGGTTCGGTCAACAAAACCGGCGCGGCCAATATGTACAACGCCATTGACATGGCCGGGCTGGCGCTCGAACTGGGCGCGACCTTCATCGCCCGCAGTTTTTCGGGCGACCGGGAGCAGTTGATTCCGATGATAAAAGCCGCCATGTCGCACCCGGGTTTTGCGCTGATTGACGTGGTGTCGCCCTGCGTGACATTCAACAACAACCCCGGCTCCACCAAATCCTACGACTACACCCGCGAGCACATCGAAGCCACGGGAACGATTGATTTTGTGCCACTGATGTCGGAAATCACCACGCAGTACGACGAGGGAAATTCCGTCTCGGTGCCGCTCCACGATGGCTCGCTCATCCACTTGAGCAAACTCGCCCAAGACTGGGACCCGCGCGACCGCCGCTCCGCTGTCAACAAGCTCTACGAATCCAAAGCCATCGGCGAAATCCTAACTGGCCTCATCTACATTGACACGGAAACCACCGACCTGCACGGCATTCTCAAAACCTGCGACACGCCGCTCAACGCGCTGGGCAAGGACGTGCTTTGCCCCGGCTCAAAGGTTTTGGAGGGTATCAATGCAGGGCTGCGCTGAACATATTTTACGCCTATGAAAATCGGTTTCGTACAGCAGTCTTGCTCTACTGACAAGCAAGCGAACATTCAAAAATCCATCGCGGGCATAGCGGATTGCGCCGCCAGAGGCGCGGAACTCGTGGTGCTGCAAGAACTGCATTGTGGCATTTACTTCTGCCAAGCCGAGGAGGTCGGGATGTTCGACCTCGCTGAGCCGATACCGGGACCCGACACGGAGGTTTTTTCTGCTGCCGCAAAAAAGCACGGCGTGGTGTTGGTGACTTCTCTTTTTGAAAAACGCGCGCCCGGCCTTTTCCACAACACGGCAGTAGTGTTTGAGAAGGACGGGAGCATGGCCGGCAAATACCGCAAAATGCACATCCCCGACGACCCGGCCTACTACGAAAAATTTTACTTCACGCCGGGCGACTTGGGCTTTCACCCCATTCAGACTTCTGTGGGCAAACTCGGCGTACTCGTGTGCTGGGACCAATGGTACCCCGAAGCCGCGCGGCTCATGGCTTTGGCCGGGGCCGAAATGCTCATCTACCCGACGGCCATCGGTTGGGAAAGTTCGGATTCCATAGAGGAAAAAAGCCGCCAGCATGGAGCATGGCACACCATTCAGCGCAGCCACGCGGTAGCAAACGGCTTGCCCGTCATCGCGGTGAACAGGGTAGGCCAAGAGCTAGATTGGACGGGCGTGACGGGCGGGATACAGTTCTGGGGGCAAAGTTTTGTGGCCGGGCCACAGGGCGAGTTGCTCCATGAGGCCAGCCCCGACCGCGAAGAAAACGCAGTGATTGACCTGGACAAAAACCGAACAGAAGCGGTGCGCCGCATCTGGCCTTTTTTCCGCGACCGCCGCATTGACTTTTATCACGGGCTGACGAAGCGGTATTTGGATTGAAAAAAGGTTGATAAACCCCATCAACCCCATGATTCAGTTCACGCTCAAATCGTAAGGCATCCGAAACAGAATCCCCTTGTTCTGGCGCAATCCCTGCATGGTTTTGTACATCGGGTAAAACTCCCCAAGTTCTTGGCGAATGGCCCAAGCCCGCACATCGTCGTCGCGGTCCTTTTTGCGCATCAGTTGGTCCAGGAACTGCTCGAGGCCGGTCTTGGTCTGCGGGTATTCGGTAGTGCGGTATTTTTCCAAGTTGGCCAATTTGGCGGCGGCGGCAAGCGCACGATCGAGGCCGCCAATCTCGTCCACCAGCCCAAGTTCTTTGGCTTTGAGGCCGGGCCACACGCGGCCTTGCGCGATTTCGTGGATTTGCTCGGTAGTCCGGTGGCGGCCTGTGGCGACTTTGCCCAGGAAATCTTGGTAAATCCAGTCCACACGGTCTTGGATGATTTTGCTCTCTTCGGGTGAAAAATCATACACCGTGCTGCCAAAAGCGGAGAATTTCTGGGTGCGCACCGTGTCGAACGTGATGCCGAGTTTGTTGCGCATGGTTTTTTCCAAAATCGGGATCATGCCAAACACGCCGATAGACCCGGTGATGGTGGCCGGCTCGGCAAAAATGCTGTCGGCGTGGCAAGCGATGTAGTAGCCGCCGGAAGCCGCCACGTCGCCCATGCTCACCACGACGGGTTTGCCGGCTTTCTGGCAGAGGTCGAGTTCGCGGAGGATGTTGTCGCTGGCGAGCGAACTGCCGCCGGGCGAGTTGACGCGCAGCACGATGGCTTTGATGCTTTCGTCTTTGCGGATTTTGCGGAGCAACTTTACAAATTTCCCATCGAGGATAGTGCCAGGGTCGCCCTCCTCGCCGTCGTGGATTTCGCCTTCGGCGTACACTACCGCGATTTTGTCTTTGACGGAAAACGTGGTTTTCTTGCCCCGCGCTTCAAAATACTCTTCCACGCTGACACGGTTGAGTTTGTCTTTTTCGGAAAGCCCGATGCGGTTTTTCATCATCGCGAACACCTCGTCTTCGTAGGCAAAACGGTCAATGAGGCGCGACTGCTTGGCTTTTTCGGCGCTGAAACCGTCGTAGCGTTCGGCTATTTGGCGGAGTTCGGCTTCCGGGATGTTGCGGCTTTGGGCAATGTCTTTGACAAAAATATCGTAGAGCGCGGTGAGGTATTCGCGGATTTGGGTGCGGTTCTCGTCGCTCATTTTGTCGGCGCGGAACGGCTCGGTTGCGCTCTTGTATTTGCCGCAATAGAAAATGCGCATCTGCACGTCCAATTTGTCGAGCATTCCTTTGTAGTAGGTAATGGTGCTCGAATAGCCCCGAAAATCCACCACACCCTGTGGGCTCATCAGCACACTGTCGGCCACGGAAGCGAGGTAGTAGGCGCCTTGGGTGTAGTAGTGCGCGTAAGAAATGACGAACTTTCCAGAGGAACGAAAGTCGGCGAGCGCGCGGCGGAGCGTGGCGGAACTGGCCTTGCCGAGCATCACGATGGAGGCGTTGAGGTAAATGCCCTTGATGTCGGGGTCGTCTTTGGCGCGGCGGATGGCGGCCACCATGTCCGAGAGGCCGAGCACGTCGTCTTGTTCCAGGTCGAAGGGGTCCATCGGGAGGTTGTTGGTTTTCTCCGGGATGGGCATTTTGAAATCGAGCTCGAGCACCGAGTTGGCCCTGATCTGGACTTTTTGTTTTTCGGTAGCGCTACCGGCCATGCCCACTATCCAGCTGATGCCGATGACCATAAGAAGCCCCAGCGCAAGCGCGGTGCCGAGGCAAGACGCGAATAGGAATTTGAAAAACTGATTCATGTTTGAAAGTATGGGGTGGCTGTTAGGTTGATAAGGGTTGATAAAAGTTTATTGGGTTGATACTTGATTCAAAAAGAGGATCAAATATCAACCCAATAAACTTTTACCAACCTTACTGACACAGCCACACTGTTTATTGTTAGTTTGAAAAATGGAGAATGCGCCACAAAGACACTCAGCCCCTGCCCCTTGTTTTTCAAATTTAGATAAAAGCCGCCCAAACAGGGAGCAGGGATGAAGGGGGAGGGACAAAAGAAACGCCATACGCTGAAAACCCGCCGCTTGCTACCTTTGTCGCCAACTTCATGAAGTGATGAATTGATAAAGCGATAAAGTGATTTATCGGTCACTTCGGGTCAAATCACTTCATCACTCTATCACTTCATCACCCATCACTTTATCACTTCATGAAAAACTGGCCGCTCTGGGAAATTTTCATCCGCTCCAAACAAGGGCTTAGCCACAAACACGTCGGCAGCCTACACGCCGCCGATGCCCAAATGGCGCTCGAAAACGCCCGCGACGTGTATTGCCGCCGCAACGAGGGCATCAGCATTTGGGTCGTCGAGTCCGCCCACATCCATGCCACTACCGAAGACCGCGAGGCGTTTTTCGACCCTTCCAACGACAAGGTGTACCGCCACCCCACTTTCTATGAACTCCCCGATGCGGTGAAGCACATGTGAAATGTCCGAGGTTTTGACGGGGCCACGTTTACTAAACCTTGGAGGTTTTAGTAAACGTACCGTCGGGCCGGTTTTCGGATAGGCTCTTATTCTCCTCATTTACTATGAACCGCAAATCTTCTTTTTTACTCGCCGTCCTGTTCGCAGCCGCAGCCTGCCACGACCTGCCCCCTGCCCCGCCGCCGGCACCTACGCCATTTCTTTTTCAATCGCCCGACGGCTTCCCTCCTTTTTTCGACCCGGAGGACAACCCCACCACTTTGGAGGGCATCGCGCTGGGGCGCAAACTGTTCTATGACCCTGTGCTTTCGGGCGACAACACGCTGGCTTGCGCCGATTGCCACCGCCAAGAATTTGCGTTCACCGACCCGCGCCCGTTCAGCGTGGGCATTGACGGCTTGGTGGGAACGCGCAACTCCATGAGCCTCGCCAACATCGCTTGGCAGCCCCGCTTGTTCTGGGACGGTAGGGCGCACCATCTCGAAAACCAAGCCCTCCGCCCCATCCAAGACCCCCTCGAGATGCACGAAACGCTGGAAAATGCGGTGGCCGAATTGCAGGCGCAGCCTGTGTACACCGAAATGTTCTGGCGGGCGTTCGGCACCGAAACGGTGGACAGCACTTTGGTCGCCAAAGCCTTGTCGCAGTTTGAGCGGACCTTCATTTCCATCAATGCTCGCTACGACCGCTGGCTGCTCGGTCAGGATTCGCTCGACAAGACAGAGATGATCGGCATGCAAGCGTTCTTCGACAACGCGCGCGGCGGCTGTGTGCAATGCCACTCGTTTGGCGCGATTTTCAGCGATTTTATTTTTCGGAACAATGGCCTCGACGAGCTCCCGACCGATGTGGGCCGCTTTGCGGTGACGGGTCTGCCTGTGGACATCGGCGCGTTCAAAACACCTTCGATGCGCAATGTGGAATATACCGCGCCCTATATGCACGATGGGCGTTTTGCCACGCTGGAAGAGGTGCTGGAATTTTACAACACGGGCTTTCACCTCGGCCCTCACACCGACCCCGCCATGCACAACCTCGTGAAAGGCCGCCTCACGGCACAGGACAAAATGGCCATCATCGCTTTCTTGAAAACACTTTCTGAGCCAGGGTTTCTGACCAACCCGGCGTTCAAAAAGCCCGAGTGAGAGAGCACACTACTGGACATTTCCACACAACGGCACAACGTCACGACGAATATGATTTGAAAGCGTTGAGTTTCGAGTCTTTGTGCCGTCGTGCCGTTGTGTGAAGCAAAAATGTCCAGTACAGAGCTACGTTTACTAAACCTTGGAGGTTTAGTAAACGTAGCGTCGGGCCGGTTTTCGGCCAGACGCTAATCCTCCACCTTCAGCACCTCTATCTCTTCTGCTTTCCACTGCACGGCTTTGTCGAGGCCGTAATTGCTCAGGCGGTTGTGGTAGAAATAAAGCACCCGGAAATCGGACGACACGATGTTTTCTTCTTTGGTGAATTGGAGCGGTTTCTCGGTGTGGTAGATGCCGAGGTTTTTCACCCCGTCGCGCACCACTTCGGCGGCTGTTTGGCGGAGTTCTGGCGCGATTTTGATTTTGTCCTCGCGTTCCCACTCGAAAAGTTTTTCCTGCATTTGTTCCACTACTTCCTCCACGGCGCGGAAAGGGAAGGCGTAATCGTCGGGCGGCAGGCGGAGGATTCCAAAAAGATCGAGTTTGGGATTCTCGTGGAGCAATATCTCGAACACGGCGTGGGCCACGAGGTGGCTGCTGAGCACTACGTTTTCGACGTGATAGCGCTCCACGATGCGCTCGGCCAGCAGTTTGGTGTATTCCTCTTCGCGCTGTCGGTCTTCTGTTACTTCGCCGCGCGAGCGGAAGTATTCGCGGATGTCGAGCTCGTTGCCAAAGCGGTCGAAACTGCGCCCCTCGGCATCCACAAAATTGCCCAGCACGTCCATCGGCTTGCCCACGCTCAGCGTGATATCGCTCGTGGTGCTAAAAAAACGCCAGATAAACCGGAACCAGCTGCGCACGCTGTTGCCCTCGTCTTTTAGGCGGATGTAGTTCTCTTTCCCCGTGTTGCGCAAATGTTGTTCGATCAAAAAAGGGGCTTCCAGCACAAAGTTGTAGCAGATGACGAGCGGGACGATGAAGACTTTGGCTGTTGACTGTTGACCGTTGACCGTTGACTGTTGACCGTTGACTGTTGACCGTTGACTGTTGACTGTTGACTGTTGACCGTTGACTGTTGACTGTTGACTGTTGACCGTTGACCGTTGACTGTTGACCGTTGACTGTTGACCTGCCCACTGCCCACTGCCACTGTCCACTGCCGACTGCCCACTGCCCACTGCCGCCTGCCCACTGCCACTGCCCACTGCCGACTGCCGACTGGCCACCGCCGCCCTTTGCGCTTCCACCACTGTGCCGAGCAGCCCCATTTTGAGGTCGGTTTCCACCGCGCCGTCGCGCGAGCGGGTGCCGCCGGGGAAGAACAGGCTGTTCACCCCGCGCTGTACGCTGAGGCGGCTCATGCTTTTGAGCGTTTCGAGGTAGACGACGTTTTTCTTGCGTCGGTCTACGCGGTACGCGCCGAGGCGGTTCATGTAGTAGGCTGCCGGGCCGAAGTTGTAAAGGTTCAGGCCTGCACCATAACTGAACGAAGGCAGGCCCATGATCTGGTCCATGGCATAACCGACGAGGATGGAATCGAGGTTGCTGCTGTGGGTAGGCACTACCACTACGGTTCCATGCTGGAAAAGAGCGCGCACCGTGTCCACATCACCCATCACGTTGAGCCGCTCGAAGAGGTTGCGCTTGCCTCGGAACATGGCGCGGATACTCCTGCCCACCGCTGCGTTGAAGATGCGGTTGAAAAATGCGGTGAGGAACCGCTGCGCAAACCGAAAAGTCTTGACTTGGAAAGTGCCGACGATTTCTTCCGAATATCGGTGGATGATTTTTTGGAGGATTTCCTCGCTCACCGCCCGCCCTTCTGCGTCGTTGCGGTCGAGGCTTTTTTTGATGAGCCGCTTGCTGATTCGGTTCCAGAACGAGCGGTCGTTCGGCGGGTCCACCTTCCAAGGGTCTTCCTTGATGCGGATGCGCTCGTGGTAAATCGTTTTCACCAGCACATCCGCGAGGTCTTTTTTGTGCTTGTCGGCAAGCCGCCGGAACGTGTGCTCGTCAATCTCGCGCACAAACTCTGCGCGGTCTTTGCTCAACCGGTAAATCGGCCAATCTTCGATGCGCTCTATGATGCGGGGATATATTTTGACTTCTTTTTTCAATTCGCAAGCGGTCTATTGTAGGCCTTTCATCACCCTTGCCATCGTGGCGCCGATTTGTGCGGGCGATTCCACCACGGTGATTCCGTTCTCGGCGAGGATGCGCATTTTGGCAGCAGCAGTGTCGTCAGCGCCCCCGACGATGGCTCCGGCGTGACCCATCTTGCGGCCTTTCGGAGCGGTTTGGCCGGCGATGAATCCGACCACGGGCTTTTTGTTGCCATTGGCCCGAATCCAGCGCGCTGCTTCGGCTTCGAGGCCGCCCCCGATTTCGCCGATCATAACGATGCCCTCGGTCTCGGGGTCTTGCATGAAAAGTTCGATGGCTTCGCGGGTGGTGGTGCCGATGATGGGGTCGCCGCCAATGCCGATGGCCGTGGTGATGCCAAGGCCGGCTTTGGCGATTTGGTCGGCGGCTTCGTAGGTGAGGGTGCCAGATTTGGACACCAGCCCGATGGGGCCGCGCTTGAAAACGAAGCCGGGCATGATGCCCACTTTCGCCTCGCCCGGCGTGATGATGCCGGGGCAGTTGGGCCCGATGAGCCGCACGCCTTTGTCGGAGATGTAGGCTTTGGCGCGCACCATGTCCTGCACGGGGATGCCTTCGGTGATGGCTACGATGACTTTGATGCCCGAGGCGGCGGCTTCGATGATGGCGTCGGCGGCAAAGCCCGGGGGCACGAAGATGATGCTGGTGTCGGCTCCGGCTTGGCGCACCGCGTCTTCTACGGTGTTGAAAACGGGTAGGCCGAGGTGTGTTTGGCCGCCTTTGCCGGGGGTCACGCCGCCCACCACGTTGGTGCCGTAAGCGATCATTTGTTCGGCATGGAACGAGCCTTCTTTCCCGGTGAAGCCCTGGACGATGATTTTGGAGTTTTTATTGACTAATACAGACATTTTGGAACGATGAACGATGAACGATAAACTATGAACGAGGAACTGTGAACGAGGAACTGTGAACGAGGAACTATGAACGAGGAACTGTGAACGAAGAACTATGAACGAGGAACTATGAACGAAGAACTGTGAACGAGGAACTGTGAACGAGGAACTGTGAACGTTTGCCGCGCTCGGTGTTCATAGTTCATAGTTCCTCGTTCATAGTTCCTCGTTCATAGTTCATCGTTCATCATTGTCTTTTTGAATGATGAACACGTCTTCGTCGGCGCGTTTCATGTAGTAGTGTTCACGGGCGAATTTTTCTTTTGTCATCTCAAAATCTTCGGCCTCTGAGCGGGCTTCCCTGATTTTTTCTTGGTAAAAAGTGCGGTCGGCATCCAGCTGTTTTTGCGCGCGAAAGAGCCGCCACTGCGTCCACAAACTGTGCCTGTCCAGAAAAACCATGATGAACAAAAACACCACCAAGGTGAGGTAGTAGCGGTTTTGCAAGGGGGCTGGCAAGCGGTTCAGAAGGGCTTGCCAGGGGGTGGAAGAGAGCGCCATGAATACTGCGTTTGGTGAAACTGCAAGCCGGGCTGATGTTCCGGCATTCGGGCAGAACCTCCTTCCGCCCTATATTTTTCGGCTCAAAAGTAGCACATCCTTGTTTGCGCCACACAGAAGAATTGATGTCAAACACTTTTGGGCAAAGCGGTCAATTTTCCCACAAAGCCTCTACTGCCGCGTTGAGCCGATGGGCTATTTCGTCCACCGTTCCCAGGCCATTGATGCTGTGGCTTTTCCCCTGCGCGGCGTAGTAGTCGAACACGGGCGCAGTCTCGCTCTTGTAGATATTGATGCGCTTGCGCACGGTGGCTTCGTCGTTGTCGTCGGCACGGCCAGAAGTTTGCCCGCGTTTGAGGACCCTGTGCACGATTTCCTCCTCGTCCACTTCGAGCGCAATGAGGCCCGCCACGCCGGTGCCCCTGCTTATCAAAAGTGCGTCCAATGCCTCCGCCTGCGGGATGGTCCGTGGGAAGCCGTCGAAGATAAAGCCCTGCGCATCGGGGTGTTTTTCCACTTTGTTGCGGAGCATCCCGATGGTCACGCTGTCGGGCACGAGTTCGCCCTTGGACATGTATGCCATGGCTTCTTGGCCGAGCGGCGTGTTGTGGCTCATTTCATAGCGGAACAGATCGCCCGTGCTGATGTGGATAAGGCCGTATTTTTCAATCAAAAAAGCCGCCTGCGTCCCCTTGCCAGAGCCGGGCGGGCCGAATAGTACAAGATTGGTCATTGTCCGAGTGTGATTATTGCAACGACGTGATTCAACTTTTTCAAGCACTAAGAAACGAAGGGACGCGAAGAGAATTGACCCTTAGTGCCTCTTAGGTCTTTAGTGCTTTCAAAAAAACATCGTGTTGCGAAACTGCAAAGTTAGAAAGGGCTTTCCCGTTCGGGGAAAAATTGAAAACGCTTTTTGAAAACAGGTTTTTTTGCCGACGACCCCCCTGCGGGTAAAATCATGTTCTCTAAAAAAGCGGTTGGCAAAATGATACAGATGAATCGGGATAAGTACCTCGGTGAAATTACTCTACCACGAAGGACACGGAGGGCACGGAGACTTTTCTCTTAAAAACCATTGCATCAAACTCAAAAATCGCGCAGCCGATACCGCTCGCCATACTGCCGAATCCAGTCCAACAGCCGCCAAACATCGTCGGCGTGAAACAGTTCAGTGCCATGGTTCATCGTGGCTGCCGAGCCACAGGCTACGCCAATCTGCGCCATCTCGCGGAAAGGTTTTCCCTCGGTGAGCGCCCACACCATGCCGGCCACCATGCTGTCGCCCGCCCCGACGGTGCTTTGTTTCTGCACCATCGGCGCGGGGATGTGCTCGAAGCCTTCCCGCGTCACAAGCAAAGCCCCTTGCGCCCCCAGCGACACTACCACCACTTCGCATTTCCCCTCTTGGATGATTTTCAGGGCCGCGTCGTCCACCTCGCTCGTCTCCAATTTTTCCACCCCCGCCAATGCGCTGAGTTCCGCCAAGTTTGGTTTCAGCAAATACAAACCCTCGTCAGCAGCAGCCTGCAACGCCGCGCCCGAAGTGTCGAGCACAAACCGCGCTCCGATGTTTTTGGCAAAGGCCGCCACTTTTTCAAAGTAGGTTTCGGGCAGTCCGGGCGGCAGGCTGCCGCTCGCCACAAGGTATTCTGGTTTCAACTTTTTGATGATGTCGAGGCATTTGTCGGCTTGGGTTTCGGAAAGTTGCAGGCCAGGTGGCGTGAACCGGTATTGCGCATTGGTGGTCGTTTCGCGCACCGAAAAACTTTCTCGTGTTTCGCCCGATACCTCCAAGGTTTGGGTTCGGACGCCTTCTTTTTTCAGGAGTTCGCAAAGCAGCGCGCCATTGCTCCCCGCTACGGGGAACACGGCCACGCTCTTCCCGCCCAATCGCTGGATGGCCTTGGAAACGTTGATGCCGCCGCCGCCGCCATCAAGCCGCATGGGGGCGCAGCGGAGTTTTTGTTCCGGCACGAGACGCTCCACTTCGGTGCTTTTGTCGAGCGCGGGGTTGAGGGTGAGGGTGGCGATTTTTATTGACATTTGCTCGCAAAGAAACACTTGTTTTGTGGCGAAATGGAAATCCGATTGAATGAATCAATTTTGAGGGAAGCCGCCGACTGGCTCGCAGCACGCGACCCTGCCCTCGCATCGGTGCTGCGGAAGTATGACTACCCGCCGCTCTGGGACCGCGAGCCGGGGTTTGCTACGCTGACCCACATCATTTTGGAACAACAGGTTTCGCTGGCTTCCGCACGAGCTGCCTTTCATCGGCTTCAGGGGCATTTGGGGGAAATAACGCCGGCCAATTTTTTGAAAGTCAGCGACGAAGACCTTTTTCGCATCGGTTTCAGCCGACAAAAAAAAGCCTACGCACGCGGGCTGGCCGAGGCTGTCTTGAATGGAGATTTGGACTTTGAAACACTCGCCCAAAAGCCGGGCGAAGCCCTGCGCCCCTATATGAAACGCCTCAAAGGCATCGGCGACTGGACGGTGGATGTGTACGAACTGATGTGCCTCCTCCGCCCCGATGTGCTGCCAAAAGGCGACATCGCGCTTTACGAAAGTTATCGTGTGCTCTACGCGCTGGAGGCTCGGCCCAAGCACGATTTTTTTGAACAAAGCACCCGGCATTGGCAGCCGTGGCGCAGCGTCGGCGCAAGGATGCTTTGGCATTTTTACCTTTCAAGTAAAAAGTAGCAAGTGGCAAGTTTCAAGTAGCAAGTCCCTGATTGTCACATTCCCCCATTGCCCCATTATCAAATTCCCCCATTATCCCATTATCAAATTCAATTCATGAATTTTTTCAAAAACAAACGAGTCTGGGTCACGGGCGCATCCTCTGGAATTGGGGAAGCCTTGGCCATCGCATTTGCCGAACGAGGCGCGCAGCTCATTCTCTCCGCCCGCAACGAAGTCGAAATCAACCGCGTTGGCGCAGCCTGTTCAAAAGCAGGGGCGGCTTCGGTGGTCGTGCAGCCGCTCGATTTGGAACGGCACGAGAGCATCCCGGCCATCGTCGAAACCGTTTTGAGAAAAGTGGGGAAAGTGGATATTTTGGTCAACAACGGCGGCGTCTCGCAACGCGCCCTCGCCAAAGACACCTCACTCGAGGTGGACAAAAAACTCATGGCCGTCAACTATTTTGGCACCATAACCCTCACCAAAGCGCTCTTGCCGAATATGCTGATGCACCAACTCGGCCACATCGTCACCATCACCAGCCTTACCGGAAAATTCGGCTCGCCCTACCGTTCTTCTTACGCCGCTTCCAAACACGCATTGCACGGTTTTTTTGACAGCCTCCGCGCCGAATTGAGCGATGCGCACATCAAGGTCACGCTTATTTGCCCCGGTTTTGTGCGCACCAATGTCAGCAAAAACGCGCTCACGGGCGACGGCGCAAAACTCGGCACCATGGACGAAGCCACCGACAAGGGCATGGAGCCTGAGCGCTTGGCGCGCAAAATATTGCAAGCCATAGAAAGCGGAAAAGAAGAAGCCTCCTTCGGAGGGAAAGAAGTGCTTGGGGTATACCTGAAACGGTTTTTCCCGCTCTATTTTTCCAAAGTGCTGCGCAAGGCAAAAGTCAGGTAGGCTCGTTTTTTCTACTTTTGCACACACATTCAAACAACCAACCTAACAAAGCAACATGGTTTACGAAAATCTACACCTCTCCCTCGAAAACGGCATCGCCACCCTCACCGTCAGCCGCGAAAAGGCGCTGAACGCGCTGAACACCCAGACCATGCTCGAACTGCGCCACTTTTTTGGCGAAGCAGGCCCAGCAATAGAAGGCCTGAAAGGCGTGGTCATCACCGGGGCGGGCGAAAAAGCCTTTGTGGCTGGGGCCGACATCACCGAGTTCAGCGGCCTGAGCGCCACCGAAGGCATGGCTTTGGCGCAACGCGGGCAAGATATTTTTTTCCTGATTGAACGCTTTCACCGCCCCGTGGTAGCCGCTGTGAATGGCTTCGCGCTCGGCGGCGGCTGCGAACTGGCCATGGCCTGCCACCTGCGCGTGGCGGGCGAAAAAGCCCGCTTTGGCCAGCCGGAAGTGAACCTCGGCCTCATCCCCGGCTATGGCGGCACGCAGCGGCTCGCCCAACTCATCGGCAAAACAAAAGCCACCGAACTCCTCATGACCGCCGACATGATTGGCGCGGAGGAAGCCCTTCGCCTCGGCCTTGTCAACTATGTGGTCCCGGCGGGCGAAGAAGTGGCGAAAGCCAAAGAACTCATCGAGAAAATCGGGGCCAAAGCCCCGCTCGCCATCTCGAAAATCATCGAGACGGTGAACGCTTACTTTGAAGGGGAGGATGGCTTTGGCCACGAAGTGGCCGCCTTTGGCGACTGCTGCGGCACGGCAGATTTCATCGAAGGCGCGGCGGCGTTTGTGGAAAAGCGGAAGGCGAACTTTACTGGAAAGTAGTTTCAAGTGGCAAGTTTCAAGTTCCAAGTCGGCAAGTTTCAAGTACGCAGGTGGTAAGCCCCTCTTAAAACTTGCAGACTTGAAACTTGCCACTTGAAACTTGCCGACTTGGAACTTGTCAAGCCGCTTTCAGCCTTCCAATCCGCGAGCCTTCGAGTTTTTCGGCGGCATATTCGCGGTCAATCACCAACTGTTTTTTCTCCGTCCGGCTGCCCGTAGTGGGCAGGTCGAACATCGCGTCGGTGAAGATGGCTTCGCAGAGCGAGCGCAGGCCGCGCGCGCCGAGTTGGTATTCGAGCGCCATTTCGGCGATGAAATCGAGCGCAGAGGGTTCTACCGTGAGTTCCACGCCTTCCATGGCGAAGAGTTTTTGGTATTGGCGGGTGATGGCGTTGCGCGGCTCGGTGAGGATGCGGCGAAGGGCGGCGAGGTCGAGCGGGTCGAGGTAGGTGCAGATGGGGAGGCGGCCCAAAAGTTCGGGGATAAGGCCGTAGGCTTTCACGTCGGCATGGGTGACGTATTGCAGGAGGTTGTCGCGGTCAATGCGAGCGGTTGATTTTTTGTTGTAGCCGATCACCTGCGTGTTCACCCTGCGGGCGATGAGTTTTTCGATGCCGTCGAATGCGCCGCCGCAGATGAAGAGGATATTGTCGGTGTTCACCTTCACCATTTTCTGTTCGGGGTGTTTGCGCCCGCCTTGTGGCGGCACCATCACTTCGGAGCCTTCGAGCATCTTGAGCATCCCTTGCTGCACGCCTTCGCCCGATACGTCGCGCGTGATGCTGGGGTTGTCCTGCTTGCGGGCTATTTTGTCAATCTCGTCAATGTACACAATGCCGCGCTCGGTGGCTTCCACGTCCTGGTCGCACATTTGGAGGAGGCGGGCGAGGATGCTCTCCACGTCTTCGCCGACATAGCCGGCTTCGGTGAACACCGTGGCGTCCACGATGGCAAACGGCACGTTGAGCACTTTGGCGATGGTTTTGGCGAGCAGGGTTTTGCCCGTGCCGGTTTGGCCCACGAGCAGGATGTTGGATTTTTCGATTTCCACATCGTCGTCTTTCCGCTTTTTGCCCTTGTTTTTTTCCAATTCTTGCAGGCGCTTGTAGTGGTTGTACACCGCTACGGAAAGCACTTTTTTCGCGTCGTCTTGCCCGATGACGTATTGGTCCAGAAAGGTTTTTATCTCTCTGGGCGGAATGAGGTGGAGCGGGCCGCCGTACCGCTCACTCTTGCCCGCGCCCGGCTGTGGCTCCTGTTGCTTTTGCTTTTTGTTTTCGCGGTTCACGCCTGCGCTGTCAAATTCTTGGTCAATGATGTCTTGCGCCTTTTCGGCACAGGCTTCGCAAATCTGTGCTTCCATGCCAGACACGAGTATCATCACTTCTTCCTCCGTGCGGCCACAGAAGGAGCAATAGCTCTGGGGATTTTTGCTGCGTTTTGTCATAACTGAAGTAAAATGGAGGGCGAAGGTACGTTGGCGACTTTGGATTCTGGGCGTTGGCGCTGCGGCTTTTGCCTCGAAGTCTGCGTTGCCTTGTTGTACCTTTGTCAGAGCAACTGCACACTATGCCACGCTTCGACGAACACGGCCACTTAATGCCCTACTCCGTGGTGGAATTGACTCTGCCAGAGTTTGAGGCTATTTTTGTGGACGGATTGGCCGACCAAGGGCACCGCCGGACATTGTTCGAGGACTACCTTCGCTTCGTAGAAGAAGTGAAAACAGCGTTTGATGCTCCTTTTTACCAATGGTTGGCGGGGAGTTTCATCACCACGAAAGAGTTGCCGGGCGATATTGACACGGTGACGTTTTTGCCCTACGATGTAGTAGTAAAAAATGCAGAACAGGTGAATCACTTTAAATCTTTCGGGCAAGATATCTACCGCGTGGATGCCAATTTTTCGCCTGTATGCAAGTGGAACCACCGTTTTTACGAATCTGCCCAGATGTGGGAAACCGAATATTACGACCTTTACAGTCGTTCCAGACCTGATGAAAACTTCATTAGGCACCCCAAGGGAATTATCAAAATTAGTTTCGGGCTATGAAAGAATCTCGGATTTCAAAAATTGTCGGCATTGCGCAAGACATTAAGCACTTCGACAACGCGCTGCTAAAAATCAGAACCGCCACCGACCCGATGAGCGAAATCATGCGGTTTCAGTTCCAGCATTCCAAAGAGCAACTGTTCAAGGAATTGATGGCCGAACTCGTGCTTTCCGGCATCGGCTTCCGGGAAATCGAGGGCTTCCTCGCCAAACTCACCGCTTACCTGTCTGACCACGACACCAAAGGAGAACCCATTTCCCCGGTGGTCAAGGCCAGTTTGCAGGAGGTAGAGCGCTTGGTGGCGGCGGCTTGACTTTCCCTATACGCGGGAACTAGAAACGGCGCAAGCCTCGTGGAACGGGGGCTTGCGCCGTTTTTGCGTTCGGAAAGTGCCGGGGCGACTCAAAGTCTAATGTCGTCAACTTAGTGCGAAGTGGAGAGGTGTCATCCCGCCTTGCGGGACAGGTACTACGAGGCACGAGCAGGTGACATCTCGAAACAGGCTTGATACCGCAGTTTTTGAGATGACACCTCCTCCTAAAGGTCGGAGATGTCACCTCAAAAACCGCTAAGTTGACGACATTAGACTCAAAGTCGCCCCGGCACTAAGCCACAACTGATCGGATTTCAATCGAATCAATCGGACTTAATCTTCAACAATCGAATCATTCGGCCATAAACCCCGCCCGCCGTCTCCCAATCGCTGTATTTTGCAGCCCTCATCCCCCCCCGTCCCATGGCACAAGTCAAGGTTGTCTTCGTTTTTCTGTCCCTGCTCCTTTTCAATTTTTTGGCTGCGCAAACGCCGCTCTCCCGCCCGGTTGATTTTTTCTGCCGCGACTGCCGCCCTGCCGATGCGCTCGTGGCGCTGAGCCGCCAAACGGGGGTGAACATCGTGTTCAGCGACCGCTTTTTTGAACGCTGCCAGCCGGTGACGGTGCAGGCCAAAAGCGAGGCGATGAAAGACGTGCTGGAAACCATCACCGCCTGCGGCCGCGTGTCGTTCAAAGCCCTTGACGGCCAAATCGTTTTTTTTAGAAAATCCTCCAAGCACACCATTAGCGGCTATGTGCAAGATGCCGAAACGGGCGAGCGGCTCATCGGCGCCAGCATCCGTGTGCTCTCCGTCAATGGCAGTGGCGCCATCAGCAACGAGTTTGGCTTTTTCAGCCTGAAGATGGAAGAGGGCGAACACGCGCTGGCGGTGGCGTACGTGGGCTACCGGATCGAGCGCGTGCAACTCGCGGTGGATGCCGACGAAATCCTCCGCATCCGCCTCCGACCCGCCACCACCCTGCCGGAAGTGGTCATCCCCAGCCTCTCGGCAGAGGAGGCGCGGGAAAAGAAAAGCGGCAGCCCAATCTACCTGAACATGCGGGAATTGCGCTCGCTGCCCATGCCCGGCGGCGAGGCGGATTTGCTCCGCCAAACGGCCTTGCAAACAGGGATACAAACCGGTGCCGACGGCCTCGGCGGCCTCCACGTCCGGGGCGGCAACGCTGACCAAAACTTGTTCCTGCTGGACGACGTGCCGGTGTACAGCCCCAGCCACGCCCTCGGCCTGTTCTCCATTTTCAACCCCAGCACGGTGAACAGTGTGCGGCTTTGGAAGGGCGATTTTCCCGCCCGATACAGTGGCCGGGCTTCTTCGGTGCTGGACGTGCGCACCCGCGACGGCGATTCGCGGCATTTCAGGGGCGAAGTTTCCAGCGGGCTTTTTGCCTCCTCGGCGGTGCTGGAAGGACCCATCAAGCGCGAAAAGGGTTCGTTCCTGCTGGGCGGGCGAATGACTTATTTTGACCCTTGGGTCAAGTTTTTCAGCAAGCGCGGCAATTTGCTCACGTTTTCGGGCGACGCGGTGAAATACCAGTTTTATGACACCAACCTGAAACTGAACTACGCCTTCGGCGAGAGCGACCGCGTGTTTTTCTCCTTCTACCGGGGCGGCGATTTTTTCAAAAACAATTTCCAGCAATCTTACGACGACCCGAAGGGCTACATCACCGACCGTTCGGAACTGACCACCGATTGGGGCAACAGCATCGCCGCGCTGCGCTGGAACCACCTCCTGCGCCAAAACCTGTTCACCAACACTACCCTCCGTTACAGCCGTTTTTTCTACCAAAGCCGCCTCGGTTTCCGCTCCAACATCTTGTACCCAAACGGCAAACAGTATGTGCTGGCCAACTACGGCCAACTCTACCAAACCCTCATCGGCGACTGGTCGGGCAAAACGGACTTCACTTTTTATACCTCCGATGCGCTCACGATGCGCTGGGGCGCGGCCTACACCGCCCACGAATTTCAGCCCGGCACGCTCTCCGCCAACTTTCTCCAGCCCGGCCAAACGCAGGAGAATGTGGACTCGCTCGCCAATATCCTGCTCAACAACGAGCGGCTGAACGCCGACGAAGCGGAGGCTTATTTCGATGCGGAGTTTGAATTCCTGAAAAATTGGCGGCTCGACGCTGGGCTGAACGGCTCGGTTTTTCAGACCAAAAACACCAATTACCGACTCCTCCAGCCACGCTTCCGCGTGCAGCGCACCGGGCCTCGCGGCTGGAGCCAATGGGCTGGCTGGCACCGGATGGCGCAAAACCTCCACCAAATCGGCAACTTCAACGTGAGCCTGCCCTTCGAACTTTGGGTGCCCAGCACGCGCCGGGTGCCGCCCGAACTCGTGTGGCAAGCCTCGGCGGGCATCGGTTGGCAACGCAAAAAATGGGGCGTACAGGTGGAGGGCTACTACAAAAAAATGGAGCGGGTGCTCACGTTCATTGCTTCCAACGACGCGCTCTTTTCGGGCGGCGCGGTGGACGCGAGCGGCTGGGAAGACCGCATCGCCATCGGCACGGGACTGAGCCGGGGGGTGGAGGTTTTGCTCGAAAAGACTTCTGGAAAATTGACTGGCTCCATCGGCTACACGCTTTCAGAGACCGAGCGTTTTTTCCCCGACCTGAATGCTGGCCGCCCGTTCCCGTTCCGCTTCGACCGACGGCACGACGTGAAAATCGCGCTGCGCCAGCAAATCTTCAAATGGCTCGAAGCCGACGTGGTATGGTCTGTGGCTACGGGAAACCCCATCACGCTGGCAGGGGTGAAGTTCCGCCACGAATCCGTGGAAGGCGCGGTGGAGCGCGAAGTGTATTTTTATACCGAAGTGAACGGCTACCGATTGCCCACCTACCACCGCCTCGACGCTGCGCTCAATGCGCGTTGGGGGAATGAAAAAGTGCGCCACGGCCTCCAAATCGGCGTTTACAATTCCTACAACCGCGCCAACCCTTTTTATCTTTTTGTGGACGCGGGCAGCAGCATCAAAGGCAAGGCGGTGCAGTACACTTTGCTGCCGGTGTTGCCGGTGTTTCGGTATGAGTTGAAGTTTTGAATCACCATCCTTGTTTTATAGATGACAGATTTGACCACAGAATCTTGGTTCCTACTTTGGAACGGCTTCTTTTTCACCCTGTTGCTTTTCTGTGCATTTGTAGCCTTTGCGCAATGGCGATTGAGCAATGACAAGGCCATCCTCTGGTACCTTGGCTATCTGGCCAGCAATTTTGGGTTTTATCTATGGCAATGTGGAAAGGATTGGACCAAGTCGGGCATCGATTCCGGGTTTCTGTTAGAGTTAGATACTCCTTTGAGTTATTTATCATCGGCTTGCTACCTCATGTTCATTTGGACCGTATTTGAGGTGAAAATTGTAGCCCCCAAATTGTCATGGTTTTTCTTGTGGGCTGTGAGGTTTTACGCTGCCATGTTCGGAGTCAACCTCTTGTTGCAACTTTTCACATCCTATGAAATATGGATAAATATTCACAGGCTCGTGCGCTTGCTGCTTTTCCCTTACATGGTTTGGTTGGTGTGGTACTTTATGTTTCGAGGCAGCCGCTTTTTTTATGAAAGGCTTATCCTGATTGGCACCTTGGCTGTTTTGGTCGGTGTTATCACTGCCATATTTGTTCGTGGCTCTCACCCGGCGGGTGTTCTTGGGGTACATGACTTTATGCACTTGATCTCGACACCCTGGGACCCCATTTATGTTCCCGACGTGAAACTCTGCATCGCCATAGACGTAATCCTTTTTTCATGGGCAATCACGCTGCGGCAGAAAATGCTTTTGCAAAGGTTGGTGCCGCCCACCCCGCCTGTATTCATCTTGCCGCTTGCGCCTCCACCGGCAGACGATGCGTTTTTGTCCAAAACGGATGCGTTTTTGCGCCAAAACTTTCAGCGCGAAACGCTCGCCACAAAGGACTTGGCCGCAGCATTGTTCCTGAGCGAAGGTCAGGTCAATCGAAAAATGAAAGAGAAAACCGGGCTGACCACCGAGCAGCACATCCTCCGCTACCGCCTTGACCGCGCGCTGCACCTGCTGCTGACAACAGCCGAGCCAGTCGGTGCCATCGCCCGCGACGTAGGGCTGAAAGACATCGCCCACTTTTCCCATGCTTTCAAGAAGCAGTACGGGCTAAGCCCCAGCGACATTCGGAAAAAAGGAAGGGAGAATGCAGGTAAAGGACAAGAAGATGCCGGATAAATTGAGCCCAGATTTGTGGAGATGATTGTGGCGAGATGCGGCGGTGTATAGTCAGGCCATTGCGTAGCCCGTATGCATTCGCTTGTAGGGCGCATGAAATGCCAGCACTATGTCCGATTTTGAGATGCCTTTTTCTTCCAATTCGCCCACGATGTCAAAGTCAGTGGCATCTTCCTGCACCCATATTTTCCCATTGATGATGTCCAAGTGGAAGACCGGGAAATAAATGCGCTTCATCCCCTGCCAGCCTACGCAAAAGAGCTGATAGTGGTCGCGTGCCTCATCAAACAACAGCTGATGCTGCACCTCGTCTGTTGGCGCGGGCTTTCGCGTCTCGGCGTACCCAGTAAGGAGTTTTTTGACGACCTCGCGGTACTTGGCTATTTTATCCATTGGACAATTTCTTTTAGCTCAGGATTGAATATCAGCAGTTTCAGGTTTCTTCTGACAATGAGTTTTTGATAAAAAGGCCGGGACAAGAATGCCTCATACACATCGAGTGGCACCGCCAAATAAAGCACTCGATCTGAATCAATTTCCGAGAGTGCGTCAAAGTAGATCATGTACTGCCCGAATGCCCGGTGAAACTCGTAGGCACGGGAACGGCTGACAAAACTCTTGACTTCAACGGCGATCTTTTCATCGCCTCGTTGGGCGGCCAGAATTTTCTCGGCGCCGAGGTCAATTTCCCAGCGCTCATCGTCCACCAACATGGGCAGCGGATCGTGGGTGATTGTCCACCCGTCTTTGACGAGGGCTTCTTTAACGTGCTGATGATAAACGTCTTTGGCCATTTTGAAACTTTGAAGAACACCATGCAAAGATACTTTTTTCATCAAATTTTTTATCCACACACTGACACCATGCAAAAGCACTTCCTCGCTTTCGCCGTTCTCCTCGCTTTCACGCTGCTCACTTTTCCCATGCTTTCAAGAAGCAGTATGGGCTAAGCCCCAGTGACACCCGGAAAAAAGGAAGGGAGAATGCAGGTAATGGACAAGAAGATGCTGGATAAAGTCAAACTTGGAGGGGCGGATGGGAGGTGAAATTTGTGCGGCGGTATTGACTTCAAGTATTCGGTATTGCCCTTGATTTGC
>JBJXFT010000064.1:0-19801 GCA_046155725.1 Saprospiraceae bacterium
AAGAAAAACGGCGGGTCAACAATTTCAAAATTGGCGCGGAGCGTGGTACCGTCGAGGTTGTAACCAAAGTCGTAGAAACAATTGTCAAAGCAATCAGTTGGGACATTAACGATCTGACAAAAGGTCTTTTCGCAAATGATGCCGTTGGGGTCTGCGGCTTTTACCGTCAGGCACACCGAGTAGTTGCCCGAGGCAACAAAATCGTGTGTAGGGTTTTGTTCCTTGGAAGTGTTGCCGTCGCCAAAATCCCAGTTCCAGCCAAGTATTTGACCATTGGGCATAGTGCTTTGGTCATTGAAAGCGACGCTCGTGGAGTGCGTGATGTTGAAATAAAGGAAACCCACGTTCAGGGTGCTACAGTCGTTGCCGGGGCAAGCGCCTGCGGTCCAAGAAGTGACTCCTCCAAAATTGAGGGCTTCGCAGGAATTGCCGTAGGTAACACCGTTGCACCCGCACACAGGATCAAAAAGAGTGATGCAAATGGCATTTGGGTTTATGAGGGAAGAGTCCACGCAGTTCGGTTGGGCATGAATGCGGTTGAGGCGGGGAGAGATGGTGAGCAAGCCAAAGAAGGCGAGCAACAAGAAGAACTTGTTCATAGTGCGAAATTTAAAAAATGAAAATCGAATTTGATAGGCAAGACGACGTGGGCATTCCTTGTCGTTGGGCAGCCCCTGTTTTGGATTCGTTAAAAAAGAATGCTCCGCGAAGAAACAGGAGAACGAAGTACCAAAGAATTTTTTCAACCGCAGTATCCCGAAAGTTGAATGGAAGGAATACCTTTGCCCCGCTTTGAAAGCCCTCTTGGGGGATGACAAATTGGCCACGTGGCGGAATTGGTAGACGCGCTACTTTGAGGGGGTAGTGTCCTTTCGGATGTGCTGGTTCGACTCCAGTCGTGGTCACAAAAAACAGAGAGGGCTTCGCTGCATTTCAGTGAAGCCCTCTCTGTTTTTTGTGACAAACAAAAAGACCTGCCAAAGGCAGGCCTCTTTGTGGTAGGTAGGAAGATGATCGAAAACCCGGATTATTATGGGAAAACCGAGAGGCCAAGGGCCGTCGTACAATTCGATTTCTTATCGGTCGGGTATTTTCCTTGGATTTTTTTGAGGGCTTTATCGAAAGCCGAAAACCGACGTTTTTTGAAAAAAAGCCCCTCACCGCGAGCCTAACCGGAAGGGGCAACCATGAGATTATAATTGATACAAGATGTGGGGCAGATAGCGGAGATGCTAAAGCAACATCCGCCAGACCACAAAATGTAACCTTACGGTCGTGGTAGCAATGATTAAAAAGCAAATACTTTAAAATCGGAAAAACTATCGGTTGGGAGAGCAAAATTCGGCACAGTTGCCGGGGATTAAAAGGAAAAGGTTGATGCAAAGATAGAGCGGCTACCTTATGCACCAACCTTTTCAAAAAATTTTTTACCGTACTGGTACAAAGTTACCATGCACCACGTACCGCACAAGAGGTATTTTTTGCAACCAAACTTTTGAAAACCAAGCGATTGTCCGGCTTCAAAAAACATCCAAAAACAAGTGGGCCATGCTAGGCTAAAACTTGAAACCCAGGGTCAAGAGGAAATCGTTGGATACCACTTTGGTACTTGCCACGGGCGCATTTTCGTATGCCCGCACCGAACCCTGCCCTTCGCCTCGCCGCCAGCCGAAATCAAGATAGAAAGATTTGCCTCGAACCCCGGCACCGGCGGTGATGGCTGTATTGAATCCAGAGACTCCATCCTCGGGCTTGCCCAGGAGGTTAAATCCACCGCGCAAGCGGAATTCGTCAAGCGCGAGTTCGCCACCGAAGCGAACATTCATCGCCTGCTTGTAGTCTCGCTGAATAATGGTGTTCACGTCGCGCTCGAGTTGTTGGTTATCTTGACTTGCCACGTCTGACGTGAAATTGTAGCGGTTGGCAGCGTAGTCCACCCACTCCACATCTGCACTGAGGAATCCCATTTTTTTCACTACCAAAGCAGTGCTCGCACTGGCTCGCCAAGGGGTGCGGAGTTTGTAGGCGAAAGTGCCATCGGGGGAAATCTGCTCCTCCCCAATAAAAGGGCCGTTTCCATCGGTGTAGTCATAGGCGAAAGTATTGCTGTAGGAGTCCGTAAGGCTCATGGCTGTTGGCGTATGGAACGCCGCACCGAGCCGCAAGGCTTGGCTCACTTTGTAAATCACGCCGAGTTTCAGGTTCACGCCCAAGCCCGAAGTGCGCAGGTGTTCTGTGTAAGTCAACTTGTCAAAAAACTCAACCGCCTCGGATGGATCACTCTCAATGTATTGGCCTTCAATACGATAGTTGACAAATGGAACACCTACCGTAACACCCACCATCAATTTTTCATCGTGATTGCCGGCAAAAGAAATTGCCATTTCATTCATGCGCCCAAAAGTAGTAATGGCGTGCGAGCGGTTCACTATCGCATTTTCGTTCCCTGCAAAATCGTAGGTTAAGTTGCCAAGCGAGTCTGCTGCGTAAAAAGCATTGGCGTTGGAGGCCAATTCGGAACCAAAAGCATTGAGGTTACCCGACTTTGCCTCAGCAAAGAACCCGTTCATAATACTACCGGGAGTATTGCCTTCGTAATAAACGGCGCGGTTGTAGTCCGTTTGGCGGTTGTAACCGATGCCAAAATTAAAAGCCTTCCAGTGTTTGTTGCTGGGCGTGGTATTGAATACGAGGCCAACATTGTCAAAGCCGAACTTGCTTTTGTCCTCAGTATAGGCGGAGCCTTCGACAATTTTGGCTTTTGTGCTGGCAAAGCGGAGCGAGGGTGTAAGTGTGAGTTCGTCGCTGCGGAAAAGAGCAAGTCCAGCGGGGTTTTGGTTGATGCCCCCGAACTCCGCGCCCAGTGCGCCAAACGCGCCTCCCGCGCTCATGTAGCGAGCAGTGCCGCCGGGCTGGAGGTAGGAGTATCGAAGCACATCGCTGACATAAGGCACATCGCCGGCATTTTGAGCAAAAATTTGGCTTGCCCACAGCAGGAGTGCCAAGGTCGTTATGGTTGTCTTATTCATGGCTGGGAATTGTTTTTGAAAATCAAGGTTTGCAAAATTGGAGGCAAAAAAAGAGCGGAAAAAGGCGATGTGCACCTATTTCCGCCCTCTCTTCTAAATATTTTGGCGGTATTAGTTGCGACCGCCACGGCCACTGCCACCGCTCTTGCTGCTGCTATTATTATTGCTGCTGCTGTTAGAGCTCTTGCTATTGCCCGAATCGCTGCTGCGGGTGCTGCTGCCACTGCTGGAGCGAACGCTGCCGCTATTATCGGACGAACGGCTTGGGCGACGCTCTTGAGTAGAGCCACTGTCGCCGCCGCCATTGTTCGAGCGGCTGGGGCGTTCGTGAGTACGCTCTTCCGAACGGCGTGCAGGCCGACTTTCTTCAGTGCGTGAAGGTGTAGGCTCTGAACGGCGCGGGGTGTAGCCGCCGCCATCGTTATCCTTGCGTCTCGAAGGAGTCTCCGTGCGTTGTGGGCTTGAGGGAGTTTCTTCCGAACGGCGCGGCTTATACCCTTCGTCGTTGCGGGGCGAGGGTGTTTCAGTGCGCGAAGGGCGGGTTTTCTCATCTTCCAAGCGGCGAGGGGAGTTACCCACGTCATTGCGGCGCGAAGGGATTTCAACGTCCCGACCTGTGGGGGTAGTTTCCGGATTGCGAGTACGGCCAGCAGGCTCGGCAGTAGTGCCTTCTGGTCGTCGGCCACTAATGTTGGGCGAAGTGGCACGCTCGGAAGCCGTTTTGGTGCGCCCTGTTGCGGGAGTGCCTTCTATATCGCCAGCAGTACGGCCAGGGCGGGTGGATGTCTTGTCTACCATTGGCACATTGGTTTGTGCGGTAGCCAAACGGCCTTTGCTGTCGGGGATGCGAGCATAGCCTGGGTTGATATGTGAGCCACCACGGCGCGGGCCGGTGTAGGTTTTCGGAGAGTAGCCATTATTACCACCACCACTGTTATTGTTGTCGTAGTAATAGTGATTGTTCGACCAGCCATTGCCATAATGGTGGTTTTGGTAGTATGGGTTGTAGCCGTTGCAAGTCCAGTATGGGTCGTAGTAGTAATTGTTTGTGACCCACGGGTTGTACCACGGGCTGCTGTAAGCATAAGAGCTTTGCCAGCCCCAAGTGTTCCAGCCACCACCATATCCGTAATCCCAGCTGTTCCAAGAATTCCAGCGATGCCAACGCCTCCAACGACGATACGACCAGTAGTCGTTGTAGTTGTAAACATAGATGCTGGTGCCTGGGGAGTAGAAGGGGTCGTAGTTGTAGAGGTCTACGAAGAATGGGTCGTAGTAATCCACCACCTGCGAGCGACGCTGAAAGCGGCGGATGCGCGACGAATACTCGTAAGCGTAGTCGTCATCATCGTCGTAGTAACCATCACCATCGTCGTTGTAGCGGCGGGTGACGTTGTTGTTTTCGTCGCGTTCCTCCGTATATGTGGCTGGCGTGGATGCGGGAGCATCGGTGGCCGGGTCGTAGTAGAGGTCGTCTTGCGCATTGACCGCAGAGTTGAATGCCAAAGCGAACAGGCCGACGATTGCCCAGAGCAGAGATTTATGTACTTTTTTCATGGCGTGAGAGTGAGTGAATATTTGCGCAATTTCCGGTGCGCTCATTTTCTGGGTCAAAAATAGGTGCTTCTTGTTCTTACTTTTGGTTAATGCCACATTAAACTCAAATTCACCTGAGGTTAAACTTGGTTAAAAGCATTTTGGCTCGGTGTGTTTTTGTTAAAATCCTCAATTCTTAGGACTTGGCTCTTGTCTTTCAATACTCCACCTGTTCCAAAAAAAGCCCGCTCGGTGGAGCGGTGTAGCGGGCTGGCTCGCGGGAGTTTGTTTTCAAAAACGTCTCCACGTCAAGTCCAGTTAGTTTTCCGCGCCCTACCTCCACGAGCACTCCCACTATGCGGCGCACCATTTTCCAGAGGAAATGCGAGCCGGTGATGTGTACATAAATGCGGTCAGTTTCTTCGCGGATTTCCACGCGGTCAAGGTCAACGAGGGTGCTTTGCCCTTCTTTTTCATTCGAGCCAAAAGAGCGGAAATCGTGAAACCCTTCGAGGCGCGAAGCGGCATCGCGCATTGCGCCGATGTTGAGCGGGTCGCGCACCCACCACAGATATTTTTTCCCAAAAGCGTCGCGCCGCTTTGAAATTTGGTAAGTGTAACTGCGGCTTCGCGCATCGTGCCGGGCATGGAATTTTGGGTGGGCTTTTTCTACGCGCAGGATGTTGATGTCGTGCGAGAGTTCGTCGTTCAGGCGCATCTGGATTTGCTCTGGGGTGAGGCGCGTTTCGGCAATTTCGAGGTGGGCCACCTGCCCGCGCGCATGCACGCCGGCATCGGTTCGGCCCGCGCCATAGATTTCAACCAACTGTGTTTCAAAGATTTTGGCAGCTGCTTGCAAGAGTTCGCCTTGCACCGAGCGTTCGTTTTTTTGCAGTTGCCAGCCGGAGTAGCGTGCTCCGTCGTATTCGAGGGTGAGTTTGAATTTTGCCATTTTGTGTTAGAAAAAAATCGAGGCACAAGGTTCAAAAGCCCTGTGCCTCGGTTTGCAATTCTGTTCAAGTTTTTGTGCGGTGAAATTTTGTCCAGCGTTTATTTTTTCAAATAATTCTCCTCAAAAAACTCCCGATAGCGCTCCAAGGTCTTGTTCTTCAAAATGCGGCGGTAATTTTCTTGGGTCACCGCGAACATTTCCTTGTTGTAGGTCTTCTTGGCGGTTTCGCCGAGGAAGCTCTTCTGGGCTTTCACCTCGTTGAAGTAGCGCATGGCTTGTTCCTTGTTGTCGAATTTGCGGATGACGACGATGGGCGTGTTGGTGTCGGTGCCGAGGAAAATATTGGAAATGCGGAGTTGTTCGGCTTTGTGGTTCTCTGTGTTGTAGTCTGATACGGCGGCTTTCACGTCGTCGAGCCGAACATTTTCCCCGGTCAGGGCCACGATAAAATAGTGCAACTTGTCGTCCTCGCGTGTGAACGCATCATCAATTGGGGTGTCCGGCTTTTTCTTCTCGTCCACCTCAAAACCTTTGCAAGCGAGAAGGCGGGCGATTTCCTTTGCGCGGGGGGCTTCTGGGCCATCGGGGTAATTGCTTATGACATCTCCGAGTGCCGTGCAGTAAGCAGCGTTGCCGTTCAAGTTGCCGATGCACAGTGCGCTGAGCAAGGCGAATCTGGCGGCGAGCTGATTTTGAGAGCCATACTTTTTGGGGGATTCTTGGCACCGGTCGAAGGCTTCTTTATAGCCCCCTTTTTGGAAGATAGCGTAAGTTTCTGCGTAGTATTTATTGAGTTCGCGCTCGCGCTCTTTGGTGGCATTGAGGAAGTTTGGGTCAGTGAGCGTTCGTGCGTATGCGCTCTTGGGGTATTTTTCTACCAACTTATCGTAGTAGTACTGGGCGCGTTCGCGGTTGCTGAGGTCGGTGAAAGCGAGATAGCAATAGTACCAAGTTTCTTTTTCGTGGCGGGCAGTGTCGGGGTAGCGGGCCTGCATGTCTTCGAGTGTGCCAGTGCATCGGAGGTTGTTTTGCAAGCGGTCGCGGAAAAGTGTACCGAGCTGGTACATAGCCTCGTAGGTAGCCAAGTGAATGACCGTTAGTTCGTCTTCAGATTTTGGGATGCTGGCAAAAATGTCTTTGAGTGCCGCGTCGGCAGCGGCATTGGTGCGGCTGCTGTCGCCTCCAGCCACTTCTTCGCCCCCACCTTCAGAAATGCGGTTGCTGCGCCGCCAGTTGTCGTCAAGTTTGCGGTCGCCCCAGTTGCGGGCAAAGTCCTTGCGCCCTTTTTTCAGGAAATTTTCATTGTAAAAATAGAACGACGACGGTTTGACTCCAGCTGTAGGAGTGGGTGCTTTGGCGGGCCCAGACGCAGATGGTTGTTTGGTCGTGGCAGCCTTAATGGCTTCGTTGGCTTCGGCTTCGCGCTGTTTCTTGATAATTTTCGCAAGGTCTTTGCGCTCGGCATCCGTCATGCGGAAGATGCGTACGATGCTGTCGTTGGCAGCAATGGCTTGGATGAGGCGGGCTATGTCTTTGAGGTTTTCGGCATAGTCTGTGGCGCGTTTGTGCCGCGGGTCGTCGGCGGGCAAAACGGTGAGTGTGCTGTCGTAGTAAGCCTTTGCTTGCACAAACTGCTCTTCCTCGAAATAAAGGTCGGCGAGTTTGAGGTAGGTCTCGGCGCGCTGCGCGGTGTTGTCTTTGTTGAAAGCCAAGGATTTGCGGAGGTACTCGATGCCTTCTTTTTTTTGCCCATCGTGCAGCGCAATGTCGGCCATGGCATGATAAACCTGGTCGCGATAATCCAGATTTTTGTCATCGTTGAGCATTCGTTCGTACGTTTTCACGGCCGACTCGCTGTTGATTTTGCCATTGGCCCAACCCGTAGAAGTTTGTTGGAGGCGAGCGTTGAATTCCATCTCGTACTTCGGCGCGTTGCGCAGCACTTTTTCGTAAGCGGCGTAGGCTTCTTCGTTTTGGCCGGCGCGTTCGTACAATTGGGCGAGGATGAAAGACAGGCGGGCGCGCTGTTTTTTATTGTCGCTCAGTTCGATGGCTTTCGTGAGCGGTGCGATGGCCTTGTCATACTTTTTCTGTTTGATAAAAAGATGTGCCTCGGCGGTGGCAAGTTCGTCCTGTTTGCTGCGCGGGAAATTGCGGTCTTCCCACAGTTCGCGGAAGAGGAATTCTGCCTCGTCGTACTTGTCGCGCTGTGTGAGCGTACGCCCGTACCAAATCATTGAAGAGGGGAAATCGTGTGTGCGACCGAAGGGCTGATTGTATGGATTTGCGCCCGTCACCTTTATTTCTTCGCTGTTTTTTGGGGGAGCGGTTGGTGCAGGTTTTTCTGTCGTTTTTGTATCTTTATTAGCCTTTTTCTTATCATTTTTCTTTTTTTTGTTTGAATTAGCCTTTTTCTTGTTTGCCGTCTTTTTCTTCTTTTTTGCAACGGCTTTTTTCTGCGCCGCCTTTTTGGCCGTCGTTTTTTTCTTTGACGATTTCCCCATTTTCAGTTTGGTCTTGGCCGTGCGGCGCGGGTCTTGTTCTTCGCGGATAAATTTGTAGGTAGCCTCGGCAGTCTCGTAGTCGCGCTTGAGGAATTGCGCTTTGCCCATGAGGCCATAGTTGTCGTCCGTCCAGCGGCCGGGGCGGTGGAGCGAAATGCCTTTTGCTGATTTTTGAATCACGTTGTCCAAATCGGTGCGGGCGCTGCTGGGGTCGGCGGCGGCGTACGGGTATATTTCCAAGATTTGGCTGTAATTGTCCGTGTGTTGCTCCTCGAGCTTGGCCGTAGTGAGCCGGAAGAGCTCGTCAGCATTGAACCAATAGTTGTACTTATTGGTGAAGGAGTGGTAAAACTTTTTGCTCTTGCTGGTTTCTTGCCCTTTCTTTTTGGTGGTGACACAGGCCGACGTGGCTACCAAGCACAGCAGTACCACGCCCGCAAGGGCGATTTTCCAAATATTTTTCATGTCAAAAATCTTGAAAAGCAGGTTTGGATTCAAAAATGCAGAGTTTCGGCTCTACCGCCCGCAAAATACGGGCTGGCAAAAGGTGCGATTTCAAGCGATGAGGTTGCCTAATCTGGAGAATAAATCTTGTAAAATCACTCTTTCGACAACACCGAATACTCGGGGCTGCCGCTCATTGACTACTCTCCGTATACCTCCGTAGCCTTCCGCTCCAACTCCGACATGGGGAAAATGTCCGTCAGCCGCGCCTCCATTTTGAACGACCCGCTGCTGCCGTAAGTCTTGCGATAATACACCAGCCCCAGCCCTTTGGCGTACCATTCCTCGCCGCGCCCTTCCACCTCTGCCGCCCCTTCTTTTTCGTTGCCGATGGCTTCGCGCAATGCAAACTTGACGCAGGGATATTTTTTCCCGTCAAATTCAAAATCGGGCGCGTCGCCCAAAAACCGCCGATTTCGCACCACATAAATAGTAGCCTCTGGGTCATCGGGCGGGTGAAATTTGAGTTTGAACAAAAACACGCCCGACGAATCGCTCACCCCAAACGGGAATTTGTTGGCCGCTTCGATGACGGTTTTGGTGTGGATTTGCCCGCCTTCCGCTTCGGGGTTTGGGTCGGCTTCGTATAGGTGGCATTCTTTTGCCAATGCACCACTTTTCGTGATTTTTTCCCGAACGATTTGCCCAATCTGAAAACGGTGGTCGTAGTACGTTCCCACCAAGAAAAGCCCGCTGTCGCGCACAAACGTTCGGTAGTGCCAATACTCCGGCATCACCGAGTCGTTTTGCGACACCACGTATTCGTAAACTTTTCCGGCGCGAAGGTCTTTTACCGGGAAGTAATAATCGCTGATGTCGCGTTTGCTGCCGCCCCCACAGGCAAGGAGGAAGGACAGGAGGGGCAAAACAAGAAAAAGCAAAGCACGCACAGCAAAAATTTTGGCGCAAAGAAAGCGAATTTGAGTAGGCAACCCGCCTGCCAACCTTTGCGTCCTTCCACCGCACTTGTCAAAATTGGATTTTGGATATGAAAAATCAACTTCTCGCCCTTCTTTTCTTGCTCGGTACGCTCGGCCTGAGCGCCCAAAATTCGTTCACCATTCAGCGCAGCCTCTCGTGGGCAAATGCCCCAACCACCTACATCCTCGCAGATGGTTCGCCGTTCGAGGTTTGGAAATTTGAGGGCTGTTCGTTTGGCGACGATGCCCGCTCGCTCCCTATTTTTTCCGAGCGGTTTGCCCTTTCGGGAAAATCGAACATCGAAGTCGAAATCGCTTCCATACAATGGGAGCCATATCCAAAAAAGCCTTCCAAGGACGATGCGTTCCTGACCAATGATTTGCAAGTAAAAACTATGCTGGAGCAAGAGCGCAGCCGTTTTTTCGGGCGCGTCAAGTTTATTCCTGTGCGCAAAGTGGGCAGCACGTTTGAGCGGGCTACCGCTTTCACCCTCAATGTGCGCGTCACGCCCCAGCCTGTTCCGCCCACACCCGCCTCTGACCGCGATGGATTCACCTACACTTCGGTGCTGAACAGTGGCAGTATTTACAAATTCGGCGTAACCCAAAACGGCATTTACAAGCTGGATTATGCCTTCCTCAAAAACGAACTGGGCATCAGTGACCTGGACAACATTGACCCGCGCAGCATCCGGCTTTACGGCAATGGCGGAGGGATGCTCCCGGAGAAAAACAGCGATGCCCGACCGGACGATTTGACCGAAAGCGCCATTCAAGTGGTGGGCGAGCAAGATGGAAAGTTCGATGCCGGCGACTACATTCTTTTCTACGCCGTGGGGTCCCGCCCTTGGATTTATCGCCCCCATGCCACTGACCCAGAGCTTACCGTTCGCCTCAATCTTTACGACCTCCATGCTTGGTATTTTGTCAAAACTGGCGATGGTTTTGGCCTCCGAATTTCTGAAAAACCCAGCGTGGCGGCCACCTATGTCACAGAAGAATTTGATGACTATCAACGGATTGAGGACGAAAAAAACAACCTGCTGAATTTTTTCTCCTCTACGCAAGGTTCTGGAAAACGCTGGTTTGGTGACTATTTTTACCAATCCCGTGACCAAGAATATGACTTCAATTTCCCCAACCTCGTGCCGGGCAGCACCGCTCGTGTGCGCAGCGAGTTTGCTGGCCGCAGCAGCGTAAGCCAGTCGGTGCGCTTGGAAGTAGGCGGAAGTATGTTTTCAAAAACCATTTCGTCTGTCAAGACCTCAGACAACGAAGCGATTTTTGCTACCAATGTGGTATTGAGCGGAAGCATCCAACCCAGTTCCGATGCCTTCAAAGCAAAAGTGATTTACCCCGAAGTGGGTGTGCAAAGCGAGGGTTGGCTCGACTACATCGAAATAAATGCCCGCCGTCGCCTCACCATGGCCGGCCCCATTTTGGCGTTTCGAGATTTGAAAACCCTCGCGCAGGAATCTTCCACTTTCCGCCTTTCTGGAGCAGGCGGCAACACGACCGTGTGGGATGTGACCAGCCCGCAAACGCCCTTTATTCAACAAAAAAATCAGAATGGCGGGGTGGTAGAATTTGGCGCCAATACGCTTGGTACGCTCCGCAATTTTGTAGCGTTCACCAATGCCGCCTCTTTCGCAAAGCCAGAAAAAGCGGCGGGCAAAATCGGCAACCAAAATTTGCACGGGCTCGAAAATTTTGAATTCGCCGTCATCTATCACCCCGAATTTCAATCAGAAGCGGAGCGCTTCGCGCAACACCGCCGCACACATTCAGGCTTGGATGTGGTCACCGTGGACATCAATCAGCTCTTCAACGAGTTTTCTTCCGGAGCAAAAGACCCAACTGCTATCCGCGATTTTGCGCGGATGCTTTTGGAGCGAAACCCTGAAAAATTCAACTTTATGTTGCTGTTTGGCGATGCTTCCTTTGACCCAAAAAACAACACGAACAGCGAGGACAATAAGGATTTCATCCCTGCTTTTGAGACGGCCCAATCTTTTGACCCCATAGAAGCATTCCCTTCTGACGACTTTTTCGCGCTCCTCAGCCCCGACGATATCGGGGAGCTCGTAGGCTCGCTTGACATCGCCGTAGGCCGTTTTGTATGTAAAACGCCCGAAGAGGCAAGGGCTGTTGTGGACAAAATTATTGCCTACGACAAAGACCCCGCCACGCTCGGAGACTGGCACTTGCGCTCGCTTTACATCGCCGATGACGAGGATGGCAACCAGCACCTCAAACAAGCCGACAAGCTTGCCCTAGAAAATACGGCAGCTGAAAACTGGTTCAACATCAGCAAAGTGTATTTCGACGCATACCAACAGGTGGCCACTTCCGCTGGCCAACGCTACCCTGATGCGAAGGCTGCTATCAACTCAGAGATGTTCAAGGGAATGTTGGTCGCCAATTATGTGGGTCACGGCGGCCCACGCGGTTTGTCGCAAGAGCGCGTGGTGGACAACAACGACATCGCTGGCTGGGAGAACCCCAACCGTTATCCGCTCCTCATTACGGCTACCTGCACCTTTGGGGGCTACGATGACTATACGACCTTGACGGGCGGCGAGCAGGCCTTTTTGAAAATAAATTCGGGCGCCATTGGGCTTTTCACCACGGTTCGTTCGGTGTACATCTCCGGCAACGAAGACTTGACCGATGCGGTGCAAAACATTATTTTTCAACGCATTAACGGAAAATACCGCAGCATTGGCGACGTGCTGAAAGATGCTAAAAACACCTTGACAAGCGATGCCAAAAATGCCCGACGCTTCACCTTGCTCGGCGACCCGGCCATGCAGCTCGCTATGCCGGAATACCGCGTAGCCACCACTAAAGTGAACGGCCACTCCGTTGACCTCAGCCAACCAGACACGCTCCGCGCACTCATGCCGGTAGAAATTAAGGGCGTGGTGACCGATACGCTGGGCAACCCCTTGAACGGTTTCAATGGGCGCGTTTTTGTCACAGTTTTTGACAAAGCACAAACGCTCCAAACTTTGGGGCAGGACCCTGGGAGCATCGTCCGCGATTTCAAAGTGCAGCGCAACATCCTTTTCAAAGGCAGCGCAAAAGTGGTGAACGACACTTTTACCGTCAATTTCATTGTGCCAAAAGACATCAACTATGCCTACGGAAAAGGCAAAATCAGTTATTACGCCGAAAACGGAACGCCTCTTGATGCCGCAGGTGCCGACGAAAATATCATCATCGGAGGCAATGCAGGATTGGTGAAAGACGAAAACCCACCTACCGTGCAAGCCTTCCTGAACACGGACGCTTTTGCTTTTGGAGGAATGACTGACAACAACCCAAAGGTCTTGGTGAAATGTGTGGACGACTATGGCATGAACGTCACGGGTGCCAGTATCGGCCACGACCTTACGGCGGTGCTCGATGGCAACGTACTGGAAACTTTGGTCCTCAACGAGTTTTATGAAAGCGCACAAGGAGATGCCCGCAAGGGCCAAGCTATTTACCCACTTCGCAATCTCTCCACGGGTCGCCATACGCTCCAAGTAAAAGGCTGGGATATAGCCAACAACTCTGGCGAAGGGTACACGGAATTTGTAGTGGCCGAGGATGGAAAAGCGGCACTTGCGCACGTTCTGAATTACCCTAACCCATTCACCACCAATACCTATTTTCAATTCGAGCACAATCTGGCCGGGCAAATTTTGGATGTTCAGGTCAGCATATTCAGTGTATCGGGCCGTTTGGTAAAGACCATCCAGCAGACCATAACAAACAATGATAGTTTCCGTGTGTCAACCGATGTGCAGTGGGACGGGAACGATGAATATGGCGACCCGCTTGCGCGGGGTGTGTACCTTTACCGCGTAAAAGTGCGCGGTACCGATGTCGCCGGAGGGAATAGCACCGCTCAAAGTGATTTTGAAAAATTGGTTATTTTAAAATAACTTGTAGGTTTTTTGATGCAATTTTTAAAACAAAAATATCGTCCCTGAACCTTCAACACCAAAACGTTACAACTAAATTTACTTGCTTTATCATGAATAAATTACTCGCACAGTCGCTGTTCGCGGCGGCTTTGACTCTGACGGGAACAGCCTTGTACGGGCAAAATCCTGATTCTGATCCCAAATGTGTCAATGGAAGGAATCCGATTACGGGAGAGCCTTGCGCCAACGCCGTGACTTCCGCTGTTCCATTTCTCCGCATTGTGCCAGATGCGCGCGGCGGTGCTATGGGCGATGTCGGCATTGCTACTTCTGTTGACCCGAACGGGATGCACTACAACCCTTCAAAGTTGGCCTTTGCTGACAAAAATGTATCTCTGTCGGCTACTTACACTCCATGGATGCGCAACCTTGGTCTGAATGACGTTTATCTGGCCTACCTGTCTGGCTACTATCGTTTGGACAAATTTCAAGCCGTTGGCGCAAGCCTTCGCTACTTCTCGCTCGGCGATATTGAGTTCACAGACGAGAGGGGGGAGTCGCTTGGCCAAGGCCGCCCCAATGAATTTGAGTTTACAGGAGCTTATGCGCGCAAATTGACACCAAAATTCTCCGCTGCGGTAGGCGCAAAATTTGTCTATTCCAATCTTGCTACGGGTCGTATTGTAGAAGGCAATGAAATCAAGCCGGGTGTTGCCGGTGCTGCCGATATTTCGCTTACTTACAAAACGCCCATAAAGATGGGCGACAACAAAGGGGAGTTTACATTCGGTACTGCCATCAGCAGCATCGGCTCAAAAATCACCTACACCAACTCCATCAATCGGGATTACATCCCCACCAATCTCGGTGTAGGCGCAGCACTGAAAATTCAACTTGATGAGTTCAACTCTCTGACCTTCACCACGGACTTCAACAAACTGCTGGTGCCCACGCCGCGCCCAGACCTCGGTGATGCGGATGGTGATGGCCAAGTTGATTACAAGCAATACTCGCCAGTCCGTGGCATCTTCAAATCCTTTGGCGACGCGCCAGGCGGGTTTAAAGAAGAAATAAAAGAAATCACGCTCGGCGTTGGTGCCGAATATTGGTACGATGACCAGTTCGCTGTGCGTATTGGTCACTTCCGCGAGCACTATTCCAAAGGCAATAGAAAGTATTTCAGCGTGGGCCTTGGAGTGAAATACAATATTTTTGGTTTGAACTTCAGCTATTTGGTACCCACCAGCAACCAACGCAACCCTCTGGACAACACCCTTCGTTTCTCGCTTTTGTTCGACTTTGAGGCATTCGAAGGTGACGAAGAATAGGCACAGATGTGCTTCATTTATCAAACGGGCCGCCCCAGACTTCTGGTGGCGGCTCTCGTTTTTTATAGAATTTTACTTTCTTTGTAAATGAAATCTTTGCTTCCTGCTTTCTTTTTTTTCCTTTCCAACATGGGCGTTTCTCAAACGTACAATTATTTCGTTTTGGAAAAATTGCCCCCTTTTATCAACTCTACTTTTGATGAAATAACTCCCGTGCCAAGCCGAGATGGGCGCACCCTGTACTTCACCCGCGTTGGCTTTCCAGATTACAACCGCACCCTGTTGATTGACAGCGTTGATATGGCGGTCAAACTCTCGGCAGAAAAATATACAAGCTCCTTGGCCGAGGTTTATTCTCAAATTGCAGGTGCTTCTATTTACAACCCCGACCGTTCGCCCTTCAACCAAGACATTTGGATTGCACGAGGCGATTCTTTTGACTTTAGCACATTAGAGCACCCTGGCTATCCGCTGAACAATGCCCTGCCCAACAGCATGGTGACCATTACGCCAGACCCAAATGCTTTTTACGTCATCAATCAATTTGAACGAAACGGGAATATGAACAGAGGGTTTTCACTTATACGCAGCACCTCCGACAGCATTATGTGGAGTTTTCCGAATCGGGTTGAGATAAAGGATTATTACACCATCACTTCCGATGTAAGTTTGACCATGAGTTTTGATGGGAAAATCTTAATCCTATCTGCCATTCGAGTCGATTCCCGAGACATGGATTTATATGTTTGTTTCCGCGAAGGAGAAAACAAATGGGGAGCTCCACAACATTTGGGCAAGGCGATCAATTCCGATCACCGCGAAACCACTCCCTTCCTTTCTGAAGATAATGAAACCCTTTTTTTCTCTTCTTCTCGTAGCGGCGGGTTTGGCGGCAACGATCTTTATACTTCAAAACGCTTGGATGAAACTTGGACAAATTGGTCTTCCCCGGCCCTGCTGTTTGATCCAATGAATTCAAAGTATGACGACAGCCAGCCGTACTTCAACATGACTTCTGGTTTTCTATATTTTACTTCCAAGCGCGATGGGAACAGCGATATTTATCGGGTTCGGATAGCACCTCCACAAGCTACCGAACTGGAAGTGATTGGCCGGATTTTGAACGGAAAAACAAAGGAACTGATACGCAATGCTCGAGTATATTATGGAGCAAAAAGCGACTCCCACAATGTGCTGCTTGCGCCAGACGGGACTTTTCGTTTGAAAATACCAAAAGGAGTAGCGTTTGATCTCGTGCCAGAAAAGGGCGGGTTTTCAGGGCGAAGCGAAGCAATTTTCTTTAGGCGCGACTATTACTACTTCAGAGAACAGTATGTCGAATTGCTGCTCGACCCATTGGAGGTGAATGCCAAAATAGAACTGCGCCCTATTTTTTTCCAACAATCCAAGGCTCTCATTTTGGAAGAGTCTTTTGGAGAGTTGGAGCGCTTGGCATCTATTCTCTTGGAAACGCCGAAACTGTACATTCGGATCGAAGGGCACACCGACAACATTGGCAGGGCTGAAGACTTGCTGCGGCTTTCCGAAGAACGAGCCAAAGCCATTCGTGATTTTTTGATGGAAAAAGGATGCCCTGCAACGCGAATTGAAATCAAAGGCTGTGGCCCCAAAATACCACTTAACGGCAATGATTCGGAAGAGCTCCGCGCCAAAAACCGCCGAGTCGAAATCATCATTACAAAAATATAACGATGCAGTAGTTGTACAGCACAAATACGCCTTCTCTTAGTGTTTCACTCAAGGAATATCTTTTCAAAGGCCTACCCGATGACAACGGCCTTTTATGCCCAAAAAGATTCAGATGCTTCCCAACAAATCCTTCAAAAACCTTAGCCAATATTCCTTTCAAGAAATGGCATTTGAGGTGGCGCAAAATCTGATACAAAATGCCACACTTTGTCAAATGGCATGGATATAGGATCGCCATCTAATTTTTCGCGGATATTTGATCTATATGGTTCCATGTGGAACAATATGAAAGATAGGGGGATCACAGGATATTCATTTTCTGACACCGCAACTTGTAATGCTATGAGAGAAGTGAATAACCGATACAGTTATGTAATAGACCCCGATAGAAACTATGATGTTCCACGGGGAACAACATGAGTGTTTTCGCTGGGTGTCATTGTTGGTTTGTGGCAATGACAAGCAGTAAAAAAGGGCATATCATTATAGCAAAATTAATTTTTCCTCACGGACTTAAAAACAAAAAGTTTTTAGATTTTTGCATTTTCAAAACAAACAAGTATGACAACAAGCAAGAAGGGGCAAGGGGCAATCAGTGAGCGCGAACACTCCATTACGCCAAGGCGTGATGATCAGCAATCCATGAGCGCGAACGCACTATCACGCCAAGGTGTGACAATCAACAATGATTTGATGGACTCAAACCACATCGTGATAAAAGGTGCGCGGACGAACAACCTTCGCAATGTGGATCTTCGCATCCCGAAAAACCAACTCGTGGTGGTGACCGGTGTGAGCGGCTCCGGGAAATCGAGCATCACCATGGACACCCTTTACGCCGAAGGACAGCGCCGCTATGTGGAAAGCCTTTCGAGTTATGCCCGCCAGTTTCTTGGGCGCATGAAAAAGCCCGATGTGGACTACATCCGGGGTATTTGCCCGGCCATCGCCATCGAGCAGCGCGTCACCACGGGCAACGCCCGCAGCACGGTAGGGAGCATGACAGAGGTGTACGAATTCTTGCGCTTGCTCTACGCCCGCATCGGCAAATTCTACTCACCCGTTTCAGGGCAAATAGTACAGAAACACGAGGTGGCTGATGTAATTGATTTTATCAAAAAACTCCCCGATGGCACACGCGGTCTCGTGCTGATGCCTTTCCCCAAGAAATATCAGGAACGTACGCTCGAACAAGAGTTAAACCTTTTGTTGCAAAAAGGCTACACGCGGGTGCAGTTCGAGAGTGAGACACTGGGTATCCAAGATGTTTTGGAGGGCGTAGAAACGCGCTTCGACATCGAACAGCCTGCCCACCTTTTCAACGAGCAAAATCTCCGCCTCCTCATTGACCGATTCGTGCTTTCGCCAGAACTGACAGAATCCGACTGGATGCGCTTGGCCGATTCGGTGAACACGGCTTTTTACGAGAGCGAAGGGGAGTGCATTGTGGCAGTGGGCAGTAGCAGTCAGCAGTTCAACAACAGGTTCGAGTTGGACGGGATCACGTTCCCCGAACCCACACCACAACTGTTCAACTACAACAACCCGTATGGAGCCTGCCCTACTTGCGAAGGCTATGGCCGGGTCTTGGGAATTGACCGAGACAAGGTAGTGCCAGACAAAACCAAATCGGTGTACGACGGTGCCGTAGCAGTATGGAAAGGCGAGAAATATGGAGAGGCGTTGACGACCTTGCTGGAACACGCGCACAAATTTGACTTTCCCGTTCATACGCCCTACGAGGCACTGTCGAAGGAGCAACAAAAACTCCTCTGGAGTGGAAACAAATACTTTGAAGGGATTGATACTTTTTTCAAACAGCTGGAAAGCCAGACCTACAAAATCCAAAACCGGGTAACGCTGGCTCGCTATCGCGGTAAAACCACCTGCCATACTTGCGACGGCGGGCGGCTTCGCCAAGAGGCGTTGTGCGTGAAAATCGTAGGCACAAACATTTCCGAATTGACTGGAATCCCGCTCGACGAAGTGCTGGCTTTCTTTCAAAGCCTCGACGCAAAACTCACCGAGCACGACCGCCAAATCGCCAAACGCCTCCTGCTTGAAATCAACAACCGCCTGCGCTTCATGGTCGAACTCGGCCTCGGCTACCTCTCGCTCGACCGCATTTCCTCCACGCTTTCGGGCGGCGAAACGCAGCGCATCCACCTCACGCGAACGCTTGGCTCGAACCTCACGGCTTCGATGTATTTGCTCGACGAGCCTTCCGTGGGTCTGCACCCCCGCGACACAGGGCGTTTGGTAAAAGTGTTGAAAGAACTTCGCGACCTTGGTAATACCGTGGTGGTGGTGGAACACGAGGAGGCCGTTATCGAAAACGCTGACTACCTCGTGGACATGGGACCAGAGGCAGGGATTCACGGAGGCAACGTGGTTTTTGCGGGAGCTTACGCCGACATTGCCAAAGCCGCGCCCGAAAGCCTGACCGCGAAATACATGACGGGGGAAATGCGCATCGATACACCCACGGCACGCCGCCCAGCCAAGGAGTTTTTGACCCTCAAAGGCGTGCGCCAACACAACTTGAAAAACATGGACATCCGCATCCCGCTCCATTGCCTTACGGTGGTAAGCGGCGTGAGCGGCTCTGGAAAAACCACGCTCGTGCGCGACATCTTTTTTCCGGCGCTCTCGCAGCATCTGCCTGAAAACACGGGGAAACAACCCGGTTCGTTTGATGGCATAGAGGGCAGCGTGAAAAAAGTGACCCGCGTGGAATTCATCAACCAAAGCTCCATCGGAAAAAGCAGCCGAAGCAATCCCGTCACCTACGTCAAAGCCTACGACTACATCCGCGAACTTTTTTCCAAGCAGCAACTTTCCAAGATTCGCGGGTTTCAGCCCAAGCACTTTAGTTTCAACGTGGAAGGCGGGCGTTGCGAAACCTGCAAGGGCGAGGGCGAACAGGTAGTGGAGATGCAGTTTTTGGCCGACGTACACCTCGAATGCGAGGAGTGCAAAGGGCGCAGGTTCCGCCAAGAAGTGCTGGATGTGCAGTACAAAGGCAAGAGCATTTTTGACGTGCTGAACATGAGCGTGGAGGAAGCACTGGATTTTTTCAAAGGCCAAAAAGACATTCTGGAGCGCATCAAGCCACTTTTTGACGTGGGCTTGGGCTACGTTCACCTGGGCCAGTCGAGCAGCACGCTTTCGGGCGGCGAGGCGCAGCGCGTGAAACTCGGCTCCTTCCTGATTCGGGAAAATTCGGGCGGCCACATCTTTTTCATCTTCGACGAACCCACCACGGGGCTTCACTTTCACGACATCAAAAAACTCCTCACGGCCATCAACGCGCTGGTGGAAAAAGGCCACTCGGTGCTGGTGGTAGAGCACAACATAGAGGTCATCAAAAGCGCAGATTGGGTCATTGACCTCGGTCCGGAAGG